>DATHAZ010000182.1:0-3904 GCA_035296445.1 Pyrinomonadaceae bacterium | reverse complement strand
GGTCGTGCGGGCGACGATGGGGATCATGATGACGGCGAGCGCGATGCCGCCCGCCATCGCCGAAAATTGCTTCATCGGCAGCACGATGATCGTGTAGACGAAGACGCCGACGAGGATCGAGGGGATGCCCGTCAGCGTGTCCGTCAGAAAGCGCACGAGCGAGGCGAAGCGTCCCGCCCCGTACTCAGCGAGATAAATTCCCGTGGCGATGCCGAAGGGCATGCCGACGGCGCACGCCATCCCGAGCAGGATCAAAGTGCCGAGGATGGCGTTGCCGATGCCGCCGCCTTCGCCGACGGGCTTCGGCGTCTCGACCAGAAACTGAAAGCTGATCGCGCCGATGCCGCGATACGCGATGTAGCCGAGAATCAGCACGAGCACGACGACGGCGAAGAAGGCGCACGCGGCCGTCAACGTCGTCATCACGGCGTTGGTCGCGTAGCGTCTCGTGTGCATCGTCGGCATAAGGTTTCAAGTTTCAGGTTTCAAGTTTCAGGTCTGAGGTTCTTGAACTTGAAACCTGAAACCTGAAACTTATTTCATGCTCTGGCCGTGCCGCTCGTCGAGCGCGTGACGCTCCAGACGAGGAAGCGCGCGGCGGCGTTGATGATGAACGTGACGAGGAAGAGGATGAGCCCGAGTTCGACGAGCGCGCTCAGGTAGATCGCTTCGGTCGCCTCCGTGAACTCGTTGGCGATGACGGAGGCGATGGTGTACGACGGCTCGAACAGCGACGCGCTGATCTGCGCGCGGTTGCCGATGACCATCGTGACGGCCATCGTCTCGCCGATGGCGCGCCCCAAACCGAGAATGATCGCGCCCGCGATGCCGGGGCCGCCGTTGGCTAAGACGACGCGCGTCGTCTCCCAGCGCGTCGCGCCGAGCGCGAGCGCGGCCTCGCGCTGCGTGACGGGCACGGCGTCGAGCACGTCGCGCACCACCGCCGAGATGATCGGCGTGATCATGATGGCGAGAATGATCCCGCCCGTGAATAACCCGATGCCGGTGATCGGACCTTGAAAGAACGGCAGCCAGCCGAACCATTTTTGCAGGGGCGGCTCGACGTACTGGCGCAGGAGCGGCGCGAGCACGAAGATGCCCCACAGCCCGTAGACCACCGAAGGAATCGCGGCCAGAAGTTCGACGAGAAACGTGATCGGGCGCGCGAGGCGACGCGGCGCTTGTTCGACGAGGAAGACGGCGACGCCGAGCGAGATCGGCACGCTGATCAGGAGCGCGAGCAGAGACGAAACGACCGTCCCGTAGATAAAGGGGAGCGCGCCGAAACGTCCCGTCACCGGATTCCACTCGCTACTGGTCAAAAAGCCGAAACCGAACTCACGCAAAGACAGGCGCGAGTTCGAGGCCATCGCCGCGATCATCGCGCCGACAATGAGCAGCACCGTGAGCGCGCAGCCGAACAATGCCGCGCGAAACACGGCGTCGCCCGTGTTGCCCGTCGGCGACAGCGCGCGCCGCCAGTTCCACGCGCGCGCGTGCGCGCCGTAGGCGGCGGAGGGCGTCGGCAGGGTTGGCTGCGGGTTACTCATAAAAATGCTGTCAGTTGTCCGTAGTCAGTTGTCCGTGGCATGTGCTCGACGAGCGTCAAACTGTAAATGAATCATTCAAGATCGCGCGGCACGAAACAACTGACAACTGACTACGGACAACTGACGACTTTAGCTTCTGAGCGTCTTACCGCCCGAAGTGATCGAGTTGAGCAAGGTCGAAGCCTTCTCGACGATCTGGGGGGGGAGCGCGGCGTAAGGATACTGCGGGTCTTTGGTGACTTGCTGCCCCTCGTGAATCCCCCACCACAGGAAATCCACGAGCGCCTTGCCCTTCGTTGCGTCCTTCTGATCTTTATAGACGAGGATGTAGGTGTAACTCGAAATCGGGTAAGCCTCTGCGCCCGCCGGATCGGTGATCGAGACGCGCAGGTCTGCGGGCGTCGTGGCGAGACTTTCGGCGGCGGCGGCCGTGGTCGCTTCGAGCGATGGCGCGACGAAGTTGCCGGACTTGTTTTTGATGAGCGCGACGGGCAGCTTCGTCTGCACGGCGTAGGCGAGTTCGACGTAGCCGATGGTGTTCGGCGTCTGCTTGATCTGGCCGGACACGCCTTCGTTGCCCTTGCCGCCGATGCCCACCGGCCAATCAATTGACTTGCCCGCGCCCGGCTTCGTCTTCCATTCCGGGCTGACCTTCGCCAGATAGTCCGTGAAGACGGCGGTCGTGCCGCTGCCGTCAGAACGGTGGACGACGGAGATGTCGGTGGCGGGCAACTGCGCGCCGGGATTGTCGGCGACGATGCGCGGGTCGTTCCACTTCTTGATTTTGCCGAGGAAGATGTCCGCGATCACGTCCGGCGAGAAGCGCAGGGGGGCGGCGATGCCCTGCAAGTTGTAGGTGATGACGACCGCGCCGAGCACGGTCGGGATGTGCAGGAGTTCGCCCGGCGCTTTCTTCAAATCCTCGTCGCTCATCGGGGCGTCGGACGCGCCGAAATCAATCGTCTGCGATTGAATCTGCTGGATGCCGCCGCCCGAACCGATGGACTGGTAATTGATCTCCGCCTTCGGGTTGACCTTGCTGTATTCGCTCAGCCACTTCTGGTAGAGCGGGTTGGGAAAAGTCGCGCCCGCGCCCAGCAGGCGAACCGTCCCGCCGCCCGCGCCCGCCGTCGTGCTGTCGGCGCGCTCGCCGCTGCATGCGGCGGCAAACGCCAATACGCCGGCAAGCAGGACAGTGAACGCGACGTTGCCGCTACTGCGGCGGCGCGTCGTCTTTTGGGTGATCAACATCGTCAGTCTCCTCGGAAGTTTAGGACTCGAAAGAAGAGTCCGAGGATACCGGGACGCTGTTACACGCACCTGAACGCGACTTTAAATTTATGTTAACGGCTGCCGGACAGACCGTATCAATTAATCGAAAGTTTGCCCTATGCGAGACGGTCAATCAAGCGGATGATGAAGAACGAGAGCGCGGCGATTATGGCCGCGAGGGGGATGGTCAAGACCCACGCCCAGACGATGCGCCCCGCGACGCCCCACTTGACGGCCGACAGGCGACGCGTCGCGCCGACGCCGACGATGGCGCCCGTGATCGTGTGCGTGGTGGAGACGGGGATGCCCGCGAGCGTCGCGCCGAAGAGCGTCAACGCCCCGGCCGTCTCGGCGCAGAAGCCGCCGACGGGTTTGAGTTTGGTGATCTTCGACCCCATCGTGTGGACGATGCGCCAGCCGCCCGAAAGCGTCCCGGCGGCAATGGCGGCGTGCGCCGCCAAGACAACCCAGAGCGGAATTTCGGGAAGTTTCCCACCCGCGCCCGCTTCCAGCATGCCGCTTGTGACGAGCACGATGGTGATGATGCCCATCGTCTTCTGCGCGTCGTTGCCGCCGTGGCCGAGCGAGTAAGCGGCGGCGGAGGCTAGTTGCCCGCGCCGGAAAAGTTTGTCCACGCGGTTCGGCGTCGCGCGGCGGAAAATCCAGAAGACGGCGACCATCATGATGAGGCCGAGCGTCATGCCGATGAGCGGCGAGGCGATGATGAAGACGAGCGTTTTGATCCAGCCTTCGGGCTTCAACAACCCCTCGAAGCCGCCGTAGGCGGCGATGGCCGCGCCCGCGTAGCCGCCGACGAGCGCGTGCGAACTCGACGTGGGGAGGGCGAGATACCACGTGATCAAGTTCCAGATGACGGCGCCGAGCAGGGCGGCCAGGAGCACGTAGAGCCGCTGGTCTTCCTGGATCAGCCTGATCTCGATGAGGTCGCCGCCGATGGTCTTGGCGACGCGCGTGCCGAGGACGGCGAAGGCGATGAAGTTGAAGAAGGCCGCCCACATGACTGCCATGCCGGGCGAGAGCACGCGCGTTGACACAACCGTCGCAATCGAGTTCGCCGCATC
>DATHAZ010000181.1:0-15340 GCA_035296445.1 Pyrinomonadaceae bacterium | reverse complement strand
GCAGAACCTCGCGTGGGTTTTGGAATCGCTGCTCGCGGGCGTCGTGCCCAACCAGATCACCGTGCCGGAAGAGACCGCACGCTGGGCGCGCGTCGCCCTCGATAGGATGCTCGCGATCAAGTAAAGATATTGCGGAATGCGGATTTCGGATTGCGGATTAAAGAAGCGAGTGCCTTTTAATCCGCAATCCGAAATCCGCATGCCGCAATATCTTTACTTGATCGCGAGCATCCTATCGAGGGCGACGCGCGCCCAGCGTGCGGTCTCTTCCGGCACGGTGATCTGGTTGGGAACAACGCCCGCGAGCAGTGATTCCAAAACCCACGCGAGGTTCTGCGGCGCGATGCGGTACATCGTCGCGCACATGCAGAGGTCGGGCGCGAGCAGGCGGATGTGCTTGTCCGGGAAACGTTCGATCAGACGGTTGACCAGATTCACTTCCGTGCCGATAGCCCACGACGAACCGGCGGGCGCGTCTTCGAGCGTCTTGATGATGAACTCGGTCGAGCCGTTCAGGTCTGACTTCTCCACCACCTCGCGCACGCATTCCGGGTGGACGAGCACGCGTATGCCCGGCGTCTCTTTGCGCACCTGCTCCACGTGCCACTCGCGGAAACGGCCATGCACCGAGCAATGTCCCTTCCACAAAATGAGGCGCGCGCCGCGCAGGGCTTCAACCGTGTTGCCGCCGAGTTCCTGAAACGGGTCCCACACGACCATCTGTTCGAGCGGGATGCCGAACTTGACGCCGGTGTTCCGCCCCAGATGTTGGTCGGGGAAGAAGAACAGCTTGTCGGCTTCCTTCAAGCTCTTGTCGAAAAGGGGCACGGCGTTCGACGAGGTGCAGACCACGCCGTCGTGCCTGCCGCAGAAGGCTTTGATCGCGGCGGTCGAATTCATATACGTGATCGGCATCACGCGGAAGTCTCGGAGGATGCCCGCCGCTTCGAGTTGATCCCAGGCGTCCTCGACCTGCTCGGCCGAGGCCATGTCGGCCATCGAGCAGCCCGCGCCGAGGTCGGGCAAAATAACTTTCTGGTGCGGCGCGGAGAGAATGTCGGCCGACTCGGCCATGAAATGCACGCCGCAAAAGACTATGAACTCTGCCGCGTTGCGCTCCGCGCCGAGCTTCGAGAGCTTGAAGGAGTCGCCGGTCACGTCCGCGTGCGCGATCACGTCGTCGCGTTGATAGTGGTGGCCGAGGATGACGAGACGTTCGCCGAGCGTGCCCCGCGCCGCCTCGATGCGCTCGTGCAACTCCGCATCCGACAACCCGAAGTAGTCTTCCAGGACAGGCGCTTTCGTTAAAGTTGCCACAGTCATTCTTCGTCCCCCTCCGCCAACCTTCAGCTACATGGGCGCGACCCGTGCGCCCGCCGCAAACGAAAACTATCTCACTTTGAGAAACGTTGCGCAAGCGCCCAATCTGCGCTCTGCGCGCCCTGCAAAGTAGTACGCTGCGGGCGAATATTTAGATGCAAACGGAAGGCGCGCGGATGTGCGGATCGGGGCAAACGGGTAAAGGGTAAAGGTGAAGGGGTAAAGGGGAGAACGGTATTCGTCGTGCGCTGTTTTCTTCGACTTTCCCGCTTCCCCCTTTCCCTTCGCCCCGACGTTTTCAAGGGTGAGTCATTTCTTCCGGCTTGACGTATTCGTCGAACTGCTCGCCCGTCAGAAAGCCGAGGGCGACGGCAGATTCGCGCAGGGAGATGCCACGCTTGTGCGCGTTCTTGGCGACCTGCGCCGCACGGTCATAGCCGATGTGCGGATTGAGCGCGGTGACGAGCATGAGCGAGTTGTTGAGGTGCGCCTTGATCTGTTCGCGGTTGAGTTCGATGCCTGCGACGCAGTAGTCAACGAAGCCGTGGCAGGCGTCCGTGATGAGGCGAATGGAGTGGAGCAGGTTGTGGATCATCACCGGGTTGAAGACGTTCAACTCGAAGTTGCCCTGGGAGCCTGCGAAGCCGACGGCGGCATCGTTGCCGAAGACCTGCACGGCGACCATCGTCATGGCCTCCGATTGCGTGGGGTTGACCTTGCCGGGCATGATTGACGAGCCGGGTTCATTCTCCGGCAGGATGAGTTCGCCGAATCCGGCGCGCGGCCCCGAGGCGAGCCAGCGTATGTCGTTCGCGATCTTCATCAGAGAGCCTGCGAGCGTCTTCAAAGCGCCGCTCGCGAAGACTATCTCGTCGTGCGCCGAAAGAGCCGCAAATTTGTTCGGATGCGACTTGAAGGGCAGCCCCGTGAGTTCCGCGATCTTCGCGGCGGCGCGCACGGCGAATTCGGGGTGCGCGTTGAGTCCGGTGCCGACGGCCGTGCCGCCGATGGCGAGATCGTAGAGGCCGGGCAGCGTCATGTGCAGGCGTTCGATGTCGCGTTCGACGAGGCTCGCCCAGCCGGAAAATTCCTGCCCGACCGTCAAGGGCGTCGCGTCCTGCAAGTGGGTGCGGCCGATCTTCACCACGTCGCAATACTCTTTCGCCTTCGCGTCAATCGCCGCGCGCAGACGCTCGACTTCGGGGATGAGTTTATTCATGCGCTCGGCGGCGGCGATGTGCATGGCCGTGGGGAACGTGTCGTTCGACGACTGCGACATGTTGACGTGGTCGTTCGGGTGGACGGGTTCTTTGCTGCCGAGCACGCCGCCCGCGAGTTCGATGGCGCGGTTCGAGATGACCTCGTTGGCGTTCATGTTGGTCTGCGTGCCGCTGCCCGTCTGCCACACGCGCAGGGGGAAGTGGTCGTCCAACTTGCCCTCGATCACTTCGTCGCAGGCGCGCGCGATGAGACGCGCCTTGTCCGGCGGCAACTTGCCGAGGTCTTCGTTGACGAGCGCGGCAGCCTGCTTCAAGATGCCGAGCGCGCGGATCATCTCGCGCGGCATCGTGTCAAACCCGATGTTGAAATGAATGAGCGAACGCTGCGTCTGTGCGCCGTAATAACGATCCGACGGGACTTCGATGTCGCCCATCGAATCGCGCTCGACGCGCGTGCGGGCTGCGGCGCCCTCATCCTTCGTCCCGGTCGCTTCCTGTGCCATGATCAGTGCTTCCTTTTTTCCGCGAGCGGCCGTCCCATTCAGACAGGCGCGCCCGGTTAAGAGCCTCGTTCCGAACACATATTGACTAAACTATTGCCCCTGATTTTACAACACATCCCGCGCGCACCCGCAACGGCCGCCGCTCTCGTCACAGAGAGTTGAAAGGCGCAAGCTGGGAGTGGAACTACTTAATTGATGAGTTTGACATCTAACCTGTTGATGTCCGATGAACCAGACACCGTGACGTATGCCGACTACGCGGCGTTTGCGCGCGCCGTCTATGAGACCGGCGTGTTGTCCGACCCGTGGTTGGACGGCAACGAACGGTTCGGCCTGCGCGGGGTGGTGCTCCCGGCCGGGCGTGCGCGCGCTCTGGCCGAAGCCGCCGAGCGCGTCGCCTACGTTCATCAGGAGTTGGTTCACATCCTGATCGAAAACCCGGCGCTGCTCGAAGAGTTTTATCGCCTCACGCCCTGGCAGCGTGCGATGTGGGCGGCCTCCGGCGGCCTCTGGCACGGCATGGCGCGCGCCGACCTGTTCGTCTGCGACGACGGGCGCATCGCCTGTTGTGAACTCAACAGCGACACGCCCTCCGGCCAGCCCGAAGCCGTGATTCTCAACCGCCTGCTCTACGCCGCGCATCGAGGGGCGGGCGGCGGCCTGCACGACCCGAACGCGACGATGGGCGCGCGTTACATAGAAATGCTGCGCCGGAGCCACGAGAAGAACGCGCCCGCCGATGCGCGCCCGCTCTCCAGCGTCGGGATCATCTATCCGACCGAATTGAGCGAAGACCTTGCGATGATCACGCTGTTCGCACGCTGGTTGGAGTCGGCGGGCATCGCGGTCGTCGGCGGGTCGCCGTTCAACCTGCGGCGCACTTCGCGCGGGCTTGAAGTGCTCGGCGTCCCCGTGGATTTGGTCGTGCGGCATTACAAGACGGACTGGTGGGGCGAGCGGATTCCGGTCTGGAACGACGCGGCGAGTTATCCCGACCCGGAACCGCTCGACCGGCCGCTCGGCGCGTTGTTGTCGGCCGAGGAGAGCGGGGAAGTCACGGTGGTCAACCCTTTCGGCTCCGTCGTCACGCAGAATAAGCTGTCGCTGGCATTTTTTTGGGAGGAGCAGAAACGATTTTCGCGCCGGGCGCGTAATTGGATTCGTAAATACATCCCGGAGACCTTCCGCATGGAGTGCGTGGGCGCGACGCGTCTGCTGGCCGAACAGGAGTCGTGGGTGTTGAAAAGCGATTACGGCTGCGAGGGGCAGGAGACGGTCTGTGGGGCTTTCGTGAACGAAGACATCTGGCGGCGGACGGTAGAGCAGGCGCGCCCCGAACATTTCGTCGCACAGAGATTCTTTCGCGTCCGGCCTGACGAATCGGGTAGACTGGCGAACTACGGCGTGTACCTGCTCGGCGGCAGCGCGGCCGGGTTCTTCACGCGGCTCTCGCGGCAGGGCACGGGTTACGCGGCCGTGACAGTGCCGACCTACATCGCACGCGGGCGGTAGCAGCAGTAATAGCAGTAACAGGCAATCTAAAATGAGTGAGAATAAAAGCAAAAACAAACTGACGAGCGCGGGGCGCGTCAACCGGCGGCAACAACTCGTCGAGTCGGAAGAGCCGAAGCCGTGGTGGCAGACTTCGCGTCGGAAGTTCATCGTCGGCGGGGCGGTGGCGGCGGGCGCAGTCCTAACGGGGGGCGTCTGGCTCGCCACGCGCGACGACACGTCGGACGTGGACAAGGATTCGCTCGAACTGCAACGCGCGCAGGGCTGGAATATCGGCTCGGAGGGGGCGAACCTGAACATCCCCGGCTCGCAGGCGCTCGACTCGCGCATGAGCGGCGACTGGACGCGATACCTCGATCAATCGGCGATGCTGAATGCTTACCAGCCGAAGTCGCAGGCGTGGCTCCCGTTCTTCGTGCCGACGCTTATCCAGTCGCTCCAGTTCGAGTCTCTGCGCAAGCAACTCTCGCCCGCGCACCTGCCCCACATGAAAGACTCTTACGGGCGCGGGCAAACCATCGCCAGGGATTTTCTGACAAATGCAGAGAACGCGGGCGAGACCGCCATCATCGTAGACCTGCCGGGGCGCGACAGCATCGCCCTCAGCGCAGGCATGGCCGACGCGGCCGAACTCATCCTGACGTTCGATAATTTCCCCCACCCGCTCGGCGTCACCCCTTCGCACGAGACGCTGGGGGCGATGCTCTATTATGCCGGCGAGATCGAGTCAAAACAGGCGGCGGCGAAATGGGGAGACGGGACGACGAAGCCCGCCCCCGTGTTCCTGCTCGACTCGAAGCGTCTGGAACCTTACAAGGACGCCGACACGCAGTTCGATAATCGGTATCTGGCGAAGCTTCCTTCGGCGCAGAAGTTTCAGGAGATGGGGGTCAAGTCCGTCGTCTACGTGACGCCCGACCGGACGCGCGCGCAGGAACTCGACGATCTGAACGAAGATTTCGTGGAGTATAAGAACAGCGGCCTCAACGTCGCGATGCTGCCCTTGAGCGACCTCGTGGGCGTGGACGAAAACGTCTCGCGCGAATGGGGCGACGGCTCCGAGACGCGCACCGAGCAGCAGCGCAATTACTATTACGGCGGCAGCCCCGGCTTCCACCCCTTCTTCTTCTACGCCTACCCTTTCTACAGCCCGTCTCCGGCCTACGCGAGACGCACGGGCTTCGCGGGCGCGCAGCGGGGCGCGACCCTGCCGCCCTCCGTCTCGCCGCCGAGGTATATCCCCGCGCCGCGCCCCACGATGTTTTCGGGGACGCGCATCGGCGGGCGCAGTGGCGCGGGCGGCGTCGGTCGCAGCAAGCCGAGCGGTTTCGGCCGTGCGACCGTGCGGGTCGCACCGTCGGGCGGCGTGGTCGGGACGCGCGCCGGAAGGTCTGGTTATTACTCGCCGGGGCGTTCGGGTTCGTTCGGTCGCGGCGGCGGGTACGGCGGGTGACGCGACGCACTACCGCGACGCCAGCGTCGCGCCCTTTTACTGACTCGCGCTGGTTCTTCCCGTGCGCCGACGAGAGATGAAGATGACACGCAGGTCCTGGTTCCAGAGTTTGCTCGGCGGTGAAGAAGGCGAGGGCTATTTCTTCGGCTTCCAACTGCTCATCCACGCCTTCGGCAAAGACGAGTTGCGCGCGCGCCTCGCCGCCATCATCTCCGACCCCGACGGCGCGCTCGAAGACCTGGAAGCCAAGCGACGTTACATCAAGCGCGTCGTGGCCGTGCTGCTCGAACAGGAACCCTACTGGAGTCAGGTCTTCTGGGATTACAAGACGACGCGCGCCGAAGCCGAGGCCGAGTTCGAGTCGTGGGCGGCGGAACTCTCCGCCGGCACCGCGACCGAAAGCGAAGAGATGGACGCGACGGTTGACGGCAGCTTTCGCGTCTCGCACGAAAAAGACTACGTGGCCGTGACCATCATCCTTCACCTCGGCGCGCCGTTCCCGCCCGCAGACATCGGCGACGAATCGCTCTACTGGCAGACCCCGACCGTCGCCAAACTCGTGCGCGGCCTCTTGCTCGTCAACCCCGAGACGATCCTCGCCGACGGCGTCTTCATCATCCCCGGCAACAGCGAAGACGGCCTCTCGGAGGAAGACCTCCTGCTCGGCGGCTGGAGCTACCTGCGCGTGCTGACCTGAGTTTCGCATCACTAACGCGGGGGAACTTCAACTCGACTAAAACGCTCTACCCAACCAATTCCGCCCGCCCCCGGCAGGCGACAGTGACGGAGACGAACATGCTGCTTCAGACAACACACCTTATTCAATCAATCGGGAACGTCGCCATTTTCACGGTCATCGGTCTGGTTCTCTTCGGACTCGCCTTCTTCATCATGGGCAAGGCCACGCCCTTCTCGCTGCGCAAAGAGATCGAGGAAGATCAGAACATCGCGCTCGCCATCGTCATCGGCTCCGTCATCATCGGCATCGCCATGATCATCGTCGCCGCCATCACCGGGTAAACTCCCCGGTCTACCACGCGAGTCCCGGCCGTAGGCGTCACATGCCGGACGGCACTAAACAAATAACAAATGAGCGAGTCCCTGTGGGACTTCGCGCCTAACGTCGCAGGCGCGCTCGACGTTTCCTGTCGCCCCCGCGACCAACCTGCGTGCGATCTCCGTCAACATGATGCCTGTGAAGCGTGAGCCGTTGGGAGAAGGAAGGTTCGAGCGGGATGCGCCCGACCGGCGCGATCTGGTCGTGTGTGCGCTGCTCGTGGCGTTGTTTGTGGGCGCGCGGGTGTGGGGGCTGGATGCTTCGTGCCTGTGGTTCGACGAGGTGTTCAGTGTGCATGCGGCGCGGCACGGGTGGGGCGGGTTGTTGGAGTTCGTCGCGCTCGATTTGATTCACCCGCCGCTGTTTTATCTGTTGCTTAAAGTGTGGGTCGCGCTCGTGGGGGGGGAGTCGGTATGGTGGCTGCGCCTGTTTACGGTGCTGGCGGAGACGGCGGCGGTCGTGCCTTTTCTGCTGCTGTGCAGGGAGTTGGGGATGCGTGGCGGCGGCGCGGTGCGTGTCGCGCTGTTGCTGTTGGCGGTCAACGGTTATTTGATCCAGCACGCGCAGCAGTTGCGCATGTACGGGCTGCTGTTGTTGTTTGCGCTGTGTTCGTTGTGGCTGTTCGCGCGCTTCTCCGGAGGGGAGGAGAGATCGCGTGGGCGGGGGTTGGTGGCGGTCGCGTTGTTCGTGGCGAATTTGCTGCTGGTCTACACGCATTATTTCGGGTGGCTGCTGGTGGGGTTGGAAGGCGTCTTTTTAGTTGTGTGGGGGAGGGAGAAGTTGAAGGCGTTCGCCGTGTCGGTGTTGGCGCTGGGGGTGTGTTTCGCCCCGTGGGTGTGGTTGGTGTGGAAGGCGTCGGGCGCGGGGGAGGGGCTGGCGCAGAACATCGGTTGGGCGGCGCGCCCGCGTCTGCCGGACATCCTTCAACCTTTCCTGTTGCTGCACGAACCGTTTCGCTTTCGCCGTAACACTTATGAGCCGGTGGTGTTGCGCGTGGACGTGTGGTTGGCCTTCGCGGTGTTTGTCCCACCGTTCGTCGCGCTTGGCTGGCGTGCCTTGAGGCGGCGACGCGCGGCGGCGCAGTCTACGGGAGACGAGGCGGCGCGGGATGCTGCCGCGTTGAACGACGCGGGCGCGCTCTCGTCAGGGCGGGACGCGGGCGCAGGTTTGCCGGCACGCGATGCGGAAGGGAAAACGGCTTTAGCCTTCCTGCTGTTTTTTTCCGTGTCGCCGGTCGTCGTCGCGTTCGCGCTGGCGCGCGTGCTGCCGCAATCAATCTGGGGCACGCGCCATTTAATCATCGTCGCGCCCGTGTACCTGCTGCTGGCCGCCGTCGCGCTCGTTTCGCTGCGGCGACCCGTGTGGCTCGCCGTCACACTCAAACTTCTGCTCGGCTGCTGGCTGACGCTCGCCGCGATGCTCTGGCTGATGCGACGCGACGCGCCGCCCGTCTGGTGTGCCTGGGAGACGCTCGCGCAAAGGGTGGTCGAGGCGGACGCAGGGAAGGGGGGAGAGGTTCGCGTCTATGCCGCGGAAGACCTCGTGGCCTATCACCTGTGGTACGGGTTGAGTTCGACGGGCGACGGGCGTTTCCGCGTCGTCTCCGTCAAGAACCTGCCCGGCGTGGCGGAGGATAGAGCGTTTTTCCTCCCGCGCGGGTTCGATGAAGTGGCCGCCGTGGACGCGTCGGCGGCGATGCGCGAGGAACATTTCTGGGTGGCCTTCCGCGACTCGTCGGGGAACGCGGAGCACGCGCTTTTGCGGCTGCTGTCCGAGCGCGGCTACGAAGTGTCAACGCGCTTTGAAGTGGCGGCGTCGGGGCAGAGGGCTTTCATCCTCTCCGCGAAACGTCGCGGGCGTTGATCTTGCGCGCCCGTCGCCGGACTTCACGCGCCTTCTTCGACGGGCGCGCCCGACTCCTTCCAGGCCGTCCAGCCGCCGTCCATCGAATAGACGTTCGTGTAGCCGAGGCGTTGCAGGTTGTCGCAGGCCAGGGCGGAGCGGTAGCCGCCGCCGCAGTAGAGTATGAGTTCGGTCTGTTTGTCTGCGACGGCCTGTTCGATGTCGCGTTCGATGATGCCGCGCCCCATGTGTACGGCGCGCGCGGCGTGCCCGGCGTGCCATTCGTGGTCTTCGCGCACGTCTATGAGGCGTGCGTCGGGGTTCGCGTCGAGGCGTCGGCGCGCGCCTTCGACATCGAGTTCGCGGATGCGCGTTTTGGCGTCGCGGACTAACCGCAGGAAGCCCTCGGAATGCTGCATGGGTGTTTGGTTTCTCCCGTCGCTGGATGAAAAAGACGCGAGGCATTATAATCCCCGTTTGAGGAGCAACCCACCAAATTTAAGTATCTATTTCGGGGCGTCGGCGCACGTCGAGGACGCGTTTGAGTGCGCGCGACCGTCTCCGTCAAGGAGAGATTTTGGCGACAGAACAATTTGACGTGACGATTATCGGCGCAGGCCCCGGCGGTTACGTGGCCGCGATCAGGGGCGCGCAACTGGGCTTGAAAGTTGCCCTCGTGGAGCGCGAGAAGCGGCTCGGCGGGACGTGCGGCCTGCGCGGGTGCATCCCGACGAAGGCGCTCCTGATGTCGGCGCACAACTACGAACTCGCGCAGCACCTCTCAGACCACGGCGTCGAGGTGTCGGAAGTGCGGCTCGCCTTCGACGCCGTGCAGAAGCGCAAGGACAGGATCGTGAACAAGAACGCCGCGGGCGTCTCTTACCTGATGAAGAAGAACAAGGTGACGGTCTTCAACGGGACGGGCAAACTCGCCCTGCCGGGCAAGGTCTCGGTGACGACTGCCGACGGGCAGACGCAGACCATCGAGACGAAGAACATCATCATCGCAACGGGGTCGGTCGTGCGCCCGATTCCGGGCTTCGAGACGGACGGCCGGCGCGTCGTCAACAGCGACCACATACTGGAACTCAAGGAAGTGCCGAAGTCTCTGATCGTGATGGGCGCGGGCGCGGTCGGCGTCGAGTTCGCGAGCGTCTATTCGCGCTTCGGGACGGAGACGACCATCGTGGAGTTGATGCCGCACCTGTTGCCGATGGAAGACGAAGAGGTGTCGGTCGAACTCGAAAAATCGTTTCGCAAGCGCGGCATCAAGCAGCAACTCGGCACGCGCCTTGAAAAGATGGAGAAGACGGATGCGGGCGTGGTGGTAACGGGCAAGGACGCGAAGGGCGCGGAGGTGCGGCTCGAAGCCGAGATGTTCCTAGTCGCCGTCGGCCGCATGCCTTACCTCGAAGGGCTGGGGATCGAAGGCTCGAAGATTCGTGTCGAGCGCGGCAACGTGCAGGTGGACGAGTTCTGCCGCACCGGCGAACCCGGCGTCTACGCCATCGGCGACGTGATCCCGACGCCGTGGCTGGCGCACCTCGCGTCGAAAGAGGGTATCCTCGTCGTCGAGCAGATCGCGGGGCAAAAGCCGCAGCCCATCAACATGCGCCACGTCCCTTCGTGTACCTACTGCGACCCGGAAGTGGCCTCCGTCGGTTTGACGGAAGCGGCGGCGAAGAAGGAAGGCTACGACGTTCGTGTCGCCAAGTTCCCGTTCTCCGCTTCCGGCAAGGCGCGCATTCTCGGAGAGGAAGAGGGCTTCATCAAGGTCGTCAGCGAGACGAAATACGACGAACTTCTGGGCGTACACATTATCGGCGCGCACGCGACGGAACTGATCGCGGAGGCGGGCGTTGCGCTCCAACTCGAATCCACCGCCGAAGAACTCGGCCGCACCATCTTCGCGCACCCCACCATCTCCGAAGCCATGATGGAGGCCGCCGAAGGCATTCACGGATTGACGATTCATTTCTAGAGGCTGTCCGTTGTCAGTGGTCAGTTGTCCGTTGCGCGTGGCTCACGAGCGGCGGGCTAAAGATCAGGCTCTCAAGTTAGGCGAGGCGAAGACAACTGACTACGGACAACTGACCACTGACAATCTTTTATGAAAACAGAGACGAAGCGCAAAGGCGCATCCAGACAGGGCGCGGCGAAGGGTAAGAAGGACGCGGCCGGCGCGAACGGCGACGGCGATGCAAACGGCGGCGCGGGCGTGGCGACGGCCGACGCCAACACGACGGCCGACGGCGAGTTGATCTGCACGACGGAGACGACACTCTCGAATGATCAGTTGCTGGAGTTGTACCGTTACCTGTTGCTGACGCGGCTCGTCGAAGAGCGTCTGGTGAATTTGTACCGGCAGACGAAAGTCGTCGGCGGCGTGTTCCGCTCTCTGGGTCAGGAAGCGACGGCGGTCGGGACGTGTTACGCGCTGGAGAAGCGTGATTTCATCGCGCCGCTCATACGCGATCTCGGCGCGGTGCTGGTGAAGGGCATCCGCCCGCGCGAGATTTTCGCGCAGTACATGGCGAAGGCGTGGGGGCCTTCGGAAGGGCGCGACCTGAACATCCATTTCGGCAACATGGAGAAGGGCTTCATCGGCCCCATCTCGCACCTCGGCGACATGATCCCCGTCATGACCGGCATCGCCCTCGGCGCGCGCATGCAGCAGAAGGACATCGTCGCGCTGGCCTACATCGGCGACGGCGGCATGAGCACGGGCGCGTTCCACGAAGGGTTGAACTTCGCCGCCGTGCAGCGTCTGCCCGTCATCATCATCGCCGAACACAACTGGTATGCCTATTCGACGCCCACACGCTTGCAGACGGCCGTGGAGAACCTCGCCGACAAGGCCGCCGGCTACGGCATCCCCGGCCACATCGTTGACGGCAACGACATCATCGCCTGCTACGAAGTGACGAAGCGCGCGGCCGACTACGCGCGCAGTGGCGGCGGCGCGGTGCTCATCGAGGCCAAGACCTACCGCCGCAAAGGACACGCCGAGCACGACGACCAGCGTTACATCGCTTCGGAAGAACTCGCGATGTGGGAGAAGCGCGACCCCGTGGATCGCTTCACGCGCCACCTGCTGACGCTCGGGATCGCGACGCAGGCGCAACTCGACGAGATCGTCGCGGGCGTGCAGCGTGAGATTGATGAAGACGTGGCGTGGGCCGAAGAGTCGCCGATGCCCGACGCGGAGAAGGCCGCTTACGGCGTCTTCGACAACTCAATCGTCGCGCCCGCGCTGCGCCCGAAGGTTTTCGGAGGCAACTGAAATCTTGAGACGCGCAAACCTCGCCATCGCTTTCGTCCTGCTGGCCGCGCTCGCGGGCGCGCGGACGCTCGCGCAGGAAAGCTCGGGCGCGAAGGCGCAGGAAAGCGGTGAACGTGTAAGTCTCCGGGACGGGCGCGTCAGCTTCGTGCCGCCCGCCGGGTTCAAGCCGATGTCGAAAGAGGACATCGCTATCAAGTTCGGGCGTAACGGCGCGGCCAATGCTCCTGCATTTGTCTACAGCAATGAGCAGCAGAACGTCTCGGTTGCAATCGGCTTCAAAGGCAGCGGGTTTCAGCCGGAGGATTTGGATGAGTTGAAGCCGGCGCTCGAAACGCACCTGGAAAAAACCGTCCCCCGCCTCGAATGGATCGAGCGCGGCATCATCACACGCAATGGCAAGAGTTGGATTAGACTGTACTCGAAGACGGCGGCGATTGATACCGGCATCGTTAACGATATGTATCTCACAATCTTCGACGGCCAACTGGTGATGTTCAATTTCAACTCGACCGTAGCGCAGTACGAAAAACACAAAGAGAGTCTGCGCAAGAGCGCGCAGACCATTACCGTAAAATAAGAGGCGGCAGCTTTCTCAACAACATGTCAACGGCAGTTAAAAAAGAGCACAAATCGAACCGCCCGGCGCGCGGCGGCGTGGCGACCTTCGTCGAGGCCATCCGGCAGGGCATCTGGGAAGAGATGGAGCGCGACCCGACCGTGTTCGTCATCGGCGAGGACGTGGGCGCGTATGGCGGCGCGTTCAAGGTGACGGACGGCCTGCTCGACGAGTTCGGCGAGGGGCGCGTGATTGACACGCCGATCTCCGAGGCGGCGATTGTCGGCGCGGCGTGCGGCGCGGCTCTGATGGGGATGCGACCCGTCGCCGAGTTTCAGTTCATAGACTTCATCTCGCCGGGCTTCGACATGTTGACGAACTACGCGGCGAAGTGCCGCTATCGCTGGGGCGCGGGGCTGCCGACGGTGTTTCGCGGCCCGTGCGGCGCGGGCGTTCATTCGGGGCCGTTCCATTCGGTCAACGCCGAAGCGTTCTTCCTGAACACGGCGGGCTTGAAGATCGTCGAGCCTTCGACCGCTTACGATGCCAAGGGTTTGATCAAGGCGGCGATTCGCGACCCAGACCCGGTGCTCTACTTCGAGCACAAGAAACTCTATCGCCTGCCGCGCCTGCGCGAAGAGTTGCCGGAGGACGATTACATCGTCGAGATAGGCAAGGCGCGCACGGCGCGCGAGGGGCGCGACCTCTCCATCATCACGTTCGGCGCGCAGGTGTTGAACGCGCTCGACGCGGCCACGGAGTTGGAGCGCGAAGGACTGGACGTTGAGGTGATTGACCTGCGCACGCTCGCGCCGATGGACAAGGAAGCCATCCTCGCTTCGGTCAGGAAGACGAGCAGGGTTTTGATCCTGCACGAGGCGGCGCGCACAGGCGGCATCGGCGGCGAGATCGCGGCGACCATTGCCGAAGAGGCTTTCGAGTGGCTGGACGCGCCCGTCGTGCGCGTCGCGGCGATTGACACGCCCGTGCCTTATTCGCCGCCGCTCGAAGAGTATCACCTGCCGCAAATCAAGGACGTGCTGGAGGCGGCGCGTAAACTGGCGGCTTATTAAGATTGTGAGCGATAAGCGACAAGCGGCTTCTTAGTTTTTGCTGCTTACCGCTCACTTGTCAACGAAAGGAGTGAGACCATGCCGAAGTATGTTATCGAGCGAGAAGTGCCGGAGGCGGGAACGCTGGCGAAGGATGCGTTGCAGGCCATGTCGCAGAAATCCTGCGCCGTTTTGAACAGCATGGGGTCGCATATTCAGTGGGTGCAGAGTTACGTCACGGACGACAAAATCTATTGCGTCTACATCGCGCCGAACGAGGAAACAGTGCGCGAGCACGCGGCGCAGGGCGGGTTTCCGGCAAACCGCATTTCCGAGATCAGGACGGTGATTGATCCGACAACGGCCGAAAGTAGTGACAAGTGACGAGTGACAGGTGACAAGTTAAAGGCAACATTCTTGTCTTTCAACTTGTCTTTCAACTTGTCACTCGTCACTTGTCACTCGTCACTGTCTTATTGTCACCAGGGAGAAGATATGAGCACAGAAGTTGTGATGCCGCAGATGGGCGAGTCCATCGCGGAGGGGACGATCACCCGTTGGATGAAGCAGGTGGGCGAGCGCGTCGAGCGTGACGAGCCGCTGTTCGAGATTTCGACCGACAAGGTTGACGCGGAGATTCCCAGCCCCGCCGCAGGGACGCTCACCGAGATCAAGTTCAAAGAGGGCGAGACGGTCGAAGTGAACAAGGTCGTCGCGATCATCGGCGCTGAGGGCGAGACGACCGCCGCGCCCGCCGCGAGCACGCAGGCCGCGCCCGCTGCGCCCGCCGCGCAGGCCGCCGCCTCCTCCGAGCCGCCGCCCGCACCCGCCGCGCCCGCGCCGCCGCCCGCCGCAGCAGCATCACAGGCAGCCGCCCCTTCGTCGTGGCCGTCTCCGGCAGCCGCGACATCTCCGACGCCGCAGACCGCAGAAGTCGCGGGCAGGAGCTACGACGACCAGCGTCCGGGCGCGAAGGCCGAAGGGCAGTCGCTCGCGTCGGCCGGGGGCGTGGGGGGCGCGAACGGCGAGGCGCAGGCGGTTGACGCCGCGACGGGCGCGAACGGCGGCGCGCAGTCTGTGGAAGACCTGCGCCGCACGAAGTCCAGTCCGCTCGTGCGCAACATCGCGCGCGAACACAACATAGACATCACGCAACTCGAAGGCACGGGGATGAGCGGGCGCGTCACGAAGAACGACATCCTCAGCTTCATCGAATCGGGAGCGACCGCCGCGGCCGAGCCGCAACCTCAGCAGCCTGCCGCCGGAAGCGCGCCCGAGCCTTCCGCGCAGAGGCCGCCGATGCAAGCGCCGCACGTTCAGCCCGGCGCGGGCGACCGCGTCGAGCCGATGACGCTGATGCGCAAGAAGATCGCGGAACACATGATCATGTCGCAGAACACGTCGGCGCACGTCGCCACCGTGTACGAGATTGACATGACGCGCATCGCCAAACTGCGCGACCGCCACAAGGCGGAGTTCCTTGCGCGCACGGGCACGAAGCTGACCTACATGCCGTTCATCTTCCAGGCCATCACGAGCGCG
>DATHAZ010000180.1:0-4464 GCA_035296445.1 Pyrinomonadaceae bacterium | reverse complement strand
TGCCCTGCTCGAAGTTGCTCGCGATGAGCCAGGTGCTCAGGGCGAACACCATGAACCAGCGGTAATCAATCCTGACGGGAATCCCGAAGACGCGCGCGACCTGTAGTTGGCGGTGAAGAATGCGAGCGAGAGACATAAAAGCAGTGACGAGTGACGAGTGACGGGTGACGAGTTTTAAGACAACGGATGCGCCGCTTTTGTTCCCGGCCTTGAGAGTGATCAGCCGTCAGCTATCGGCCGGACGCTTTATGCTGAAAGCCGACGGTTGATGGCTGACGGCTAGTCGTAGGTTTCAAACGCGCCCGCGTCGGCGTCGAGCAGGAGCGAAGGTTCGTTGCGTGCGACGCGGCGCAGGAGCAGCGGGTCGTCGAAGAGTTGGGAGAGTCCTTTGACGATGGCGTGGCGCGGGTCTTCCGCCATGTGTGTGGAGAGGCGCGTCTCGCTTTGCAGGAAGGCCGACATGCCTTCGAGCATCGCGCCGCCGCCCGTCAGCATCAGGCCGCGGTCGTAGATGTCCGCGGCCACTTCGGGCGACAACTCGGCTAAGCCCCTTTGCACCACGCGCGCGATGCGTTGCGCGACGCTCTGCGCCGCGACGCAGACCTCGTCACTCGTCACGTCGGCGGCGCGCGGCGTGCCGCTTTGCACGTCGCGCCCCTTGACGGTCATCGTCCGCAAGGGGTCTTTCGGTTCGATGGCCGATGCCAGTTCGATCTTCAGACGTTCGGCGGTCGGCGCGCCGATGATGAGGCCGTGATGCCGGCGCAGGCGATCCATGATCGCCTCGTCCACGTCGGAACTCCCCACCCGCTCGGCCTGCGCGTAGACGATCATGCCGAGCGCGACGACGGCGACGTTCGTGGTCGCGCCGCCAATGTCCACCACCGCCGAAGCCTTCGGCTCGTCCACCGAGACGCCCGCGCCGATGGCCGCCGCCAAGCCCTCTTCCACCATGTAGACGCGCCCGATGTGCGCCGCCTCGGCCGCCGCCATCAGCGCGCGTTGCTCGACGTGCGTCACGCCCGACAGCACGCTCATCACGGCGCGACGGCTGAAATGCGAGATGCCGCTCCGGGCCTTGCGCACGAAATGATCGAGCATGCGTTGCGAGCGTTCAAAGTCCGCGACGACGCCGTCAACCATCGGCATGACGAGCGTCACGTCGCGCGCCTCGCGCCCCTGCATCGTGTGCGCCTCGCGGCCGATGGCGACGATTTCACCCGTCGTCTTGCTGACGGCGACGACGGACGGCTCGTCCACGACGATGCCGCGCCCGCGCACGGAGATGATGGTGCTGGCCGATCCCAAATCAATCGCCATCGAATCGGAAACCAGATTGCGAAGCGCGTCCAAGCCCATCAACGCCCGCGTCTTTTGCATGAAGGAGCCTGATCTCATAACATCCGAAGCCTGAGCAAACGCCGCAGAAATTTTGTAAAAAGGGGCGCGCACATCATAGCACAGGCGGGCGGGCGCGCGGCGCGACTACGGCGGCGAGACGCCGCGTGCGCGGAGGCGCATGACGGCCGCGCAATAAGTTTCAACATTCGTAACATTTCGTTCAGGTCTTGTTAATCTGCGCCGCTTATACTTTCGCCTCTCGCAAGGCAGGGTCGTCGAATTCCGACCGCGTGTTTCATTCGACATCTCCCGGGTCGAAGAGGTTGCAAATTTCCGCTGCGCCGGCTTTATGCTAACGTCGTATCGTCAATCCACATCGCGGTTTTATTTCGGTCAGCGCGCGTCCGAACGTCTCTCTATAAAGGTGTTCGCCGACATCAGCCCGCGCTCTTTATTTTTCGCCTTAAGGAAGGACTACCATGATTACTGCTGCCCGACGCGCGCTTCTCACAGGCGTCGTTTTCGTCGCTCTCAACTGCTGCGCCTTCGCACAAACGCCCGTCACCGCCGCCGTTACGCCCGACGCGAGCGCGCCCACGCCCGCCGCCACGCCCTTAGACGACGTGCGCAAAGAGTTGCGTGAACAGCGCGCAGAGATCGAACGCCTGCGCCTCGCGCTCGCCGAACAGTCGAAACTCCTCAACGAACTTCTCGCGCGCAGCGCTCGCCCCGGCGCGGGCGCACCGACGGTCAAAGAGGCGGTCTATTCATCTGGCGACGTGACGGCCACCGACACGCTGCGCGCCGCGTCGCCGGGGCAGGAGGCGGCGGCGAAGAACCCGCAGACCGAGGGTGTGGACGCGCGCGTGCGCGCCATCGAGGCACAGGCGCAGAAGACGACCGAGACGCTCGCGCGCCAACTCGGCTCGATCACCTTCAGCGGCGACATACGCCTGCGCTACGAGACGCAGTTCGGCCAGTTGAACGCGCTCGCCAACGCGGAGAACCCGGCCATCCTCGGCAACGAGTTGAGCCCGCGCAACCGCTTCCGGCTGCGCGCGCGCCTCGCCCTGCGCGGGCAGATCGGCAAGCAGTTCGACTGGGGCTTGCGCTTCGCCACCGGCACGCCCGCCGACCTGACGAGCACCAACCAGACGCTCACGGACTTCTTCGACCGCAAGCAGTTCGCGCTCGATCAGGCCTACGTCACCTACCGCCCCGCGGCCGTGCCCGGCCTGCGCCTGCAAGGTGGGAAGTTCGAGACGCCGTGGCTCTTCACCCAGATGACCTTCGACGTTGACAACCAGCCCGAAGGCTTCAACGAAAGCTACACGCGCGACTTCAAACGCGGCGCGTTTAAAAACCTGACGCTCGTCGCGTGGCAGCTCCCGCTGCTCGAACGCCAGTCGGCCTTCGTCCTCGGCGCGGACGGGCGCGTGAACGTGGACGCCTCGCGGCGCGGCGGGCGCGACCTCGCCCTCTACGGCGCGCAGGCGCGCACGAGCATCGCCCTCGGCGACAAGACCTCGCTCACGCTCTCCGCCGCCGACCTCTATTATTCCGGCACGCAGTTCATCACGCCCGCGCAGTTCTTCGGCGGCCAACTGCAAGTGCCCGTCACCGTCACCATCCCGGCCACGGGGACGACCCCGGCGCGGACGGTCACGGGCTTCGCCGCCGTCCCGCGCGAGCTGCTCGTGGCGGGCAGCAGCCTCGGCATCAGCGCCGCCAACAACAACGCCGTCAACCGCGACGGGCGGCTCTCGTCCGGCTTCAACCTCGCCGACTTCATCGGCCGCCTCGAATTCACGCACAGCAAACGCTTCCCCGTCACGATGGTCTTCAACTTCGTCACCAACACGCAGGCGCACGATGTCGTGCTGGCGGGCGCGGATGGTGCGAACCGCATCGTCGAGAACGACGAGAACCACGGCTTCTGGGCGGAGGTGCAGGCGGGCAAGACGCGCGAGCGCGGCGACCTCCTGTTCAACTACACCTTCGTGCATATCGAGAAGGATGCCGTGCTCACACCCTTTAACTTCTCCGACCTCGCGCAGCGCTCGGACGTGCGCGCCCATCGCGTGCTGTTCAGTTACACGGTTGACCCGCGCGTCGTCGTCTCGCTCAACGGCTACTTCACACAACGCCTGAACGGGGTGGCCGGGGTGTTCGGCCAGACGCCCGCAGGCTCGCTCAACCGCGCGACGACGCGCCTGCAATTCGACACGGTGTTCCGTTTCTGAGACGGGGACGGCAGACGACGCGCACGGCGGAGACTGTTCATCAACATTTAAGTTGCCGTTAATTTCGCCGTAGCGTCGCGGCGTTAGAGTCAGCGCACCCCACCAAACATTGCTCCGCCTGACTAATGCGGACAGGGGTCGCGTCGAGCTTCTCCCCGAAGCCTGACGCGACCCCATTTTTTTATGCGCCGCAACAGAAGCCGAACGCGACGGCCGTCCTCAGGCCACTTGCGAATAGCGCACGACTTTTTCCGTCGGGCGTGCGGAGTTCACGAGCGACTCGACCGTGTAGGTGTCGCAGATCAAATTCTCCGCCGCCTTCGCGTTCACGGGCTTGGAGAAGAAATAACCCTGCCCGTTTTCGCAGCCCAGTTTTCTGAGCGCGGCGAGTTGCTCTTTCGTCTCCACGCCTTCGGCGATGACGTTCATGCCGAGGTTCTGCGCCAGGCTCACAATCGTCCGCACGATCTCCACGTTCTCGCCGTCCTCCGACATGTTGACGACGAACGAGCGGTCAACCTTCAAGGTGTCAATCGGGAAACGGTGGAGATAGCTGAGTGATGAATAACCCGTGCCGAAATCGTCAATGCTCAACTTGATGCCGAGCGCGCGCAGGTTCTTGAGCATCTGGGTCGCCGTCTCGACGTTGTCCATCACGGCGCTCTCGGTGATCTCCAGTTTCAGCCCCTCTGGGTTGATCTTCGTCTCCTCGATGATCTGCGTCACGCGCTGGATTAGGTCGCTCTGGATGAACTGCTTGCTCGACAAATTCACACTGACGAACAGAGGCGGGTCGGACGGGAATATCTTCTGCCAGCGTTCCATCTGGCGGCACGCGTCGCGCAACACCCACTCGCCGATGTCCACGATGAGGCCGGTT
>DATHAZ010000179.1:0-6991 GCA_035296445.1 Pyrinomonadaceae bacterium | reverse complement strand
TCAGAAGCATGATTTTATTCATCCCTCATCCCTCATCCTTCATCCCTTTCCGGCGCATCATTCTACACGCAGAAGGGTCGGTTTGACAGCCCCCTACCCCTTTGCTACCATTTTCGCCGTTTCCTACCTGAAAGACTTTTTCGCCCGTTGCTCCCGTCTGGAGATCAAAGATCATGTCAACCGTAACGCCCGACAGCAGCTATCTCGGCATTGATATTTCCGGTGTGGCGCTCGTTGCCGCCGTCGTCTCGCGCGAAGGCCAGACGCTCGCTCGCCGCGAGACTGCCCTTGAGAGCGGCGCACTCGTCGCGCAGATCGCAGGGCTCGTCTCGGAACTCCGCGACGCCGCACCGAACGTGGCCGCGCTCGGCGTCGGCGTGCCCGGTCTTGTCAGCCCGGAGACGGGTCGTGTGGTTGTCTCTTCCGATCTCCCGTCGGTCGTCCGCGCCGATCTGCAAACGGAACTGGCGCGCGCCACGAACCTCCCCATCGCGCTCGTCAATGACGCGAACACCGCCGCCTACGGCGAGTACATCGCGGGCGCGGGACGCGGCAGCCGCAACATGTTCTACGTCACCATCGGCACCGGGATCGGCGGCGCGCTCATCCTCGACGGCAAACTCTGGTACGGCGATTCGGGCTTCGCGGGCGAGTTCGGCCACATCACCATCGACCGCGAAGGCATCGAATGCACCTGCGGCAACACGGGCTGCCTGGAGACGGTCGCCTCCGCCCCGAACATCGTCCGCCGCACGCACGAGCGCTTGGTGCGCGACAGCACATCTTCCCTGACGCGGCTCGGCCTCAACAAAAATTTCACCGCCGCCGACATCGCCCGCGCCGCCAACGAGGGCGACGACTTCGCACTGCTCATGATCGAGCGCACCGGCCGCTATATCGGCACGGCCATCGCCGCCGTCATCAATCTCCTCAACATCCAGCGCATCGTCCTCGGCGGCGGCGTCATGGGCGCCGGTAAGTTGATACTCGACCCCATCATCCGCGAAGCCGGCCGCCGCTCCTTCCAACCCTGCTTCGAGGCCACACAGATCGTCGCCGCCACCCTCGGCCCCGACGCCGTCCCCACCGGCGCCGCCATGCTCGCGCGCGACTCGGCAGGCGCAAAATAGGAAGCTTACACAGGCTGGCTTGCGGACGGGCGCGCGTGCGGTTTCGCGCCCGTTTTGTTATGTTAAGAATGAAAAGTCAGGCGAATATTCAGACACTAGATAATGAATCCAGAACGCATCAGAAATTTTTCGATCATCGCGCACATTGATCATGGGAAGTCCACGCTGGCCGACCGCCTGTTGGAGTTGACGGGCGCGGTCGCGGGTCGCGACATGGAGGCGCAGGTGCTCGACAACATGGACCTGGAGCGCGAGCGCGGCATCACCATCAAGGCGCACGCAGTCCGTCTCGACTACGTGGCCGACGATGGCGCAAACTACGTGTTGAATTTGATCGACACGCCGGGGCATGTGGATTTCACGTATGAAGTCTCGCGCTCGCTGTCGGCGTGCGAGGGCGCGCTCCTCGTGGTCGATGCGTCGCAGGGCGTCGAGGCGCAGACGCTGGCGAATACCTATCTGGCGATTGAGAACAATCTGGAGTTGATCCCGGTCATCAACAAGATCGACCTGCCGGGGGCCGAACCGGAGCGCGCCAAAGAGCAGATTGAGCAGGTGATCGGGCTGGACACGGGGAATGCCGTCCTGACGAGCGCGAAGACGGGCGTGGGCGTCCACGAAGTGTTGGAGGCCATCGTGCGCGATGTGCCGTATCCGAAGGGCGACCCCGACGCGCCGCTCAAGGCGCTCATCTTCGATTCGTGGTACGACTCTTACCGCGGCGTGATCGTGCTGTTTCGTATCATCGACGGACGCCTCAAGCCGGGCATGAAGATCCGCTTCTTCAACACGGGGCGCGATTACCTGGTGGAGACCGTCGGCGTCAACCGCCCGCGTCCGACGCCCATCGGCGAACTCGGCGTGGGCGAAGTCGGCTTCCTCACGGCTTCGATCAAGACGGTGGCCGACGTGCAGATCGGCGACACCATCACGGAGGCGGCGCGCCCCACGACCGTCCCCTTTCCCGGCTTCCAGGAGATCAAGCCGATGGTCTTCGCCGGTCTCTATCCCGTGGAAGCGAACCAGTACGAAGAACTGCGCGACGCGCTCGACAAGCTGCGTCTGAACGACGCCTCGTTCTTCTACGAGCCGGAGTCTTCGACCGCGCTCGGCTTCGGTTTCCGCTGCGGCTTCCTCGGCCTGCTGCACATGGAGATCGTGCAGGAGCGTCTGGAGCGCGAGTTCAACCTCGATCTGATCACGACCGCGCCGGGCGTGCGCTACCGCGTCACGACGACCGACGACGAGATTCTGGAGATCGACTCGCCCGCGAAGATGCCCGACCCCGTGCGCATCCAGAAGATCGAAGAGCCGGTCATTCTCGCCACCATTCTCACGTCGGACGAATACCTCGGCGGGATACTGCCGCTGCTCGAAGAGAAGCGCGGCGTGCAGAAGAAGTTCGAGTACATCGCCGCCAAGCGCGTGATGCTCACTTACGAATTGCCTCTGAACGAGATCGTGCTCGACTTCTACGACCGCCTCAAATCCGTCTCGCGCGGCTACGCCTCGCTCGACTATCATTTCGCGGATTACTGGACGAGCGACCTCGTCAAACTCGACATCCTCGTCGCGGGCGAACCCGTGGACGCGCTCTCGCTCATCGTGCATCGCGGCAACTCGGAATCGCGCGGCCGCTCGCTCGCAGAGAAGATGCGGCAGCTCATCCCGCGCCAGTTGTTTGAAGTCCCCATCCAGGCGGCCATCGGCAATAAAGTGATCGCGCGCGAGACCGTCAAGGCGATGGGCAAGAACGTCATCGCCAAGTGTTACGGCGGCGACATCTCGCGCAAGCGGAAACTCTTGGAGAAGCAGAAGGAAGGCAAGAAGCGCATGAAGCGCGTCGGCCGCGTCGAAATCCCGCAGGAAGCCTTTCTCGCCGTGCTCAAAGTCAACGAGTAGCGGCAGACACGCGCCGCTCGAATCCGGCGGCCTCTGAAAACTTTTGCCCGAGACTGCGGCCACGCGCCTTTCCCGTCGCTCTGTGAGCGAGTAAAATGGCGGCGCATTGAAAGCCGAGTCGAAAACGAGATCATGCTATGAACATCTCTCTGACCTTCCCTCCCTGGTAACTTCCCGAACCCGCAGTCGTATCTGCTGACGCGCCGACCCTCGCGCGACGGCTGAGGTACGCCCGCGCCCGCTCGCTGATTCCTCCGCCCCGGAGAACGCACCCAAGCGCACACCCGCCATAAGCGTTCACACTTCCGGGAAAAGAGGAATCATCAAATGTCGAATCATGCACGGTCGAAGACCGCCGCGCCGCCGGCTCGCGCGGCCGGGCGCGCCCTCGGTCAACTCACCTTCATACTGCTTGCGATAGAATTTCTGGACGAACTCGTTGACGGATCGCGTCAGGCCGCGTGGCCGCTCATCCGCCGCGACCTCTCGCTCTCTTACGCGGAGATCGGGCTGCTGCTCGCCGTCCCCAAACTCGTCTCCAATCTCATCGAGCCGCCGCTCGCGCTCCTCGGCGACACACGACACCGGCGCGCGATAATCCTGACCGGCGGAGTCTGCTTCTCCCTCTCGCTGCTGCTCGTCGCGCGGAGTTCCGGCTTCGCGTCGCTGCTTTTGGCTTTCGTGCTGTTCTACCCGGCCGGGGGCGCGTTCGTCAGCCTGTCGCAGGCCGCGCTGATGGACTTCGCGCCCGCGCGCCGCGAGCAGAACATGGCGCGGTGGGCTTTCGCGGGGTCGCTCGGCATCGTCGCCGGGTCGTTCGCGGTAAACGCGTCGGCGGCGGCCGGCGCGGGCTGGCGCGCGTGGTTCGGCGTGCTGTGCGCTCTCTCCGCGTCGCTCGTTTTGGCCGCGCGCCGTTTTGCTTTCTACGCTGCCGAGCGCGACGACGCCGCCGCGCGCGAACGCGGCGGCATCAGACGGGGCGCGCTGGACGGCCTGCGCGCTTTGCGGCGCGCGGAAGTGCGGCGTTGGCTCTTGCTGCTGGAGTTTTCCGATCTGATGCTCGACGGCTTCCACGGCTTTCTCGCACTCTACTTCGTTGACGTGGCGGGCGTGAGCATCGGGCAGGCAGGCGCGGGCATTGCCGTCTGGACGGGGGTCGGGCTGGCGGGCGACCTGCTGCTCATTCCTCTGTTGGAGCGCGTGCGCGGCCTGAGTTACCTGCGCTGGAGCGCGCTCGCGATGCTCGTCCTGTTCCCGGCCTTTCTGCTCGCGCCGAACCTTTACGCCAAACTCGCGCTGCTCGGTCTGATCGGCATCTCCAACGCCGGTTGGTATTCGATTCTCAAGGCGCAACTTTACGCGGCGATGCCGGAACGAAGCGGCGTTGCGCTCGCGCTGAGCAACGTCTCAGGGCTTATCGGCGGCGTGATCCCGCTCGCACTCGGGCTGGTGGCCGAACGTTTCGGCCTCGCCCGGATGATGTGGCTTTTGCTCGCAGCGCCGCTCGTGTTTCTCGTCGTCATCCCGCGAAAGGAAAAAAGTATTCAGACGTGCTAGGCTAACGCTTCGCTCAAAGGCCGTTCATCCGCGGCGCGCCGGATTTTTCGCCGCGCGCCGGGAAGGACGGTGAATTAACAACTCTCAGGAATGCAACCGGCGACGCGACTTTTCGCCTCCAAGTGACTGTTATGATTTACACCTCAAACAAATCCCTCGCACCAAAAGCCCTGCTCCTCGCGCTCGTCTGCCTGCTCGCGGCGGCGCAAGCTCCCGCCCTCGCACAACAACCGACGCCCGCACAGACACCGCCGCGGCGTGACGAGACGCAGGACGAAGTCCTGCGCGTCAGCACCAGCATCGTCCAGACGGACGTGTCGGTGGTTGATAAAAAGGGGCAGTTCGTGGAGGGCTTGCAGCGCGACCAATTCGAGTTGAAGGTTGACGGCAAGCCGCAGCAGGTACTTTTCTTCGAGCGCGTCACGGCGGGCGGCGCGGGCGAAGCGGCCAGCCTCGCGGCGGCGCGCGGCGAGCAGGTTGCGGACGCCGACGCGGCTATCGCCGTGCGCGGGCGCAACGTCATTTTCTTCGTTGACGACCTGCACCTGTCGTCCGCGGGCATCCTGCGCGCGCGCGAGTTGCTGCTCAATTTCATAGACCGGGAAATGACGCCGGGCACACACGTTCTGATCGCTTCGGCGAGCGGGCAGATCGGTTTCCTGCAACAGTTCACGAACGACAGGGAGGTGCTGCGCGCCGCCGCCGGAAGGCTCTCGTATCTGACGCAGGCGTCGCTGGACAACGAGCGGCCGACGATGTCGGCCTATCTGGCGATGGCGATTGAGCGCGGCGACCGCGACGCGACCGCCTACATGATACGCCAGATGTCAGCCACGGAAAATGCGGTTAAGCTGCGCGCGAGCCGCGTCCGCCGTCAGGCCGCGCAACTCAGCAGAGCGGCCACCACCGCCCTGGAAAGCGTCGTCCGCCAGCACAGTCCTCTGCCGGGACGCCAGACGCTTTTCTACATCTCCGAGGGCTTCCCGTTCGACAGTCAGGAAGGTGACATCAACTATAAACTCCAGCGCATCGCGGACGCCGCCGCGCGCTCCGGGACGGTGGTCTATAGTTTGGACGCGCGCGGCCTGAGCACCGGGATGGAGTCTGTGGATGCCAGCAGCGGCGTCACCGCTGATCCGAGTTTTTACGGCTACAATCCGCTCGGAGAATTGAGCGCGTCGCAGGAGGTGCTGCGCGCCATCGCCGCCGACACGGGCGGGCGCGCCCTGCTCAATACGAACGCGCTCGAAGCGGCGGTGACGAAGACGCTCGCCGAGACGACGAACTACTACGTGCTCGCGTGGCGACCCGAAGGCGCGCTCGCGGCGACCGATGGCGCGCCGAAATTCCGCAAACTCACAATCGCCGTCAAAGGCCGTTCGGATTTAACCGTGCGCGTGCGGCGCGGATTCCTCAATGCCCCCGCCGAGCGCGAGAGCGCACCCGCCGCCCGCACGACGGCGGCGTCTAGTCCGGTGAAGGCCGCGCTCAACGCCGCGCTCAACGCGCCGGTCGCGCGCCGCGACTTGCAGGTTAATGCCTATCCCACCTTCGCCAACGACGAAGAGGCCGGTTCCGTCCTGCTCACGCCGGTGCAGGTCTCGAACGAGCGGCTTCAGTTCGCCCTGGTGGGCGACAAGCGGCAAGCCACCGTCGAGATGGCCTGTATCGTGCTCGACGACAAAGGTAAAATCGTCTTCAGCGAGGGCAAGACGCTGACGCTCAAGGGAGACGCCGTCGAAGCGGGCGGCAACGCGACGGTCGGCGGGCGCGGTCAGGTCGGCACCAGCTTTTCGCACCCGGTCAACGCCCCCGGCTTATATCAGGTTCGCGTCGCCGCGCGCGATAGCGCGAGCGGCCTCGTCGGCAGCGCGTTCCGGTGGGTGGAAGTGTCCGACATGAAAGCCAGGCGGCTCGCGCTCAGCAGCCTGTTCATCAGCGAGAGCGGGCAGCCACCGCCGCAGGCGTCCGGGGCGGATGCCGCGCCGGAGATTCTCAAGGCCGACCGGCGTTTCGCGCGCTCGTCCCGCCTGTTGCTGCAATTCCAAATTTATCACGCCGCGCGCAAGGGGGACGACGGCCCGCCGGAGGCCGAGGTGGAGATCAAGGTGCTCGACAATAACAACCAGGCGGTGCTGAACGCGCCGCCGCGTAAAGTGTCGGCCACGCCCACGGGCGATCCGTCCCGCCTCCCATACGCGGCGGAAATCCCGCTCGGCAAGTTGACGGCGGGGATGTACTGGTTGCAGGTCTCGGTGACGGACTCACGCACGCGGACGCCCGCGACGAGACAGATTGAGTTCACCGTCAGGTGAAGCCGCGTTCGCGCCCGGCGAGCGTCGGGCGCGAACGCGGAGAGGCCGAAGACGCCGCCCCGCGAGATCATGCACGTCACACACGTC
>DATHAZ010000178.1:0-54645 GCA_035296445.1 Pyrinomonadaceae bacterium | reverse complement strand
CACCCCTGCACGGTTTGTCCAAATATCTGTTGGAGCCGGCGAAGGGACTCGAACCCCCGACCCTCTGATTACAAATCAGATGCTCTACCAACTGAGCTACGCCGGCACACACGGATCGCTCCGAGCACTTCCGACAAAACGCGAATAGTAACAATAGCTTCCCTAAAACGCAAGCCGCAGAAAGTGCCTGCGCTGATTTCGGACAGGAGCGCGGTCAGTTTGAAGAAATTTGTTGACGCTCCGCATCGCCAGCAAGTAGGATTGAAATCGCCCTGTGTCGTGCGGCCACAGACGCCCGCACGGATTCCGCCTCATCCCAACGCCTGTCTGAAAGCTACGCAAAAAGCCTCCGCGGCTCGCTTTGAGCCTTGTTCGCTGCTTGGCGGCGGACTGTTTCCCTTAAATTCAGGAGATGTCCCGTGCATACCCGTAAACACTTTCCGCGTCCCGGCGGCTTTGCCGCCTTACTTTTCGCCTTCTTCTTCGCGCTGGTTCAGGTCGAAGCCCAGACCACGCCCGACAATATGAGCGGGACTCTAAACGCTTCCGGCGCGGCTACGCCGACGCCTTTGCCGGCCGCTCTCGAAACTGAACTCAATTGCGCCGGTTATATCCAATACGCGCCCAATTACAGCGGATTTGAGGTCGTCGGCGCGGAACAGGAGCAGGAGAAGAACACTTTCAGCACAAACGAACTGGTGTTCATCAATGCCGGTTCGCAGCAGGGCGTGCGTGTCGGGCAGGAGTTTCAGGTGGTGCGCCCGCGCGGCCAGTTCACGACGAAACTGACGCGCAAATCCGGCTGGCTCGGCGTCTATACGCAGGAAATCGGTCGCCTTCGCGTGACGGTCGTGAAGGAGCGCATGTCCGTGGCGCAGGTCACGAACAGTTGCGAGATGATCCTGCTCGGCGATCTGCTGCGCAGCGTGCCCGGACGCGTCTCGCCGCCCGCGGGCGACACGGGCGACCTGGATCGTTTCGCCGACCCGACGGGCAAACAGAACGGTCGCATCGTGCTGGCGCGCGAGGCGCGCGAGATGATTTCGCGTCACCAGATCGTGTACATAGACCTTGGCACGGAGGACAATTTGAAGGAAGGCGACAGGCTGACCGTCTACCGCCCCGCCGGGACAGGCAACATCACGCGCTTCCGCGACGAAGAGGTGACGCCGTCGGCCAATTACGGCTTCGAGAGCGAACGTTTTCGCGGCGGCAAATTTTCCATACAGGCGCAGCGCGTCGAAGACCCGAACCGGACGGGCATCCACGGCCCGATGGTCACGACGCCGAAAGTGAAGCGCAGGCGGCCTCCGATGCCGCGCAAGATCGTGGGCGAGATCGTGGTGCTCAACGTGCAGGCGCGGACGGCGACCGCCGTCGTCACGCGCGTCGCGCAGGAGATTCACACGGGCGACTTTGTGGAAGTGAAATAGACGGAAGTCGGACGGAAAGCGCGGCAGGAGTTTTTAAACGCTTGACCGGAAACGGCGCAGGCCGGAGACGCGGCGAGAGTCGCACCTCCGGCCTGCGCTGTAGTTTTCAGCCGGCGGGTATGCGCCCGGCCGCGCGGGTCGTAGCTTCGACCGCGCCGTGCGCCGGCGTCTGCCCCGGCGCGGCTTCGCGTTCGAGCGCGGCGCGCGCGACGGCGGATTGATAGAAAGCGCGGAAGTACTGGTACATCGAGAGACAGGCCGAGAGCACGACCACCCAGAGAGTTGCGCGCCCGAGCGTATAGAGCAGGACTTGCCAGTCGGTCGCCGTCGTCGCGCCCGCGCCGAGAAAGTGGCCGACGGCCTCGCGCAGTTCCGGCACAGACCAGACCTGTATGGCCGGGAACGCCTGCCCGAAGTTTGCCACCGGCGGCGCGCCGCGCACGCTCGACAGGATGAGCATCGTGATCGCCAACACCTGCGCGCCCATCTTGAACTTGCCCACCTTCGAGGCGGCGATCACGAGACCGTCGGCCGCCGCAATCGAACGCAAACCCGACACGGCCAACTCGCGCCCGATGATGATGACGACCGCCCACGCGGGCGCGAGGCGATTTTCCACGAGCGAGATGAGCGCGGCGGAGATAAGCAGTTTGTCGGCGATGGGGTCGAGCAGTTGGCCGAGACGGGAGACCTGCTGGCGACGGCGCGCGATGTGGCCGTCGAGATAGTCCGTGAAGGCGGCGGCGAGGAAGAGCGAGGCGGCGAGGATGTGGCGCGGCACGCCGAGCCAATCCTCCGAGAACGGTGTGAGCAGCACCGCGACGAGCAGCGGCACGACGAAGATGCGCGACATCGTCAGCGTGTTTGGCAGATTCACCCTTACCACTCCCTCTTCGCAGGGACGCCTCGCAACCGGCGCAAAGGCGGCCTGCAACTTCGACCTCGAACAACTCTTGCTTCGCGGCGAAGTGTAGAAGTCGCGCGCGAAGAGTGTCAAGGGAGTTGCCGTTCGGGCGATGTCCTGAATTGATTTGAACTCTCCGGAGTAGGCAATGGTTCAGTTTGAGATCAAAGGGAAGAGAAAGACGGTTCACGCAAAGGCGCAAAGGCGCAAAGGAAGCATGCGGGTCGGTAGCGACTCAATAACTGTGCCTCTTCTTTGCGTCTTTGCGCCTTTGCGTGAGCTTCTTCCGCCGTGGTCGTTAACTGGAATTTCAAACTGAACCACTACTCCGGAGTAAAGTTGAACGAGGGCACTACCGCCGCCGGCTCGACAGGGCGAGGGCGCGTGAGTTTTAGTTGGCCTCGGCGCGCGTCTGCTGCTGCTATGGCGCGGCTGGCTTCGCGGCTTTCTTCGGCGGCGCGTCCCGCTTCGTCGGGGTGGCGGGCTTCGACGCAGATTCCAGACATTGCGCGGAGAGGCCGAGGATGGCCGTGGCGCGTTGCGCGCGGTCTGCGAGGTTGCGCGCGAGCATGAGCGCGCCGTCGAAATCTCGCGGGCCGAGTTCGTGGAAGCTGTTTTCGAGGTTGAAGCCGGGGACGTTGTAGCCGCTGTAGACGGAAAAGTTCTTGCCTTCGATGCGACGCAGGATAAAGCCCATGCTGAGTTCCGGGTCGTTGAGCGTGTTGATCGTCTTGACGGCTTCGGCCAACACTTCCGAGGCGCGCAGCGCGTCAAACGCGGCGTAGAGGTGCGTGATGCCGAGCAGCGTGCGCGCCTTCACGTCGGTGTTCGGGGCTTTCCCGGCGGCGGTCGCCACTTCGTCCAACAGTTCGCGCGCGCGCTTCTTGTCTTCGAGTTTTTTGATCCCCTCCCTGGCGATCTCGAAGTAGAGGATGGCGCGGTGATCGAGTTCGTCAATTTTGTCGGCCACGGTTTTCGCCTCGTCGAGCCGACCGTCCTTGACGAGCAGTTGCGTGCGTTTGAAGTTAAGCCAGTTCGACAACTGCCGACGCGCTTCTGACTCGCCGATCTTCTGCGCGAGCGTCTCGACCTGTTCGAGTTGGGCGATTGTGTCGGCCGCCTGCGCCGCGTTGGCGATGAGACGCTCTTTCTTCTCGGGCACGGCTTCGCGTTCGATCTCTTCGATGAGCGAGTCGAACTTGCTCTCCTTCTCGCGGTCGCGTCGGCCTTGTAGAAAATCGGCCGCGCGCTGCTGCTCCTTCTCGCTGTTGGCCGTGTGCATGGATGATTTCAGGGCCGAGATGCGCTCGGCGTAGGCCGGGAAACGCCCGGCCGCGAGCGATTCGAGGGTGGTGAGCGCGACGAGCATCTGCATCGTCTCAGGCCAGAATTTGTTCGTGTTCTCGGCATACTGTTCGGGATTTTTCAGCAGCGTCTCGGCGCGCGCCATGTAGGCTTTGAGGGTCAAATCCTGCAAGGCGGCGTTCGGCTCAAACCCTTGTGGCACTGTGTAATGCATCATCATGGTGAGCGGCGAGATCGCGCCCGGCAGGCCGAAGGCGTAGACGGAGACGAAGGAGAGGTCTTCGGTCGTGCCGCTCTGCGCGTAGGTCGTGATGGCTTCACGCGCGAGCTGGTCGGCGAGCGTTCGATTAGAGGCGGCGAGTTCGTAGAAGAGTCGCGCCTGCGTCACGTTGGCGGGATAGGCGAAACTCTTGCGCATGAGTTCGAGCGCGACCGGCTGGTTGATCGTGAGCAGGGACGAGGCGAGTTCGAGCAACTTGTAGCCGGGGCTTTGCACGCCGAGCACCTGCGGGGCGGGCGTCGTTTTGGCCTCCGCCGCGCGCCGCGTATCTTCGGCCGCCTCCAACGCCAGCTTGCGCGCCCACTCGGCGTCGCGTTTGGCGATGGCGCGCAACACCACCACGCGTTGATCCGGGAGAATGATCATTGCGCTGCGTCCCTCGTGCCTGGCCTCGTCGCCCTTGGCGAGAAAATGTGTCGTAGCGAGTTGGAAGGCGTCCGCGAAGACGCCGCGCGCGGCTTCCTGATTGTAAGACCAGAGGAGTTCGGCCGCGCGCGTCATGACAGTGATCTGCCCGACGGGGCGCTCGAACGACTTGGCTTCCGCCGCCTGTTGCTGCACGAGCGCGATGGCGCGCGTCTGATCGCAGGCGGGCGCGGCGTTGTTATGGTTCTTCGCAGTCTGGGAGAAGGTTGTATTGACCGCGACGAGCAGGCAGAGTGCGATACGGGCGAGTGGGCGAAGTGGCGACGAGGGATTCACGATTTTGCTCCTGACGGTTTGTGCTGGAATTTCCAAAGGCCGCGCTCATGCCTTTCGGGCGGAGACGTTTGCAACTCTCAAAGTCATACGGGCGGCCTTGGGGGTTAGGACGGGCAAAATTTCCTTTTTGTTGCAGAAATTTTTATCCGAGTCGGGCTTGCTTGTGCTGCGGCGCGGGGTCGCGTAAAATGCCTGTTTCTGCGCTCCCGAAATTTTACGTCTGTAGCTGCCGAAGAGTGTTTTAAGAATGGCAATTGACCGCATCACGGTGCGCGGAGCGCGCCAGCACAACCTTAAAGACATCAGCGTTGAAATTCCACGCGACCGCCTGACCGTCATCACCGGACTTTCCGGTTCGGGCAAATCGTCGCTCGCCTTCGACACTATCTACGCCGAAGGACAGCGCCGCTACGTCGAATCGCTCTCGGCCTACGCGCGCCAGTTTCTAGACCAACTCGAACGCCCCGACGTGGATTCGGTGGACGGACTCTCGCCCGCCATCTCCATCGAACAGAAGACCGTCTCGCGCAGCCCGCGCTCGACCGTGGGCACGGTGACGGAAGTTTACGATTACCTGCGCCTCCTGTTCTCGTCCGTCGGCCAGCCGCATTGTCACATCTGCGGCGCGGCCATCACGCGCCAGAGCGTCGAGCAGATCGTGCATAGCGTGCTGGCGTTACCCGAAGGCGAGCGCGTGATGATCCTCGCCCCCGTAGTGCGCGGGCGCAAGGGCGAGTTCAGGAAGGAACTCGAAAAACTCGCCAAGGACGGCTTCCTGCGCGCCCGCGTTGACAACGAACTGCTCTCGCTCGACGAGGAGATCAAACTCGATAAGCGGCGTAATCACTCTATCGAAGCCGTCGTTGACCGGCTCCTGATCAAACCCGGCATCGGCGAACGCCTCACCGAATCCGTCCGCACGGCCTTGAAATTGACGAACGGCGCGGTGCTCGTCTCGGTCGTTGACGGCGAAGAGAAGATGTATTCGGAGCGTATGGCCTGCGTGAACTGCGGCATCAACGTCGCGCCGCTCGAACCGCGTTCCTTCTCTTTCAACTCGGCCTACGGCGCGTGCAAGCGTTGCCACGGCCTCGGCACGGTGCTCGAAGTTGACCCCGCCAAGCTCGTCACAGACCCGCACGAGCGCGCCGATAAGCAACTCTTCATGGGCGCGGCCGACAAGCAAGGCTCGGCTTACTTGCGCAGTGCGCTAGTCGCCGTGGCCGAACACTTCGGCGCGAGCGCGGCCGTCCCCTTCTCCGCACTGCCGAAGAATGCGCGCGAGGCTTTCTTCCACGGTCTCGAAGGGCAGATCACTTTCCGCCAGGGACTCTACACTTACCAGAGCGATTGGAAGGGCGCGGTGCGCCACCTGCGCGAGCGTATGAACGATGCGCCGTCGGAGAAGGCGCGCGAGGCGTTGGAAGAGTTGGTGTCGCCCGTCGAGTGCCCGGATTGCCGCGGCCAACGCCTGCAACCGGAATCGCTCGCCGTCCGCGTCGGCGGTCTCGGCATCACGCAGTACACGGCGATCCCGATTGAGGAAGCCGTCGCCGTCTTCGACAAGCTGACTCTGAACGACCGCGAGAATCAGATCGCCGGGCTGGTCTTGCGCGAGATACGCAACCGCATGCGCTTTCTCGAATCGGTCGGCCTCGGCTACATCACGCTCGACCGTCCCTCGGCCACGCTCTCCGGCGGCGAAGGCCAGCGCATACGCCTCGCCACGCAGATCGGCTCACAACTGCGCGGCGTGCTCTACGTGCTGGACGAACCCTCAATCGGCCTCCACCCGCGCGACAATCAACGCCTCATCGAGACGCTCTGCGCCTTGCGCGACCTCGGCAACACTGTCCTCGTCGTCGAACACGACGAGGAGACGATTCGCCGCGCCGATTACGTCGTAGACATCGGCCCGGCGGCAGGCGTCCACGGCGGCCAGATCGTCGCGACGGGGACGCCGGAAGAAGTCGCCTGTAACCCGAACTCCGTCACCGGTCTCTACATCTGCGGCGCGCGCAAGATTGATTTGCCCGCCGAGCGGCGCGCCCCGAACGGCCACAGCGTCACGGTGCGCGGCGCGCGCGAGCATAATCTCAAAGACATTGACGTGACGTTTCCGCTCGGCCTGCTGACGGTCGTGACGGGCGTTTCGGGTTCGGGCAAGTCCACGCTGATTGACGACATTCTCTACCGCGCCCTCGCACGCCACCTCTACGGCTCGCTGGGCGAACCCGGCGCGTATGATTCGATTGAAGGTCTGGACAACGTAGACAAGGTGATCGAGATTGACCAGTCGCCGATTGGCCGCACGCCGCGCTCCAATCCAGCGACCTACACGGGACTGTTCACCCCTCTGCGCGAACTCTACGCGATGCTCCCCGAATCGCGCGAACGCGGCTACAAACCCGGACGCTTCTCCTTCAACGTCAAGGGCGGGCGTTGCGAAGCCTGCGAGGGCGACGGCCTCAAGCGCATCGAGATGAACTTCCTGCCGGACGTGTACGTGCTCTGCGACGTGTGCCGCGGCGCGCGCTACAACCGAGAGACTTTGTCCGTGAAGTACAAGGGCAAATCAATCGCGGAACTGCTGGACACGACCGTCGAAGAGGCTCTGCCGATTCTCGAAAACATCCCGCAGATCAAGCAGAAGATTCAGACGCTCCTCGATGTCGGTCTCGGCTACATCAAACTCGGCCAGTCATCCACCACGCTTTCCGGCGGCGAGGCGCAGCGCATCAAGCTCGCCAAGGAACTCTCGAAGCGCGCCACGGGGCGCACCATCTACATCCTCGACGAGCCGACGACCGGCCTCCACTTCGCCGACGTTCACAAACTGCTCGACGTGCTTCAACGCCTCGTCTCACTCGGCAACACCGTCCTCGTCATCGAACACAACCTCGACGTGATCAAGAGCGCCGACTTCGTGATTGACCTCGGCCCCGAAGGCGGCGCGGGCGGCGGTCGCGTCGTCGCCTGCGGCACGCCCGAAGAGGTCGCCCGCGTCAAAAAATCCCACACCGGCCAGGCTCTCAGGCCGCTGCTCGGCGACCATGCCGCGAACGGCAACGGCCACAAGCCGCCGCGCAACGGGAAAACCGCCGCGACGGCGCGCGCGGGCAAAAAGATCGCCTGAGGCGCGGTCAAAAAGATTGCTTGAAATGAAGGCCGTTGGCGGGTAGCATGTCGCCGAGCCGTGAATTGTTCAGCCCGCGCACATTTTGGCGGTGCGGCAAATCCGGCATCCGAACATAAGGAGAACCCCCGATGACCAATCTTCGTGCCCGCGCGTTCGCGCCGGCACTCCTCGTACAGCTATTCATTGCCTTAAGCATCTCTCAACACGCGTTTTCTCAGGAGGCTCAGACTGCGACCCAACCGGCGGCGCAGCCCGTCGCCGCGATAGCGACGGCGGAAAAAGCCACGGCGAAAGAGGAAGCGTGTGAACAATCACCAGCCGCGACGGTCTTAACTCCTCCCGCACGCCTCGAACAGAGCGGCGCGGGCGAGGCTGCCGTCCCTGCATCACAGTCTTTAACTTTCTCGTCGGCGCGAACGCTCAAGACCAACCCGGCGCGCGCCTTCACGTTCGAGACGGAAGCCCGGCACGCCTCGAAATCCTTCGACGCCTCCGGCCTCTTCGCGCAAGACCCCGTCGGCGGCGCGCAGCAGACGAGCGCGTCCGTATACACGCCTTTAACTTCGGAGGAGAAGATGCGGCGCGCGTTCAAGTCGGCCTTTCTCAGCCCGCAGGCATACGGCATCTCGCTCGCCAGCGCGATCCTTACCGAGATAGGCGAAGACGATCTGCCGCACAAGGACACGGACGACCGCGCGGCCGATGCCCTTTCGCGTTTCGCCATCCGGTTTGGCCGCCGCGCCACTTACAACCTGCTCGGCAACGGCGTCTATGCGGTGGCCTTCCGGCAGGACACGCGCTACGAGCGTGCCGAGGGCAAGGGAGTCGGCGGGCGCGTCGCGCATGCCGTCAGCCGCGTCTTCGTCACGCGCGGAGACAACGGAAAACTTCAACCCAACTACTCTCGTTTCGCCGGGCAACTCTCCGCCAGCGCGCTCTCGAACCTCTGGGAGCAGAGCACGCCCGGCCACGACCGCATCGGCACGGACGCCACCTTCAAACGCTTCGGCAAATCGTTCATCACCGGCTCGATCTTCAACGTGATTAACGAATTCATCCCCGACATCAAAAAGATTTTCGGCAGGTAAGTTATCGAGTTCGGCGGGTAACTTCTCAAGCAGGTAACTTCTCAAGCAGGTAACTTCTCAAGATAGTCCGGCGCATCCGCCCACGCGATGCGCCGGACTATCTCCCGCGCCGGTTTATCCCGCTGGTTCATCTCATTAGCGCAGGTGGACTGTTCCGCGCGAGTAGTTTAAAGCCGCTCGCTGTTGCCGATTCCCGAAGGAAAGGGAACCGACCATGAAATCAATCAACGGGAAGGTCACAGTGTTTTTGGCAAGTCTGGGCTTTTTGATGTCGGCGGCGGGCGGCGTTTCGACGGCGCAGCAACCGCTGCCGAATCCCGTCCTCGTCTTCATCGCGCCGGAATCTTTTCAGAGCGGCGGCAAGGAATTGATACGCTACCGCTACAACGTGGCTAACTTCGGCGTCTACCCGAAAGAGCTTTTCGCCGCCGCGCCGGACTTGCCGCCCTGCGGTAATAACACTAAAGCGTCGCGCACATGGGTGGACGTGTACGACGGCACGGGCAAGCGTCTCAACGGATTCTGCGCCTTCAGCAGCCCGGACGACCTCAACACACTATGGTTCGCGCTCGACAGCGATGTCGTTCCGCCGAGTTGGGTTTACATCGAGTTGACCGACCGCAAGACCAACACGAAGTACAAATCCGCGCCGGCCGAAACCACGCAGTAGCAGGGCGTCCGAACGGGCGGGCGCGCTTTCGCGTCTTCCCGCGAACGACGACCCGTGAGTGTTTGCGCCGGATGCGTCGGGTAAGATACCTTCTCTTATCCAACGCGCCGGTGCTTTTTCGTGTCGCGGCTAAATATGATTGACCACATCTCAAACGTCGTCGCCGAAAGCTGTGAGGTCAAGCGGCGTTACTTCGCGGAGCACGCGGCCGAAGTGGTGCGTGCCGCCGAAATCATCGCCGCCGGTTTCCGCGCGGGCGGCAAAGTTTTGCTCTGCGGCAACGGCGGCTCTTCGACCGACGCGCAGCACATCGCGGGCGAATTCGTAAACCAATTTTCGCGCATCCAGAGGCGCGCTCTGCCCGCGCTCGCGCTCTCGACCGACGGCGGCGTCCTCACTTCAATCGCCAACGACACGGGCTTCGAGAACGTCTTCGCGCGGCAGGTCGAAGCCTTCGGCGCGCAGGGCGACGTGCTCGTGGCGATCACCACTTCGGGCACATCCGCGAACATCGTCGCGGCGGTCGAAAGGGCGCGTGCGCGCGAGTTGAAAGTGATCGGCGTGCTCGGCCGCGACGGCGGGCGGGTCGCGCCGCTCTGCGACCTCGCGCTCGTCGTCGAGAGCGCGGACACGCAGCGCATACAGGAGACGCACAACCTGATCGGCCACATCCTGTGCGAACTCGTCGAGCGGATGCTCTTCGAGAAAGCTCAGGATTGAAGAAGGGACGCCCCGCTAACCGTGTCAATTTACGATGAAGATTTGCGCCCGCTCGACCTCGAACGAGTAAACACCTACCCGCTTGCCTCTCGCCCGAGCAAAGTCGCAACGTCGGATTTCGCACGCCCCGTCTCCGCCGACGCAACGCTCCGCGAGTTTCTCCGCACGCTCCCGAACATTCTCGCCGTGCGTTCGCTCAGAGAGATCGCCGCGCAGGTGCGCCGCGCGCGCGAGTTGGGCAAACCCGTCATCTGGGGCATCGGCGGCCACGTCATCAAAACCGGACTCGCCCCCGTCATCATCAATCTCATGTCGCGCGGCTACGTCTCGGCCATCGCCGCGAACGGCTCCGTGCTCGTCCACGACGCCGAGATCGCGCTCGTCGGTTCGACTTCCGAAGACGTTGACGCCACGCTCGGCGAGGGCGCGTTCGGCGCGGCCGAGGAGACGGGCAAACTTCTGAACGGAGCGGCGCGCGCCGGGGCGCGCGACCGGATCGGACTCGGCGAGGCGATGGGGCGTGAACTTTCACAACTCGCTGCGCCGCACGCCGACCTGTCGCTGCTGTGCGCCGCTTACAGTGCGCGCCTGCCCTTCACGGCGCACGTCGCCATCGGCGCGGACATCGCCCACTTCCACCCTTCGGCCGACGGCGCGAGCCTCGGTCAAACGTCGCACACCGATTTCCGATTGCTCTCGGAACTCGTCCGGCGTATGAATGGCGGCGGCGTCTATCTGAACATCGGCTCGGCCGTGGTGCTGCCCGAAATATTTTTGAAGGCCGTCACGCTCGTGCGCAATCTCGGCCACCCGCTCGCCGATTTCACCACCGCCAACTTCGATTTCATTCAATCCTACCGCCCGCTCACCAACGTCGTCCGCCGTCCCACCAAAGACGGCGCGGGTCGCGGCTACTCCGTCACAGGCCACCACGAACTCATGATCCCGCTCCTCGCCGGCGAAATTCTCTGCGGCGACTTCTAATAGCCTCGGCAGTCATTTCCGCAAGCCGCCTCTCCACATAACGCCTCTAATTCATATTGAGAAAAGTAGTGGTTCAGTTTGAAATTCTAGTTAATGATGACTGCGGAAGAAGCTCACGCAAAGGCGCAAAGGCGCAAAGGAAGCATCCGGATCAGTAGCGACTCAAGAATTATGCCTCTTCTTTGCGCCTTTGCGCCTTTGCGTGAACTGTCTTTCTCTTCCCTTTTATCTCAAATTGAACCACCGCCTTGAGAAACTTTCGCTTGACAGTGAAACTCCAAAGGTTTAATTTCTCACCTCGTCTGAAAATGAAAGTCGTTTTCATTTTCAGACCCTCCGAGTTTTTTCAGCTTATTCATAGTTCTCATAAAGGAAGAAGATATGCAGATAGGGTCTGTGAAGAGGCGCGCGTCGCTGGCGCTTTTCGGAGTCGTCGCCCTCTTCGCGTTGTGGGGATGCGCCGGGAGCGTGGCGGCGCAGTCGAGCGGAGTCTCTCTGTCGGGACGCGTGCTCGATCAATTCGGGGCGGCGGTCGAGGGCGCGACCGTGACACTCAGGCGTGAGAGGCGCAACGACGAAAGCACTGCGATCACGGACGCGGCCGGAGCCTTCACCTTCGAGCAACTCGCCGCCGGTTCTTATCACCTGCGCGCGACGAGTCGCGGATTCGCGCTCGCCGATCAGGAGGTGTCCATCAAAGCGGGCGCGAGCCAGAGCAACGTCGAACTCACTTTGCAGGCGGCTTCCCTCGCCGAGGCGGTCGTCGTCACGTCGAGCAGCATCGCGGGTATTCCCGAAGTGGTCGAGCGCATCCCCGGCTCGGTTGACGTGCTCGAACGCGAGATGCTCGAACTGAGCCGCGTCTTCACTTCGAGCGAGGCGTTGCGCAAGGTGTCGGGCGTGAACGTGCGCGACGAAGAGGGCTTCGGCCTGCGTCCGAACATCGGCATACGCGGTTTGAACCCGACGCGCTCCACCAAAGTGCTGCTCCTCGAAGACGGCATCCCGCTCACCTATGCGCCCTACGGCGACAACGCCTCTTACTATCACCCCCCGATTGATCGCTTCGAGAGCGTCGAAGTGCTCAAGGGGTCTGGACAAATTCTCTACGGGCCGCAGACCATCGGCGGGGTCGTCAACTACATCACGCGGACGCCTCCCGAACAGACTTCCGGGTCGCTCACGCTCGTGGGCGGAAACCGCGACTACTTCAACGGACACGCCGACTTCGGCGGCACGTTCGGCAACACCGGACTCCTCTTCGACCTGACGCGTAAGCAGGGCGAGGGCGCGCGCGCGCAGCACCGCACCGGCCTCTCCGACTTCAACTTCAAGAGCGTCACCGCGCTCGGCTCGCGGCAGGCGCTCACCGGCAAGTTCAATTTCTACCGCGAGCGTTCGCAGGTCTCATATTCCGGGCTGACCGAGGCGGAATACGCGGCCGACCCGCGCGCGAACCCTTTCTTCAACGACCGATTCTACGGCGACCGCTTCGGCGCATCGGCCACGCACGCCTTCGTCTTCAACGCGAACGCGACGCTGACGACCACGCTCTACGGCTCTTACTTTCGACGCCACTGGTGGCGGCAGTCGAGCAATTCCGCACAGCGTCCGAACCGCCTCAACATTGATCCCGACTGCCGCAGCTTCGCCGATCTCAACACGACCTGCGGCAACGAGGGTCGCCTGCGCACATACCACTTCTTCGGCGTCGAGCCGCATTTGAACGTCAGGCACAAACTCTTCGGCGTGCGCAGCGAGACGGACTTCGGCGTCCGCGCTCACTACGAGACGCAGGATCGTTTGCAGAAGAACGGCGACCTGCCCAACTCGCGCGACGGCGTCCTGGCCGAAGATAACGAGCGGCGCAATAAGGCTTATTCCGGCTTCGTGCAGAACCGTTTCCTCTTCGAGAAGTTCACCGTCACGCCGGGCGTGCGCGTCGAACACATCGAGTTTCAGCGCACCAACCGGCTCGCCAACGGGGGAAGCGGCGTCTCCGGCCGCACCGCGCTCACGCAGGTTATCCCCGGCCTCGGCGTCTCCTATCAACCGGCCGCGCGTGTGACTGTCTTCGCGGGCGTGCATCGCGGTTTCGCGCCGCCACGCACTGAGGACATCATCAATAACACGACGGGCGGGAGCATCGAACTCGACCCGGAACTCAGTTGGAACTATGAATTGGGATTTCGCGCCGCGCCGCGCCGGGGTCTCAGGTTCGAGGCCACACTGTTTCGCATGGACTACGAGAATCAGATCGTCCCGGCGAGTCTCGCGGGCGGCGTCGGCTCCGCGCTCACGAACGGCGGCTCGACCCTGCATCAGGGCGCGGAGTTCACGGGGCGCATAGACTCCGGCACGCTCACCGGCAGCCGCCACAATTTTCACCTGCGCGTGGCCTACACGTTCCTGCCCACGGCGAAGTTTACGGGCACGCGCTTCAGCAACATCGCGGGTTTCACGAACGTCCGGATCACGGGCAACCGCCTGCCCTATGCGCCGGAGAATTTGGTGAACCTCAACCTCGGCTACTCGCACCCCTCCGGCGTTGACGCGCTCGTCGAGGGCGTGTACGTCGGCCGCCAGTTCGGGGACGATTTGAACTTACTGACGCCGCCCCCCGGCCGCCGCGACGGGCAACTCGGCCTCGTGCCCGGCTACGCGGTCTGGAACGCGACGGTCAATTACCACGTCGAGCAGTTGCGTTCGACCTTTTTCGTCACCGCCAAGAACCTCTTCGACCGCACTTACATCGTTGACCGCGCGCGCGGCATCCTGCCGAGCAGCCCGCGCCTCGTGCAGGCCGGATTGAAGTTCCGCTTTTAACTCCGCGATTCGCCGCGAACCCTCGCGGCGAATCGGCGCGCGTTCAAGCGTCATGTTTCAAAAACCGTGTGCGGCGAACATCACAGTTCGCCGCACACGGTTTTTATCCGCGTCCGTCTTATGAACTGATCTTGCCCTGCTCGATTTCGTCTTTTTTCGTCGCACCGAAGCCGAGATAATACTCGCGGTGCTGCTGCGGCGTGAGACCGTATGTGGCGCGAAAATCTCTGGCGAAATGGCTCTCGTCGTTGAGTCCGACGAGCGCCCTGATCTCTTTGACGTTGAGGCGAGTGGTCTCCAACAATTCCCGCGCGCGTTCGAGCCGCAGGGCTTTGAGATGCCGGGCGGGGCTGCTGCCCGTCTCGGCTTTGAAGAGGTGGCAGAAATGAAAAGAGGTTAAGTTGACGGAGCGCGCCATGTCGTTGAGCGTGCGCCTGGCGCGCAGGTCGCGCCGCATGAGGGTCAGAACGTTTTGCACCCGCACGTCCAAGTTGGGAACTCCTTTCCGGCAAAACGCGAGAACGGTTTTGCCGCGCAAGAGATAAAGCCGGCCGTGAGCAGACCGCTTTTCAATTCGGGAGTTGCGCGGAGTTTGGGGCACGCCGCTTGAGAAATTCTTGAGCCGGCCGCGCATCGCCGGGAGGGGGTACAAATTACTGTAGGCGGCGAAGATTGTAAACCTCAGACTCGTCTTCCGGGAGTTTCGGGCGGCGACGCATGCGTGGCCGCGCATGTTCAAAACTTCAGCCATCGGACTGTGGCGAGAGCGACGGGAGGGCGGCGGTCGCGTGTGTTATAATCCCCGCGTTCGAATACACAACATCTACGGAAGCGCACGCGTCTTCCTTTCAGATCAGGGGGCACTACTTTAATGGACGCAGATCGTTTGGAACATTTTCGCGGCATACTCACGAAGCAATTACGCCAGCACACGGAACTCGTGAGAGACAACCAGCAGGCCGCGCTCGACATGATCGCGGACGACGGTGTGAAAGACAGCGTTGACATGTCGCTGCAAGATGTCAACCAGGAACTCCAATTGCGCCTCGGCGAGCGCGAATCGCAGGCCGTGGCCGACATAGATCAAGCCCTCCTCCGCATCGAAGAAGGCTCTTACGGCATCTGCCAATCCTGCGGCAAAGCCATTGACGAACGCCGTCTCGAAGCCGTCCCCACAGCGCGCTACGACGCCCCCTGCCAGTCCCGGCTCGAAGAGCAGCAGGGACTCGACGACATCCCAACGCTCTAAAAGCAGTGACGAGTGACAAGTGACGGGTGACAAGTTCAAGCCACACGCTTTGAACTTGTCACCCGTCACTTGTCACTCGTCACTGCTTTTTTACGCCTTGGGGTGCGTCTTGTCGTATACCTCGATCAATTTTTCCATGGAGACGTGCGTGTAGATTTGGGTGGTGGAGAGGCGCGCGTGGCCGAGCAGTTCCTGGATGTGGCGGAGGTCTGCGCCGCTGTCGAGCAGGTGCGTGGCGAAGGAGTGGCGCAGAGAGTGCGGGCTGATGTTGTGGACGCCCGCGCAGATCGTGATGTACTTGTCCACCATGCGCCCGACGGAGCGCGTCGTGATGCGCGTGCCCTGATAGTTGAGGAAGACGGCCTCTTCGTCGCGTTCGGCGACGGGCGCATTGTTGAGGAACGCGCCGCGCACGGTGAGGTATTGCATCAGGGCGTGCAGAGCCGGGTCGCCAAAGGGCACGATGCGCTGTTTGCGCCGCTTGCCCGTCACTTTCACCATCTTGTTTTTGAAATCTATGTCGCGCAAATTCAGCTTGACGAGTTCAGAAACGCGCACGCCCGTGCCGTAGAGGAATTCGAGGATGGCGCGGTCGCGCTTCCCCAGATCGGTTTCGATGTCGGGCGTCTCGATAAAGCGGACGGCCTCTTCGATGGAGAGGTGGTTGGGGAGTTTCTTCTCCAGCCGCGGCGTGGAGACGAGTTTGGCGGGGTTCATCTCGACGACGCCCTCGCGCACGAGGAACTGGAAGAAGGTGCGCAGGGCTGCGAGTTTGCGCGCGATGGAGGTCTTCTGCTTGTTGGCGGCGTGGAGCGACGACAACCATTCGCGGATCGTGACGTGGTCTATCTGTTTGAGGTCGAACTCGCGGCGCGCGCCCGTCGCGGCGTCAGGGGGCGCGAGGTGGTCGTAAAACTGGCCGAGGTCAATGCGGTAGTTGCGTAGAGTGTGCTCGCTCACGTTGCGCTCATAACGCAGGTGCTCGAAGAACTGCTCGAAGAGTTGTTCGATCATACGGGTCGCTTTTTGTGACTACAGGCTGAACGTGTAAGTGATGAAACCGGAGACCGCGACGGGCTGGCCGGAGACGAGCGCGGGCGTAAACCTCGCCAGCCGCGCGGCGTTGACCGCCGAGTCGCGCAACAACGTGTGCCCGCCATCCGCCCGCGCCGAGATCACTCTACCACTCTCGTCAATCGTCACCAGCACTCTCACCGCGCCCTCGACCCTCATGCGCCGCGCCATCTCCGGGTAGACGGGCTTCGGGAGGCTCAGGGCTTTTGAATTGAGCAGGCCGACGTTCGGCGGACTCTTCGGCGCGGGCGGCGCGGGCTGCTGTGTAGGTTGCGTTGACGACTGTGGCGATGGCGATTGCTGCGGGGCTGTTTCCGTTGTCTGAGCGTTTGCCGGTGTCGGCGCGGGCGTGGGTGTCGGCTTCGATTCGTCTGAGGCTGCGGAAGACGGCGCGTCGTCGGGCTTCGCATCCGGCGGTTCTGATTTCAGACCCGGCGGCGATTCGTTATTTTGCGGCGAAGCGTTCGGCTCTGTTTTTACCTCCAACCTGTTCAACGCCGGGCTGGAGACGCGCACGTCCGTCGCGGCGCGCTGCGGGGGGTCGCCGCTCGTGTCGGCATCCATGTTCTTGCTGCCGTGGGCAGGCCCGCCGAGCGTGATGGTCGAACGCTCTGCCTTGATCGCCAGAGCGCGCGGCATGGTGAGCGGCGGGTTGAGATCGGAAGGCGGCTGGTTGCGTTCGGCAGCCGCATCCGCGTCGTTCATCAAGTGTTCGCCCGTAGATATTTGCTGCGCGCTGCGACGCGGGTAATAGCCGCGCCGGGCGCGCACGCGCAGGTTGGGGCGCGTCTTTACGCGCAGGTTGATGGTGCGGAAACGGGTGTCGCGCCCCTCGTCGGTCGGGTAGTAACTGAGCACGTACTGCTGCGCGAGGTCGGACGAAATTTGCGCGAAGGCGGTATCGAGTTCGCCGGTCGTCTTCGGGACGTATACCGCGCCGCCCGTGCGTTCGGAAAAAGTTTCGAGCCTGCGGATAGCTATCAGATCAACCAAATTCGCGCTCTCGAAAGCGCCGGTCTGGACGGAATAGACCTGACAGTCGGCGGCGAGCACGCGGCGCAGCGTCTCGTCGAAGGGCATATCGCTGACGGTGTCCGCGCCGTCCGAGACGATGACGAGAACTTTGCGCCCGGGCGCGTGGCGCAGGTATTCGGCGGCGTGCGCAATCGCTTCGAGAAGTTTGGTCGCGCCTTCCGGCTTGTCGAAATGTTCGATGGTGCGCACGAGTTTACCGACATCGTTCGTTAACGGCTGCGCGAGTTCGAAGACCGTGCCGACCGAATAGATCGCCGCCTGATCAACCGGGCGCAGCACGCTCTTGAAGAAACGTATCGCGGCCTGCTTCTCGAACTCGCGCGAGGAACGAATGCTGTCGCTATTGTCGAAAAGCATCACCATGCGCACGGGCGTCTCCGCGTGGCTGAGGCCGCCGATGGGCTTCGGTTGCCCGTCAACGCGCAACTCGAAATCGTCCACGGTGAGATCGGTGATGGCCTTGCCGCGCGTGTCCGTGACTGTCGCCGAAACCGGCACGAGGTTCGACGTGACGCGCACGATCTCGCCGTCGTCAACTTCGATTGCGGCGTCGTCCGCCGCCGTAGCGGCGGGCGCGACGGGTTCGTTTGACTGCGGGCGCGGCGTGCCGGTTTCGGTCGCAGGCGTGGGTGCGGGCGTGGGCACGGGCATCATGCCGGGGGCGTCGGGCGTGGCGGGCTGGCCGGGGATGCTATCGGTCGGGCGAACGGGCGTGGCGCGACGCGGGCGTTGCTTGTCGGGCGCGGGCGATGCGGAAGGCTCCGGCCTGTGGCGACCCGACTGCGCGTCCGTCCGGGGCGCGAAGGTGAAGAGGAAAATTCCGGCGATGAAGAGACATGCGGCGCGGGCATAGGAGGCGCGCGTCTCTCGCGCCGCGCTCGCAGCACAGTCCGCGTGCCTGCGTCGCGTCAGCCGCTCGCGGCGGCGTCGCGCGGCGCATGGTGCGGAGTCGTCGTCGCCGGTGAATCGTCGGTGTGAAGATTGTGCAGCCAGTTGTTCCACTCTGTTAATGCTCGTTCGACTTGAAGTTGATGCCGCTCGCGCTTGCGCCGGACGCGTTTGCGATCCGCTTCGGGCAGCGGTTCCAGGAGCGCGAAGGTGATGTTGACGGGTTGATAATTGTCCGTCTCGGCCGACGAGACGTAACGCGCAAGTGCGCCGATGGCCGATTTGGGCGGGGCTTCGACGAGTTCTCTTCCCGCCAACTGCCGCGCCGCGTTCACCCCGGCGAGCCAGCCCGTCGCCACCGATTCGACGTAGCCCTCTACGCCGCTGATCTGTCCCGCGAAGTAGACCGTGGGTCGTTCGCGCATCCGCATCGTCGCCTCAAGCACGCGCGGCGCGCGAATATAAGTATTACGATGAATCTGCCCGTACTGCAAGAACTCCGCACGTTCCAGCCCCGGAATCAAACGAATCACGCGCGCCTGTTCGCCGTAACGTAGATGATTCTGAAAGCCCACGAGGTTGTAGGCGTCGGCCATCAAGTTTTCCTGCCGGAGTTGGACGGCGGCGAAAGGCTCGCGCCCGTTGCGCGGGTCGCGTAAGCCCCGCGGCTTCATTGGCCCGTAGCGCAAAGTGTCGTAGCCGCGCCGCGCCAGTTCCTCGACGGGCAGACACGCCTCGAACCAGCGCGTCTCCTCGAAGCGTTGCAGCGGCACGCTCCTGGCCTCCCTCAAGGCTTCGTAAAAGACTCGATACTGTTCCTCGTCGAACGGGCAGTTGACGTAATCGTCGCCGCCCTTGTCGTAACGCGCGGCGCGAAACGCGACGGTGTAATCAATCGAATCGGCGGCGACGATGGGCGCGATGGCGTCGTAAAAGTAAAGCTGCCCGTCGCCCGTCAGGCGCACGATCTCTTCGGCGAGCGCGTCGGAACAGAGCGGCCCGGCGGCGATGATCGTCAATGCATCCTCCGGCACGCGTGTCACCTCTTCGCGGATCAAGGTGATGTTCGGATGCGCCTCGATCCTCTGCGTGATGAGTTCGGCGAAGCGATGCCGGTCAACCGCGAGAGCCGCGCCCGCGGGCACGCGCGTCTCGGCCGCGACCTCCAGGACGAGCGACCCGCCCCGCCGCAACTCTTCCTTCAACAGGTACGGCGCGGTGCCCGGCTCGTCGGATTTGAGCGAGTTGGAGCACACGATCTCGGCCAACTGCTCGGTGCGGTGCGCGGGCGTCTGCCGCACGGGACGCATCTCGTAGAGGCGCACGCGCGCGCCGCCCTGCGCCGCCTGCCACGCCGCCTCGACCCCGGCGAACCCGCCGCCGATAACTACGACTTCATTCATTTTCTATGTCACCCACCCTTGCCCTGTCTCCGTACTTTGCTTTCAATACTTTCCAATACTTTCAATTCAAAATCCAACGCCCGCGCCGCAATGGCTGCAACAATCAAAGCCGACGATAGCCGTCGCGCTCATGGCTCTTTAGGCGGCTCAACTTTCGCGTCTCCCGCGCTGGCCTCGAAGCGTTTGAAATCGCCGACCTCTTTCGAGGTATCTACTTCGACGCCGTTGAAGGCGGCCTTGTCTGCGGTAGTCTTGATCCGCACCAGACTTTCGAGCCACATGCCGTCGGGCAGGCGCGCCTCTTCGTAGATGATGGACGGTTCGCTCGGCCGCGCGAGCGTCGCCGGTGCGGGCGCATCGAGCGCGTTCGGCGCGAGAGGCCACGCTTCGAGACGCGCGAGCGCCCGGTCGGCAACGTCAATCCAGACGCGCCCGCCGAGTTTACCGTAAGGCTTCTGCGAGTCGTTGGCCGGGATGAAATCGGCGCGCGGGCGGAAATCCAAAACGATCACTTCGCGCCCGCCCAGCCTCTCGCGGCGCGGGGCGAAAAATTTACCGGCGCGAAAAACTATCCACGGCGCGAACGAAAACTCGCCCGTCCTCAATCCGTCTCTGAACTTGAAGCCGTTGGTAAAGCCGAAGGTCGGGATGCCGGATGCGTGTGGCGCGGGGTGTGGCAGAGGAGGCGCGCCGGCGGCGTACCGCTTCTCGTCCTCGCGCGCGGCCTTTTCCAGATTCGCCACGGTTTTCTTAAACTGCTTCTCGGCCTCCCCGGGCGACACCGGCACGCCGTTCTCGCTCACCAACTTCCTGACGAACTCGCCCCGCACCGGGTAGACCTCGTAAACCCTCACCCTCTCCTTCCCGGTCTCGCCGCGCTTGCCCGGCTCGCGCTCCGTTACCTTCGCCGTCCAGGTGTATTCGAAACGGCGCGGCTGCATCTCACGCTCGCTCTCGGCCACCTCGCGAATCAACGCCCGGATGTCGAGATCGGTCAGGTCTGCCGGAATCTCCGCCTTCGCGCGCGCTCCCGTCGGCGGCGCAGAAATCGTTTGCTGAGCGCGCACGGGCGAGGCCATCAACGCGCCCGCGCCGAGCAGAAGGACGAGACTCAGCAGCGCACGCGCTTGAACGGGTGAAGGCCGAACAACTCCTGACGATTGCGAGCCGATGACGGACATAGTCGAGTTCATAAGAGTTTCCTTTACCGCTCCTCGTGCGGCGGAGTCGGGGCGGGCTGCGGCGTTGGGGCGTCCACGTTCGCTTCGCCGACGCTGGTGCTGAAACGCTTGTAGTTGCTGTATTCGTGCGTGGCGTCAAGGTTGAATCCGGAGAAGAGGAAGAGTTTGGCCGACGCGTTGATCTGTGAGAAGCGCGGCAGCCAGACGCCGTCTTCGAGACGCGTCTGCTCCATCACGACCGCCGAGCCGGGACGCACGGACGCCAACAGCCCGCCGCCCACTTTGAAGCCTTCCGCCAGACGCGCCTCCAGACGCATCACCTGCTTGTCCGACGGATCGATCCACGCGATGCCGGCCAGTTTGGCGACGAACGATTCGCTCCGGTTGGCGGGTTTGAAATCGGGGCGCGGGCGAAAATCGAAGACGATGGCGTCGCGGTCTCGAAAACGCTCGCGGCGCGGGCTGACGAACTCGCAGGCTCGCAGAAAGAGGCCGACGCCGATGTTCTCGTCCGCATCGCCGCCGTCCGCCTCGCCTTGTTTGCGTGCGCGCTCGGCGCGTTCGCGCTCCTGCTTCTCCCTGCGCCTGGCGTTGCCCGTTTCGATCTTCCCCAACAGTTCGGCCACGCGCCGTTCTTCTTTCGCCGCGCGCTCCGGCGAAAGCGGCACGCCGTCTTCGCTGATCAACTTGAGCACGCTCCCGCCGCCCGCCACCGGGTAGACTTCGCGGACGACGGTCTTCTCTTTCTTCACGACGCCCTTGTCGTCAATCCGGCGTTCGGTCTCCGTGCGCGTGAAAGTGTAATCGCTGACGCGCCGGTCAATCTGCTGCTGGTTGCGCGCCACGGCGCGCAGCAGTTCGGAGATGTTCAGAGACTGATCGCTCGGCGGGTCGAAGAGCGTGTCGTCCAGCCCGGTGTTGTAGCGCACGCTGTTTAAGGTCAGCACCAGCATACCCGTGTCGCGCGTTATGATTTCTACCCGGTGCGGTTCGAGCAGGCCGTTCTGCGACGCGCGGTAATCCTTGTAACGGATCGTGAGTTGGCGCGCGTCGTCGGCGACCTGCACGGGCAGTTTGCTGTTCGCGCCGAACCAATATCTGAGGCGCGCGCCGTTGCGCCTTGAGAATTCGACGACGTAGGCGGGTTCAAGGTGATTGCCGCCTTCCGAGAATTCGACCGTGCGCGCGAGCACGTCCTGTTTCCTGTAATCAACGAGACGACTCGCGTCGAGCGCGGAGATCAGCTTGGCGACGTTGGCCTCCGTGTCGGTCAGCGTCCGCACCTCGCCGCCGTCACGACGCAGCCAGGCGGAACGCGCGTTGGCCGCCGCGTTCGTCTCGCCGCGTTCGAGGAAGATGTCCGTGCGCGTCGAGGCCGGAAACTTCGCGAACGTGCGCGCCGTGCCCCGCGCCCCGTCCGCGCCCTGTTGCGCGCTCCACTCGTAAGTCGCGTCGCGCACCGCGCCCCGTCGCGTCTTCCCCCCGGCGGCTTTCAAATAGTCGTCCACGATCCTGGCGGGCGAGGGCAATTTCCGCGCCCTGTTCTTTTGCGCGCACGCGTCGGCCGGGCTGCCGCACACTGCGAGAACGAGAATCAATACCGCGAGCAGAAGCCGCGCGCACGACGCCGCGTGGAAGTTTGTCGAACAACAGCGGACTTCTCTGGCACTGCTTTTCATCATGTTTGTGGGACGTGAAATTCCAGCGGGCATGGAGACAATACGGGCACGACCGTTGACCAACTCATCTTAACTTACCTGAACCTCTCCGACACAGCACACACGAAGGGCGAGCGCGTTCCAGATTCGCCGCCCGCCCCCGTTGGTTTCGAGTTTTAGTTGCCGTGAGAACTCAGGAGGGTTGTCCTTCGGTCGTCTCCGAAGCGTCGGGCGGCTGCGGCACTTCCGCGTCCATCGCCGCCGCCGATTCCTGTTCGGCCTCCGGCTCGCCCTCGTGTCCCGCGCCCGCCGCCCCCCCGCGGTTCTCGCTCGCCTGCCCGCCGCCCGCCGACGGTTCTCGTTCCTCGCCTTGTCCTGCCATCTGCCTCGCTCCTTCCCTGTAAGTTGCCGCCTGCTTAAAACTCTCGGTCGCTGCGCTCAAAAAACTCTCGGCCGCTCTGCGCTCGAACGCGACTTTGTAACTCAACGCCCGCCGCCCTTCTTGCGCGCCGCTTGTTTACCGGCGGACTTTTTACCGGCAGAGCCGCCGCCCGCCTTTTTGCCCGCAGACTTTTTAGCCGCGCCTTTCGCGCTCGCCTTCGCGCCCGCCTTACTGGCCGCGCGCCCCTTCGTGCTGGACTTACCGGCCGCGCTCACCTTCGCGCCCGACCAAGTCGCGCCCTTCGCAGCCTTCTTCGCCGCACCTTTTGCAGCTTTCTTCGCCGCGCCCTTCTTCGCGCCGCCCGCCGAGGCCGAAGCCTTCGCGCCGCCCTTCTTCGCAGCCCCTGTCGCGCCCGCCGATTTATTCGTAGCGGCGACAGATTTCTGCGCGCGCGCCGCAGACGCCTGCGCGCCCCCCGATTTCTGCGCGCCCGCGCCTCGCGCCTCTGCGCGCGCCTTGCGACGCCTGGCGGCCTCGCGCGCGGCCTCTTTCTCCTTCTCCCGCTGGACGCGCTCGTGTACGTCGTCCATCAACTGCTTGATGCGTTCGGCCTCGGTCTGCGGCGCGTCAAACTGATCCCCGCTCTGGCGTTGCTGGTCGCCAAAACGGTTGCGTTCCTCCTCCGTGATCGCGCCGTGGCTCTGTGTAAATTCGTACTCGTTCAACTTCTGGCCGTCGATCTGATAGTTCTGTTTGTGCTTAGTTGGGTCTTTTGCCATCTCTGTTTTTCGCTCCTCCCCGTCTCGTCCGGACGCCTGCTTGACAGCGCGCCCCCCGCTTCGTATTCTTGCCTCACAAAAATCCTGTGCCGCCTTAGCTCAGTTGGTAGAGCAACGGTTTCGTAAACCGTAGGTCTCCGGTTCGAGTCCGGAAGGCGGCTTCAATTTTCCCACCAACCTCGGCTGCTTAATTATAACCGTCCTGTTCTCCGAACGGTTTAGGATTCGGTCGCCCACTTCCTGTAGCCGAACTGCTGGATGGTGTGCTTCTGATGATGATTAGCGCACAGCACTCTACACTTTTTCACCTCAGCCTCAATCGTCGCTCTCGAATATGACTGTTGCGCCATCCGGCTGAGTTCTCCCCGCTTGGTCTGCGGATCGAGATGATCGAAGACCAGCATGTCGGGGTCAGTCACTGTACAACCTTCCCACTCGCACCGTTTCGTTTTCAGCAGTTCGTACAGCCAGCGTCGGTTGCTGTGGGCTTTCGCCCGGTTACGCTCGTAGTTGCGGCGCGGGTGGTTTTTATAATGTTCGTTATCAATCGCTCTCTTGCAAGCGCGGCAATACGGTTGCAGCCCGTCGGGGTTGCGCGAGTACTTATGGAATTCGCTCGTGTCTTTAGTAGTTTTGCAACGGAAACATTGTTTCAGCATCACTACACCACGCCGGCCGACTTGAGCGGGGCGCAACTCCGTGTTGCGGGTGCGCCCCGTCCAATGCCGGAACAGTCCGCGCGCACGACCGCTGCGCGCGAGCGTCGCGCCGTTATCTCCCCCCGCGCCCTGTACCGCCGGATTTCGAGCCGCCGGACTTCGAGCCGCTGGACTTCGAGCCGCCTGATTTAGAACCACCCGATTTAGAGCCGCCCGACTTGGAACTACTCGATTTAGAGCCGCCTGACTTAGAACCACCGGATTTAGAACCGCCTGACTTGGAGCCGCCTGATTTCGCGCCGCCCTTTCCGCCGGACGACTTGCTCGCTCCGCCTTTGCCCCCGCCGCCAGCGCCTGAGCCGGTCGCCGAACTGGCCGTGCGATTGATTCCTTTGCTGACGGACTTCGCCGAGCGCGACGTGGCGCGTCCTTCACGTTCGGCCGCTTTGCCGGCGCGTTCCGTCGCCTTGCCCGCCTGCCGCGCGATGCTCCTCACCGCGCTCGAAGTGGACGTTGAGCCGCTGCGCCCCGTGGACGAACGCCCGGACGAACGGCCGCCGCGTTCCTGGCCGCCCGGCCGCACGATGTCGCCGAGCGACGGGCTGACGCTGCCCACAGTGTCGGCTAAAGTTTCGAGCAGTGAACTTCCGAGGTTTGCCCCGCGCTCGGCCACCTCGCCCGCGACCTCCGTCGCCTGGTTGACGACGCCCGTCCCCATATCGGTCGCCGCGTTCGCCGTGTTGCCGCCCGCCGCGCTCCCCCCGCTGTTAGATTGTTTACGTCTGCTTGGCATGATTCTCTCCTCCCGTGTTGTGTCGAGTTGAATGAACTACCTCGCGCGCTCAAGGCGAAATAAACAACCTCGCGCCCTTGCTGTTTCCGATTTCACTTAGCACATTTTTCGCTTGCCTTGAGATTTACATGATGTGTGGCGCGGCCGTCAATGAGAAAGTGCTCGATGCGCGTGATTAACGGCCTCTCAATCTATAAATATGCGACACGCGCGCCTCGCAAGTAACGTAAACGAACATTCGCGGCGGCGGCCTGTACGGGTTTGTGCGAATGAAACAGACGCGCGGCGGCCTTTTGCCCGCATTCGCCCCCGCACCCGGCTGGCATGGTCTTTGCCAATTTGTTCCGAGGACAAACCACGGACACCCGCGACCGCCCCGTGCGCGGTCACTTTTGGACATTAGAATTATCGAAGGAGTTAAAGCGATGACGAAGCAGGAAAGCACCACGAAGAAGGTCGCCATTTTGATCGAGAACCACGTCGAGGACAGCGAATTTCTAATTCCCTACAATGCGCTGCGGGAAGCGGGGGCGGAAGTGACCGTGCTCGGCTCGCGCGTCAACGAAAAGTATCAGGGCAAGCAGATGAAACTCTCGATGGAGGCCGACCGGACGACCACCGACGCGCTCGCCGAGGAGTTCGACGCCGTCGTCATCCCCGGCGGCATGGCTCCAGACAAGATGCGCACCAACATGAAGACGGTGCGTTTCGTGCAGGATGCGGTCGAGCGCGGCAAACTCGTCGCCGCCGTCTGCCACGGGCCGCAGGTTCTGATCGAAGGCGACCTCCTGCAAGGCAAACGCGCCACCGGTTTTCGCGCCATCCGCAAAGATATGCAGAACGCCGGGGCAAGCTACGAAGACGCGCCCGTCGTGCGCGACGCGAACCTGCTCACGTCGCGGCGACCGGGCGACGTGCCCGTCTTCACGGCCGGCATCCTGCGCCACCTCGGACTCGAAGGCGCGTTGAAGGATGCGCTGCCGGATGAAGCGAACCTGTCGGCCGATTGGTGGAAGCTGGCCGAAGGGTGGGGCGGTTCGACGAAAGATGAGATCGTTGACGGCATCAACACGGCGATTCGCGGCGAGCGTTACGCCTTGACGGCCTTTGAGCACTACACGGAGAAGGCCACCGCGCCCGACCTGCGCGCCGCCTTCAAGGAAATCTGCGCCAACAAGGGGCGGCACATCGCCGCGCTCGAAGCGCGCCTCGCTGCGCTCGGCGGGCAGGAGTCGTTTCAGGCGGCCGGCAGCGGCATGTGGGCGACCCTTAAGAGTTGGCTGCAATCGAGCGACGACGTTGCGCTCATGCGCCGCGCCATGGGCGACCTGCAAACCGGCGTCGTTGACTCGTTCAACCTCACCAACAGTTTCACCGACCCGGCGACCGCGCAAATCTTCGACGACATCAGCGTTGATATTGCCAAAGACGAGCAACGCATCGCAGACCTCTATCACGCGCACCTCGCCGGACAGAAGCCCGACTCGGCCACGCCGACGACGGGCGCGGCCGTAAGCGCGTAAGGAAAAGTAGAAAGTAGAAATCGGAAATCGGAAAAGTAGAAAGAGGAGAGGGGAAGGCTCGAATGCTTCCCCTCTCCTCTTTCTGCTTTCTACTTTCCTGCTTTCTACTTTCCTGCTTTCCTGCTTTCTACTTTCCTACTTTCTAATTTCCAATTTCTCTTCCTCCCGGCTTTATGCCACGGGGCGGAGCAGGCCGCGGAAAATGCCCTGCACCTGTACCTGCGCGGCGGGCAGGCGGATCGGCGCAAGCCCAGAGTTGGCGGGGCGGAGTTCGACTTCGCGCCCGAAGCGGTAGAGGCGTTTGAGCGTGGCGCGCGAGCCTTCGACGAAGGCGACGACGATCTCGCCGTCGCGCGCCTCCACGCGGTTTTCGATGAGGGCGATGTCGCCGTCGCAGATGTGCTCGTCAATCATCGAGTCGCCGGAGACGCGCAGGGCGTAGACGCGTTCGGGGCGCACGCGCCCAAGTAGGAAACGCGGCACGCCGATGGTCTCGCCGTTGGTGTCGTCAATCGTCTCTAAGGGCGCGCCCGCCGCAACGCGGCCGAGCAGTCGCACCTCGCACAGCCCATCGCCCGCCGCCTCTTCGACGTGGACGTTCAGGCCGAAGGAGCCGTTCGTGTGGCTGCGCGCGAGCAGGCCGCGCTTCTCCAGCGCCTCGATGTGCTTGGCGATGGTGGCCTTCGAGGAGATGCCGAAGTGGCGCGCGATCTGCGCGTAGGAGGGTTCGTAGCCGTGCCGCTCGATGAAGCGTTGGATGTAATCGAAGATTTCTTTCTGGCGTTGGGTGCGGGGTTGCATGGATTCGGTCATTCCTTTCAAACGCGAGCGGGCGACTTTCCCGCGTCTCCCGTCTGAGCCGTGCCGGCGGCGAGGGCGCGCACCGGATTCTAAAGTCGCCCTCGCCGCAGCGTCAAGTTATTGTCAACTTCGCCCGCCGTCGCCGCTAGACGCCGGGCATCGCTTTCTTCAAAGGCTTCAGTAACAGGAACAGCACGACGGCCATGACGAGCGCCATCAGGCCGAGCACGAGGAAGAACGTCGAGTGCAGCCAGCGATCCCAGAAGACGCCGATCTGTGTCAGCTTGTTGCCCATCGCCGTGGCGACGAACCACCCGCCCATCATCAACCCGCGCAGCCGTATCGGCGCGACCTTCGAGACGAGCGACAGACCCATCGGCGACAACATCAACTCGCCGAGCGTGACGACGAAGTAAGAGAGGACGAGCCACATCTGCGACACGCGGAACGCGTAAGGGTCGCCGCCGAGAGCCGTGGCCTCGCCCGATTTCGCGGCGAAGTAAAGGATGAAGAAAGAGAGCGCGGTCAAGGTCATGCCGAAGGCCATCTTCGTCGGCGTCGAAGGTTCGAGGCCGCGCCGGTCGAGGAAGCCCCAGAACCAGACGAGCGGGAACGTCAGCGTGATGACCCAGAACGGGTTGATCGAGTTCGAGATGATGCCGCCCGACTCTTTCGCCGTCTCGGGCGAGAAGAACATCGTCCAGTCGGTGTTGGCGTCGGCGAAGTAAGTCAGGGTCGAGGCGTTCTGGTGGAAGACCATCCAGAAGACGATGACGACGGCGAAGATGACGATGAGCGCGATGATGCGACGGCTTTCGGGGACGGCATCCATCACGCCCTGCCGCGTGGCGGCCTCGTCCTGATGGCTGACGCCGTGCGGCGGCGCGTCCGTGGCGGTCGCGGCCGTGTCGGCGGCGGTGTCGCCGGAGCGCGTGGCGGCCGTCGGCGTCGCACCTGCGGCGGCGTTCAAATTGCGTCCGGGTTCGTGGATGTGCTTCTTGAACTGGAACAGAATCCAGACCGAGATGACCATGCCGCCCGCCGCCACTGCGAACGCCGGGTGGAAGCCGAACTTCGCGCGCACCCAACCCGCGACGAGCGGGGCGAGAAACGCGCCGACGTTGATGCCCATGTAAAAGATGTTGTAGGCGCGATCCTTGAGGTGGCTGCCTTCGGGGTAGAGGTTGCCGACCATCGTCGAGACGTTCGGCTTGAAGAAGCCGTTGCCGATGACGAGGCAGGTCAGCGCGGCATAGACGGCGGTGAGCGATGAGAAGGAGAGCAGCAGGTGGCCTGCGATGAAGAAGAGGCCGCCGATCATCACCGCCTTGCGATAGCCCGTGAAGCGGTCGGCGATGAAGCCGCCGACGAGCGGCGAGAGGTAGACGAACATCAGATAGTTTGCGTAGAGGCTCGTCGCCTCGGCCGCCGTCCAGCCGAAGCCCTCGGTCGGGTCGCGCAGGTAGAGCGTGAACATCGCGAGCATGGAGTAGAAGCTGAAACGCTCCCACATCTCGGTGGCGAAGAGCACATACAGACCCTTCGGGTGTTTGTCTTCGTGTCCCGCCGTGAAGGCGTCGTTCATTGCTGCCGTGGTAGCCATGTTGAAAACCCTCTCCTCTCTGTTCTCTCTAGTCTCTGTGGCTCACAAATCTCTCCAACACTTACTGGCACTTACCGGAAGCTTCGCGCGCTCAGGAGGCGTCCTAACGACGCGAGTAGCGCGCGAGCGTGACGGGGAAGACGCGCACGCCCGCCGGGGCTTGTTCCGCTTTGAGTTGCGTCGCGTCGTTCAGCAGTTTGTCGGCCTTCATGCCGTAGACGGCCTCGTTCAGTTTGTTGTCGGGATTGACGACCGCGCCTTTCAGTTCCAGACCGGCGAACAGACCTTTGCTGCGCGAGTAGGAGAGGATGCCCGCGTCGAGCGTGAGGTTGGTGGTAGCAGACGCCGTGCGTCCCACGGGGCCGGCCGCCGCGCTCGCCTCGCCGCCCATCTCGAACTTGTCTTCGAGCAAACCCTGCACGGCCGACTCGTTCATAAAGAGCAGCACGAAATCGGTCTTCGCCGCTCCGATCTGCGCGCCGAAACTCCCGCCCCGCATCGTGAAGAACGCGGGCGCGCTCCACCCGCCCTTGATGCGACGGCTGATCAAACCGCTTCCGCCGCGCCCGCCCACGACGAAGCCCGCCTTGAGCACGCCGGGGAACACCGCCACCGCCTCGGCCTTGTCAATCAACTCTTTCGGAATCGCGTTGTCGCGCGCGCCCATCGCCTGCTCGAACACTCTGGCCGCGTTCGCGGCCTTGCGTTCGGCCTCCTCTTCCCTCTTCGTCGGCGGCGCGCTGACGCGTCGCTGCCTCTGCTGCTGCTGCTCCTGTCCCCGCACTACCACAACAGGCGCGGCGGGCGCGAGGCTCGCGCCCAACGACAAGAGCACGCCGAGCGCGCACGAAGACGGGATACTCAACGGCGACTTCCTCATCCGGCTTTCCCTTTCACCGAGGCGTCTGAACATATTCGTAAATTTTTCAGTCTCTACTTAACCGAATAACGCGACAGTTGCAACGGAAAAGCGCGCACGCTCGAAGGAATATATGGCTTGCCGCCGCGCCTCAAGCCCTCGCCCGTCAGAAGTTCTTTCGCCTTCATGCCGTAGACGGCCTCGTTGTCCTTGTTGTCGGGGTTGATGACGACGCCCTTGAGTTCAAGGCCGGCGAAGAGACCCTTGCTGCGCGAATAGGAAAGAATGGCCGCGCGGAGTTGGATGTCGGTGGATGCGCCGGCCACGCGCCCGACGGGGCCGGCGGCGATGCTGCCCTCGCCCCCGATCTCAAACTTGTCTTCGAGCAATCCGTTCACCGCGTCCTTGTTCATAAAGAGCAGCACGAAGTCGGTCGAGGACGCGCCGATTTGCGGGCCGAAGCTGCCGCCGCCGAGGTTGAAGAACGCGGGCGCGCTCCACCCGCCGGGGATGCGCCGGCTGATCACGCCGCGCCCGCCGCGCCCGCCGACGAGCAGGAAGCCGGCCTTGATCACGTCGGGGAAGACCGCGACGGCTTCGGCCTTGTCAATCAAATCTCTGGGGATCGCGCGCTCGGGCGTGGACATGATCTGGCGGAAGACCTTGGCGGCTTTGTTGGCCTGTTCGCGCGCCTCTGCCTGTGCCTTGAGGTCTTTTTTACTAATCTGCGCCGGGGCGTTCGAGGCCATCGCCGACGCGAGGACGCAAAACAGCGACGCGCAGACCAGTCGTCTCCGAAATGATTTCATGCTTCTTCTCCTTAGCAACTAAAAAAAAATGGTAATGCGGCGGCGACACCGGGGGAGAACAAGCGTGCTCAGGTGTCCGGGCGGGGAGAAATCATTCGACTGTGTCGCGCCTTTGTTATTACGCGCACATCTTAGCAAGCGGATGGGAAAAGGGGAAAGGGGGAGCGAGCAAAAACCGGGAAAAGGGGAAGAGGTAAAGGGGAAAGGGGAAATATCAGAGACAACCGTATTTCTTAACCTTTCTCTTTTACCCCCTTACCTCTTTCCCAGGATTTAGAATGCGACGCTGTAACTCACGCCCGGATACTTGCTCTTCACCATGATGAGTGAGAAGGCGTGACGGTTGTACGCGTAATTCAGGATCGGGTGGAGGTTGATACCGTTGTGCGTGACGAGCGCGGAGAAATTTTTGCCGAGTTGTATGCTCATCCCGCCGACCGGCAGAAACCTGTCCTGAAACGTGCCGTACACCACGCCGACGTAAGGGGCAATCGGCAGCCCCGTCTCGCGCCGCAGGCTCTTGCTCACCGTCAGGTAATAAGATTGACCCGAAGGCGTACCGATGCGATCCGAACTCGTGCCGAGCATCAGCGCGGGACGCCGCTTCGTCTCCGTCAGGAGAAGTAAGTTGGCGATGGGCGCAACCTCGTCCGCGCCGGGGTTGTATTCTACGCCGGCCGTCAGGCGCGGGTGGAATTTGTAAGTTAAAGTCATGCGCACGGTCGCGCGCGGAATCTGCTTCGAGAGCACGCGCATCCCGTAAACCCAACGCTCCTTGTTTTCGTTTCCTGCCCCGCTCACGGCGCGGCCTTCTCCCGGTCAAGAGGGTCAAGAGGGCACGCTCGACGCGTCCGTGTGGTCGGAATGCGCGGCGGCCAGCTCGCGCCGGGCTTTCTTCTCTTCCTTCGTCGCCTGCGCCAGCAGTTCGTCAATCTTTTTCTTCACGTCGGCTTCTTTGACGACGCCGCTCTTGTGCCACACGATTTTGCCGTCGCGCCCGATGATGACCGTGCCGGGCAGCACGGGCGCGAGTCCGAACCGCTCCATGTCGCCCGTGGTCGCGCCGAGCCAGACGGGGAAATTGAGTTTCGTCTCCTTGATGAACCCCAACACCTTCGAACGCGCCGCCGCCTCGTCGGCCGACGCGCCGACGACCTGCACGCCGAGCGCGGCGTAGTTGTTTTGAATCGCCGCGAGGTCGGGCATCTCCTTGCGGCACGGCTCGCAGTAGGTAGCCCAGAAATTGAGCACCACGATGCGCCCGCGCAGCGCGCTCAAACGCTGCTCCGCGCCGAAGAGGTCTCGGAGCGCGAGTTCCACTTCCGTGCCGAGCACTTTCGCGTCCTGCATGACGGCCGCGCCGCCGCCGCCCGCGACGACGTTCAGAGAGTCAACCTTGACATAGTTTTTCTCGCCCGCCGCGCGCCGCAGAGTGCCCCCCACCTCGACCTGCTTGCCCATGTAGGCGAGCCAATTTTTCGCGCCCTTGTCGAAACGGCCGTTTTCGAGCAGGTAGAGCGCGAACTTATTCTCCGCCCCCTCGCGCACGGCGAGCGCGGCGTCAACGCCCTTCGCCGCGCACTCGGCCGCGCACTTCATGTCGTCGGCCGTGCCGTAAGGCGTCTTCGCACGGTCGTCCGACTCGAACCAGCAGACCGAGCAGACGACCTGCCCTTCCAGTTTCACCGAAGCATTTTCCGCCCGCGACTCCTGCGCGCGCGCCGCCGTCGCCGCCAGCGGCACGACGGCCAGCGTCAAAGCGAGACTCATCAAAAATCTTTTCATCCTGAAAATTCTCCCGCGCCCGAACGCGCGATGCTAATGACACATCCCCTGCTCGCAACAGCTTTCGCCGCGCAGAGCCTTATAACCTTCGATAGCGATAATCGGAACCATCAACAACGCCGCGACCGGATCAGCCCACCACCAACCAAAGAGCGCATTCAACGCCAGCCCGCCGAGCAGGATGGCCGACAGGTAAGTGCATAGCTCGGTCTGCTTCGCGTCCGCCCTCATCGCCGCGCTCTTGATGCCCAGCGCCACGCGCCGCTTGGCGCGCGCCAGCAGCGGCATGACGACGAGCGAGACGACGGCCAGCGCGATTCCGGGCAAACTCCGCTCCGGTAATTCGCGCCGCAGGAGCGACGCGGCGGCCTCGTAACCGACGTAGACGGCCAGCGCGAGAAAGCAGACGCCGACGATGCGCAGGCTTCCGGCTTCGGCGCGCTCGCGACGCCCCTCGTCCATCTCCGCGCGCAGACGCCAGAGCAGCGCCGCGCCCGATGTCACCTCGATCACGCTGTCGAAGCCGAAGCCGACGAGCGCGATGCTGCCCGCGAGCGCGCCGAAGCCGAGGGCGATCACGCCTTCCAGACTGTTGTAAGCAATCGTGAAGTATTCGAGTCGCTGCCCGCGCGCGGCGACGCGTGCGCGCTCGCCGCCATGCATCAACTGTCCGGCAATCTGGTTCATAGCCTATCCGTCGGGCACGCTTCACGCTCGCACGAAGCGGCGCGTCCAATGCTACTGCGCCTGTCCATACTGCGCGATGATGCGCTCTCGTATCTGCGCCGGGCTGAGTCGTTCCTCTTTTTGCAACTTGTAGGCGAGCAGAGCCTCTTCGACGCAGACGGCGCAGTGCGCCGCGTGGTCGTCAACGAAACAGGTCTGCAAACTCTTGTGGCCGAAACCCTCGTCGCAATGACAATAGCACGGGAGTTGCGCGATGGTTTGCGGTATCTCCTTGACGGCCGCGTAAGCCATGCGCGTCAGTCCCGTGAACTGCGACGCGGGGAGAACCGGCGGCAAATTCTTCAAGTCCGCGGCCGTCGCCGCGAAACGCGGCACGCGACCCGGCGCGCCGTGCGAGTGGCCTTCGTGCGGGTCGCTCGCGGTCTTCGTGTCGCCCCCGCCGTGCGCGGCCAGCGGGACGACCGGCGCGGTTTGCTGCGGCGGCTGCTGCTGCTGCGCCCGTGCGGGTGTGGCGGCCGTTTGACTTTGCGGCGACGCGGCCTGTTCGTAAGACGCGCTGCCGCACGCCTGTAACATCAACGCCGACGCGAGCAACAGCGCGCACGCGAGCGCGGGGTTGAGTTTTTTTGATGCCTTCATGGTGAATCCGTCTCCTTACAAATTATCGAAGCGAAAATGGCCGAAACCGTGTTCAGTGTTTGTCGTGCGCGTCGTGCGCGTCCTTCTTGCCGCCCGCGTCCTTGCCGTGGCTGGCGTGGCCGTCCATCTTCATGCGGCCGGGGCGAAAGCGTATGAAGAACTTATACGACTTCGGGCTTGAGCCGTAGACCGGATCGAGGATCGCGGGCTTGGAATAAAACGTGAAATCGCCGCCGACGCCGACCGACATCTTATCCGTGTTCCATACATCGCGCACGTAGCCGAGGGTGTACGCGCCGATGCGAAACTGCGGGTGCGCGTCGTGGTCGAAGCCGAGCGTATGGAGTTCCGAGTGGCGCAGCAGTTCGCTCTTGTCCACTAGTTCGAGCCGCGTGTAGAGATAATTCCGGTCGAGGAAGTTGGCGGTCGTCTCGAAGGTGTAGCCGTTGAGGTTGAAGATTTCGCCGTCGTGGCTTTCGTGATTGCGCCCCCAGACGAAGGCCGCCGCGAGGTTGCCGCGCCGGAACTGGCGGTTGTACTGCACGGAGGCGGTCGTGCGCCGCACGTCGCCCTCGTGTGCCTGTTCGGGGTTGCGCAAAAAGCCGTGGCTCACCTGAAACACCCAGTTGGCGTTGGGGGCGAAACTGAGACGCGCCGAGCGCGAGTCGAACGCCCCGCGCTCGAAATTGTAGCGTCGCTCGTCCGGCTCGCGCCCGTTGAAGACGGAGCCTTCGAGTTTGAACCAGCGGTAGGTGAAGCCGGTGGTGAGGACGCCGAAGGAGATGTGCGTCGAGTCCTGCAAGTGGTGCGTGAGCGGCGCGGTCGGATTCTCCGAAGCCGAGGCGCGGTGCATGAAGGCGACTGGGCCGAGCGCGGGTTCGCCGGGAAAGCCGAAATAGGTGAACCACGTCGCGCGTTCGCCGATGGGCACGGTGTACTGCGCGGAGAGTTCCATGAACAGATCGTGCGGGTGCTGCGCGTCTATGATCGGCTCGCCCTTGTAAACTTCGCCGGTCTGGAAAAGTTGCGGCGACCCCGCGCCCGAAAAGGTCAGCGGTTCGAGACTGAGCATCGCGCGCAGTTGCAGCGTGCCCGCGCCGACGCGTCGGTAGGCCATCGGCATGATCCAGTTCTGCGACTCGAACTTCGTGATGCCGCGCGTCCCTCCTTGAGAGTTGACGCCGATCTTCGCCTCGCCGTGGAACATGAACAGCCAGTCGCCGTAGAACTTGTGCGTCATGTACATCGGCGAGGTGGCGGGCTGCCAGGCCGTGCCCGACCCCATCTGCCCCATCGGCGTGAAGTTCGCGCGGCTCGCGCCGTTGCGAATCCCCATCATGTCGCCCGACATCACCATCAACTCGTTGACTTCCGCTTCCGAAACTTCTTTAACGCCTCCCGCTTCCACGCCCTTCGCGGCCTCGTGCCCCGTGTGCATGCTGTGATCAACCGGCGCGGGCTTGTCCGTCGCGGGCGCGGCTTGCGCGGGTGCGGGCGCGTGCATGCTGTGATCCACTTCCGCGGGCGCGGCAGGCGTTGCGGGTGCGGCGGGTGCGGACTGCTGAGTCGCGGGCGTCTGGACAGCCTGTGGCATCGCCGGGGAATGCGTGTGCGTGTGCGACGGTGCTGCGACCGGCGCGGCATCCGTCGCCGGATTAGAGGGCGCGGCGGCTGGCATCACAGGTGTCGCGGGCGACTCAGGTGAGACCGCCGGGGCGGGCTGCGCCATGTTGTGCCCGCCGTGCATGTCGTGGCCGGCGTGCGGGTCGTTGACTGCGGGCGTCGCGGTCTTCGGAGTAGTAGGTTTGCGCGCGGTTGCGCGTTGCGCTCGCCTGCGCGGCGCGGGCGTCCGTCCGGGCGCGGCCTTCTTCGTCGCCGTTTTCCTCGGCGCGGACTTCTTCGGCGCGGCGTGTCCTTCGTGGCCGCCGTGCTGGTCGTGTTGCGCCTCAGCTCCCGCGCTCGCGGCGAAGAGCGCGGCGACGAGCAGGAGCAGGCGCAGATGTGTGCGCAAGTTGCTGTGTAAAAGTTTTAATAAATGCATCTCTAACCTCTCAAAAGTCCTGTGGGTTCGGGGCGGCAGGCCAAAGCTTCGGCCTGCGCCGCGTATCCGATCAATTATTTGGATTGACTGGGGAACAGGGTCGTGCGCTTCCGACCAAAATTTACGCGCAGGCGCGCGAGGTCTGGAAACGCTTGAGAGATTGTTAGATGAGAAAGACGCCGAGCAGAATGTGGCGATGGCTGGGCGGCGCGGGCGGCGCGTGCTGCGAGGGCGCGAGGCGCGAAACGTCGAGCGCGGCGGGGGCGAACAGATCGCGAGAGCGGGCACAGGCGCGCCCGGCGTCGCGCTTGACTTTGTTCTGTTCGGGCGCGACTACCGCGGCCGTCGCCGGGGTTTGGCCTGAACCGCCCGCACAACATTCGGCGCATGACAACCCAGCGAAAGCAGAGTTTCCCGTTTCAGTCGTCGAAGCGGCGTCCGCTCGTCCGCAATTCATTCCGGCGTGCGACGCCTCAGCCTGATTTCGCGTGGTTAAGTTTTCGTGCGACGCGTCGTGCGAAGTTTCCTGCGACGGGGAATGTCCCGCGTCAGACCCGCCGATTTTGGCGCGGCAGCAATCGTGCTCGTCAGACGCGGAAGGCGCGCCCGCTTCGTGCGCGCACCACTCGGCGGCCTGCGCGCTGCCCCACGCGACGGCCGTGAACGTGAGAAGCATGCCGAAAATGAGAGAGAATCGTCGCATAAAGTCGCAGGGGTTCTGATGTCTGCCTTCAACCTTCCGGTTGCCATCAATTTAGCACGAACGCTCTCGGCCGCGCCAATTTGCCGCGACCTGAAAACGCGCGACCGCCTCAAGCGGCCTCGGCAGGGAGTCGCCTTAATCTTCCACGACCAACTTGCCCCGCACCATGTTCATGCCGCAGTTGAACATGAACGTGCCCGCGCGTTCGGGCGTGAGTTGAATCCTGGTGGTTTTAAACGCGGGCAGCATGCGGCTGATGCCGAAGTCGCCGAAGACGACCTGCTCCGTACAGGAATTGGTCTCGTCTCGATAAAAGTCGAGTTCGACGGGCGCGCCCCGTTTCACGACGATCACGTCCGGCGTATAGCCGCCCTTGACCAGCACGCGCAGACGTTGCACGCCCGTGGCCGTCACGCCGGCCGCCGCGCGCACCCCTTCGCCCGCGAAGAAATACCAGAGCACGAAAGCGATTGCGGCGACGCCCGCCGCCAGCACAATAATTTCCGTTGTGTCCATACTTCCTCCTCCAATCAAAACGCTGCCGCAAACCCTCCCCCGCGCCTTCCTTTCCTTTGCGCCTTTGCGTCTTTGCGTGAGTTTATTCTTTGCCAAGTATGAGTCTCACGCAAAGGCGCAAAGGCGCAAAGAGAGGACTACAACTTAAAGCGTCTGAGCCGCAGGCTGTTCGCCACGACCGAGACGGACGAGAGCGCCATCGCCGCGCTCGCCACGACGGGCGAGAGCAGCCAGCCCGTCAGCGGATAGAGCGCGCCCGCCGCGAGCGGGATGCCGAGCGTGTTGTAGACGAACGCCCAGAACAAATTCTGCCGGATCACTTTAATCGTCTGCCGCGAGAGCGCGATGGCCGTGACCACGCCGTTCAGGCTGCCGCGAATCAGAGTGATGTCCGACGCTTCGATGGCAACGTCCGTGCCCGTGCCGATGGCGATGCCGGTATCTGCTGCGGCCAGCGCGGGCGCGTCGTTGATACCGTCGCCCACCATCGCCACGCGCTTGCCCTCGGCCTGCAACTTTTTCACTTCCGCCGCCTTGCCCTCCGGCAACACTTCGGCCAGCACGCGCGTGATGCCCACTTCGCGCGCCACCGCTTCGGCCGTCCGCCGGTTGTCGCCCGTCAGCATCACGACCTCCAGCCCGAGTTTTTGCAGCCCGCCGACTGCCGCCTTCGAGTCTGCCTTGATCTCGTCCGCGACGGCGATGACGCCCGCCGCCGCGCCGTCCACGGCGACGTAGACGATTGTCCGCCCCGCCTCCGTCAAAGCCTCCGCGCTCGCGCGCACTTCCTTCAACTCGACGCCCGCGTCCGACATCAACCTGAGATTACCGAGCAGCACGCGCCGCCCTTCCACTTCCGCCTCGACGCCGTAGCCCGCGCGCGCGTTGAAAGCGGAGACGGGCGCGAGTGCGAGTTCGCGCTCCGTGGCGCGGCGCACAATCGCCTCGCCGAGCGGGTGTTCGCTACCGCGTTCGGCCGAGGCGGCGAGGCGCAGCAGTTCATCCTCTGCGAGCGCGCCCGTGGCCGACACGTCCGTCACGGCCGGTTGCCCCCGCGTGATCGTGCCCGTCTTATCCAGCACGATGGTCGTCAGGCGGTGCGCCGTCTCCAGAGCCTCGCCGCCTTTGACGAGGATGCCGTGCTCCGCGCCGCGCCCCGTCCCCACCATTACGGCGGTCGGCGTCGCCAGCCCCAGCGCGCACGGGCACGCGATGATCAGCACCGAGACGAAACTGACGAGCGCGTAACTCAGGCGTGACTCCACGGGCGCGGCGATGAACCACACGACGAACGCCACAATCGCGATGCAGATCACGATGGGCGTGAAATAACCGCTCACCACGTCGGCGAGCCGCGCGATGGGCGCGCGTTGCCCCTGCGCCTGTTCCACCATCTGCACGATCTGTTGCAAGACCGTCTCGCGCCCGATCTTCGTCGCGCGAAAGGTGAAACTGCCCGTCCCGTTGATGGTCGCGCCGATGACTTGCGCGCCCGCAGTCTTCTCGACGGGCATGCTCTCGCCCGTCAGCATCGCCTCGTTCACCGCCGACGCGCCCGCGATGACCACGCCGTCAACCGGAATACGCTCGCCCGGCCGCACGACCATCACATCGCCGACCCCGACCTCTTCGACCGGAACATCAACTTCTCTCCCCCCCTCGCGGACGACGCGCGCCGTCCGGGGTTGGAGTCCCATCAGGCGCTTGATCGCGTCGGAAGTCTTGCCGCGCGCACGCGCTTCGAGCAGTCGCCCCAGGAGGAGAAGGGCGATGATCACGCTCGCCGCCTCGAAGTAGACGGGCGCGACGGACGGGTGGCCGCCACCCATGCCCGGCATCGCCGCCGAATGATCCGCCGAGGCGACGAGTTGGGGCGCGACGGTCACGACGAGCGAATAGATGAAGGCCGCGCCCGTGCCCGTCGCGATGAGCGTGTTCATGTCGGCGGCGCGGTGTTTGAGCGCCGTCCACGCGCCCTGATAGAAAGGCCAACCGCTGTAGCAGATGACCGGGAGCGTCAGGACGAGTTGCGCCCAGTTGATCCACGGCACGTTGAACGCCTCGATGCGCCCGTGCGACATGGCGACGAGGAGCACGGGCGCGGAGAGCGCGGCGGCGACGATGAAGCGGCGGCGCAGTTGCGCCCCCTCCGCGCGCTCGGCTTCCTTCTCCCTGTCGGCCGCGCCCGCTTCCGCCGCATCGCTCGCGCCATAGCCGATCTCTTCAATTGTCGAGATCAAACGCTCCGTCGCAGTCGCGCGCGGGTCATATTCCACGCTGGCGCGAGCCGTCGCGAAGTTGACGTTCACGCTCTGCACGCCGCCTGCGTTCGCGAGCCTGCGTTCGATGCGACGCGCGCAGGCGTTGCAGGTCATGCCCGTGAGCGACAGATCAACTCGCTCGATATTGTTCGCGTCGGCGTTCGACGACGCGTCCGCTAGGTGAGCCGTGGTGTGTGCGCCGGCGGGCGCAGCGTCGGCCGCGCTCGTGGCCGCGCCGCCCGTGGCCGGTTCTTTGGTAATGGTCGCGCTCATTTTTGTTTCCCCTTACTCGTCTTTTTGCGCGCGGGCGCGTGCGTCGCCGACGCGGCGGGCGCGTGGACGTGGCTGTGTTCGATGAGGCCGCAGAACTGGCCTTCCTCGACGCCGCGCTCGTCCCAGTCTTCCAGCGCGCGCGCCAGTTCGTTGCGGTAGCGGCGCAGTTCGCGCAGGCGCGTGTCGAGTTCCGCCAGTTTGCGCCGCGCCGCCTCGCGCACCTCAAGGCAGGGAGCCTCGCCGCGCCCGCGCATCTCCAGAATCTCCGCGATCTCGTCGAGCGAGAAGCCGATGGCCTGCGCGCGTTTGATGAAGGCGAGGCGTTCGAGCACCCCTCCGTCGTAAGCGCGATAGCCGGACGCCGTGCGCGCCGGACGACCCAGCAGGCCGCGCCGCTCGTAAAAGCGTAACGCCTCGACGCTGACGCCCGTCGCCTCCGCCACCTCGCCGATTCGCAAGGTGCGCCCCTCCGCTCGCGGTTCAAATTGTCTCGCCGTTTTCAACATGGCTACATTGTAAACCCTGTAGCCAGCTACAGAGTCAAGCCCCCGCCGCAAAAAATTTTCCGGGGGCAAATTACGGGCGGCGATTTGACCGCGCCGCGCCAACAGTGAGACGATGCCGGAAATAATTTTTCACGCTAGCCGTGCTTCTAAGGAGGAGGTCTGTAGATGTCAATTGACCCGGATAAGGTGACGACGCAGGAGGAGACGGGCGAACCCGCCGCGATAGATGAAGTGGAGGGGCGCGTTCAGGCGGAGATGAAGATCGCGGAAGGCCGCGCCAAAGAAAGTGTCGCGCAGGGCTTACAGGACGAGGAACTCGAACGCGAAGGGCGCGCGCTTCAAGAGGAAGGCAGGCGCGAGTTGGAACAGGAGCGACAGCGCGACCAATCGGGCAGCGTTGACGCATGAGCCGCGCAGTTTTCGTCGCGCCGGAATTTTGAAAGGCGAGAGACATTAAAGAGGAGAGGCAGCCGGCAGGCGTTTAAACCTGCGGGGCTGCCTCTCCTCTTTATATCTTACCGGCGTGCGCCGCCGGTGAAGCCGTGTCTTACCCGGCAGCTCTAGCGCCCGCCGGTCGCCGAGTTGCCCAGAGCCTGATCGGCGATGTCGCGCACCATCGTCGCCACCTGCGGGCTGTAGCCGACGAACTTATTAATCAGGTTTCCGTCCGGCCCCAGCACGTAGGTCTGCGGAATGCTGTAGCGCGGCGCGAGGAAAGCCTCCCATCCCTTCGCGTCAACCCACACCACCTTGTAATTGATCTTAAACTCTTTGACGAACTCCCTGACGGACTCCGCCGTGTTGCGCTCGTCCTCCGACGTGATGCCGAGCACCTCGACGCGCCCCTCGTAGTCTTTCTGTATCTCGATGAAATCGGGAATCTCCCGGCGGCACGGGTTGCACCAAGTCGCCCACAAATTCAGCACCACGACCTTGCCTCGCAGATCGGGCAATTTCAGCGATTTGCCGTCGAGCGTGGTCAACGTGGCGTTGAGCAGTTCGTCGGGAAAAGGCGACGGCGACGATTGCGCGGGCGGCTGCTCGGGTCGGCGCGGCGGCGCGTTGGCGACGGATGCGGCGGGCGTCGGCGGCGTGATGGCCTTGCTGCCGTCGCGCGTGCTATCGGTCGGGTTGCAACTCGAAGACAACGTCACGGCCAACAGCGAGAACACGAGCGCGGCCGATACGACCCGTGCGCCCGTCCCGATTTTCTTCTCCGGCGCGAGCGCCGGTTGCTCAGAGGTCATGCGAAAATAATTTCCTTCGGGTTGATAGATTCAACGTTCGATAATTCCATAGACTAAAGCATGGGGCGGGATTTGTCAGTTGCCCGTGGTCGGTTGTCCTTTGTTCTTTGTCCGTGGTCAGTTGTCAGTTGTTTTGTGATTCATACGGTAGTGGCTAAAGATTCAACTCAACAACTGACAACTGACCACGGACAACTGACTGCTTTTAACGAGCTACGATGTTGACCAGCCGTTGCGGGACGACGATCACTTTGACGACCTCCCGCCCTTCCATGTGCGCGCGCACTTTTTCGTCGGCCAGCGCGGCCTCGCGCAATTCGTCTTCCGGGGTGTCGGGTGCGGCCTGAATGCGCCCGCGAAGTTTGCCGTTGATCTGCACGGGGATTTCCAGAGCTTCTTTGCGCGCCAGTTCCGCGATAGCTTGAGGCCAGAGCGCGCCGCCCGCCAGCAGTCCGCCCGCCGTGTGCCCCAGCGATTCCCACATCTCCTCAGCGACGTGAGGCGCGAACGGCGCGAGCATCAGCACCAACGCCTCCAACGCCTCGCGCACGACGATCTTGTCCGCCTCCGTCGCCGCGTCGGGCGCGACCTTGAAGTCGCCCAAAGCGTTCGCCAACTCCATCAACGCGGCGATGCTCGTGTTGAAGCGCAATTCCTCGAAGTCCTGCGTGATGCGCGCGATGGTCTGGTGGGTCTTGCGTTCGAGCGCGCGCGCGGCGTCGCTGAAATCGGCTTTGTTAATCTCGAACACGCTATAGCCGGACGTAACGCCGGACGAATCCGAGGGAATGTGTTCGGCTGTGGTCAACTCGCCCCATTCTTTCAGAGCCGCGTGCCAACGCCAGGCGAAGTTGTAGACGCGGCGCAGGAAACGCTCCGCGCCCTCGATGCCCGTCTCCGACCAGCGCAATTCGTTTTCGGGCGGCGCGGCGAAAATGACGGACAAGCGCAGGGCGTCCGCGCCGAAAGACTCGATCATCTCGCCGGGGTCAACGTCGTTGCCGAGCGGTTTCGACATTACTTTCCACTCGCCCGTGCTCTCGACGATGTTCGTCACCGCGCCCGGCGTCAACAAATTCCGCACCGGCTCGTCGAATGTCACCAGGCCGATGTCGCGCATCATCTTCGTCCAGAAACGCGCGTAGAGCAGGTGCGTTAAGGCATGCTCGGTTTCGGCGATGTACTGGTCAACCGGAGTCCAGTAGGCGGCGCGCGCTTTGTCGAAAGGCGCGGCATCGTTGGCCGGATCGCAGTAGCGGAAGAAGTGCCAGGATGAACCGACGAAAGCGTCCATCGTGTCCGTCTCGCGCCGCGCCGCGCGTTCGCACCTGGGGCAAGACGTGTTGACGAAGTCCGCGATGTTCGCCGGCGGCGACTCGCCCGCGCCTTTGAACTCCACGCGCTCCGGCAGGACGACCGGCAAGTCCTGCTCAGGCACGGGCACGATGCCGCACTCGTCGCAATGGACGACGGGGACGGGAGCGCCCCGGAAGCACAGGCTTGAGATGTTCCAGTCGCGCATGCGATACGTGACCGCGCCGCCGCCGAACCCCTTCTCTTGCGCGTAAGCCGCCATCTCGCGTATCGCGTCCTGCGACAGTTTGCCGCCCCACTCCACCGAGTTCACCAGTATGCCGAACTCCGTGAAGGCGCGCGGCATCGCGACGGATTGATCCAGCCCGGCCGCGTCCGTGTGCGGGATTGACTCCTGCTCGTGCGAGATGCGTTCGATGACGCGGTGGACTGGCAGAGAGTATTTCTGCGCAAACTCGAAATCGCGCCCGTCGTGCGCCGGGACGGCCATCACCGCGCCCGCGCCGTATTCGATGCGCACGTAGTTAGCCACCCACACCGGCATCTGCTCGCCGTTGAAAGGATTGACGGCGAACAGACCCGTGTTGACGCCTGCTTTCTCCTCTTCGCCCGGCGCGTTCGGGGCGCGACCCGCGCGCTCCGCCTTCACGCGCGCGACGAACGCCATCACACGCTCTTTCAAAGGCGACTCTTCCAGTTCATTCAACAGCGGATGCTCCGGCGCGACGACGATAAACGTCGCGCCGTAGATGGTGTCTATGCGCGTGGTAAAGACGCGCACCTTCGCCTCGCTGTCCCTGACGGGGAAGTCCACATACGCGCCGACGCTTCGCCCGATCCGGTTGCGCTGCATTGCCAGCACGCCGTCGGGCCACCCCGCTTCGATCTCTTCCATGTCGGCGAGCAATTCTTCGGCATATACGGTCGTGCGGATGAACCATTGTCCCCGTTCGCGCTTCTCCGCCGCCGTCCCGCAACGCAGGCACACGCCGCCCTGCGTCTGCTCGTTCGGCAACACGGTCTCATCCTTCGGACACCAGTTGACCGGCGACGTGCGACGGTAGATCAAACCGCGCTCCAACATCTTGAGGAAGAACCACTGATTCCACTTGTAATAGTCCGGCCGGTGCGTCGCCGTCTCGCGCCGCCAGTCGAAGCCGATGCCGAGGCGTTTGAGTTGGCCGCGCACTTGCGCGATGTTCTCTTCCGTTCGCTCGCGCGCCTGAGCATCCGGTGTGGTCGCGGCCTCCTCGTCGGCCGGCTGCCCGAAGCCGTCCCAGCCAAACGGGTGCAGTACGTTGAAGCCTTGCAGACGCTTGTGCCATGCCAGCGCGTCGCCGATGCAATAGCTGCGCACGTGCCCCATGTGCAGGAAGCCCGACGGGTAAGACATCATCTCCAGACAAAAAAATTTCGGCCGCGCCTCCGCGTCTTCGCCGGGTTCGGCCTCGAACGCCCCCGTCTCCGCCCACACGCGCTGCCACTTCTCTTCGATCTTCTCCGGGAAATATTTTTCGTCCATAAGCCACACGTTCCCTTACTTACACTGCCTCAGACAACGGACGCGCCAAAATCCCCGGCAGGAGCTTCCGCCTCCCGCTCAGACATCGCTGCCCGGTCGCTTTGAAGAGGTCTTGCCGGGTTCTCATCCGAGACAAACGCGCGAAGCATCGCGAGGTTGCGCTCGTCGTCGCCAAACTCGTCGAGCGGCGTCTCAAGGATAAAGGCGGCGTGCGCCAGTTTCGGATGCGCGGCGACGCGAGCGAGCGCGTCGCGGCCGATGTGGCCGAGACCGATGTGCCAGTGCCGGTCAACGCGCGAGTTATATTCGGCCTTCGAATCGTTGAAGTGGACGGCGCGGACGTTTACCGTGCCGACGTTTCGTTCGAGCGCGTCGAAGGTGGCCGAGAGTCCGTCTTCGTCGCGGATGTCGTAACCGGCGGTGAAGGCGTGCGCGGTGTCGAAACAGACGCCGAGATTCAGATCGGGGCAGGCGGCGATGATGTCGCGCAGGTGCTCGAAGCGATGGCCGATGCACGCGCCCTGCCCGGCGGTGTTTTCGAGCAGCACGCGAAACCTTGAGAGGTCGAGGCCAAGGCAGGCGGCGCGCAAACTCTCGGCGCAGGTGCGTATGCCGTCCGTCTCGCACGCGCCCCGCGCGCTGCCCGGATGCACGACCAGGTAATCCGCGCCGAGCACGATGCCGCGCTCGACCTCTTCGCGAAACGAGGCGACGGACTTCTCGCGGATCACTTCGTCGGCCGCCGCGAGGTTGATCAGATAGTTGGCGTGAATGACGACGGGCGTGATCTCGGTCTCGCGGCGGACGCGTTTAAAAGTTTCCACCTCTTCGCCCGTCAACTCTTTCGCCTTCCAGCCGCGCGGGTTACGCGAAAAAATTTGCACCGTGTCGCAGCCGAGCGCGTGCGCCTTCGTGAGCGCGTTCTGCAACCCGCCCGCAATCGGCGCGTGAAGCCCGATGCGCGGCGCGGAAAAAACAGATTGATTCATTGGCTCATTGATTCACTGATTCAATTTATGAATGAAGAGATTATTAATTCTTTTTAGCTGTTCGCTGTGACGCAGTAAAGATTGCCAGCAACTCGCCAGCTTCGATGAGGAGACTATTCATTCGGGACTGCTGCACAATATTGGTTTCAACCAACAGCTCTAACCAAAAAACCGTTTCATCTGCCTCTTCGACTACTACTCCCATCTTTGCTATGAACTCGGCTTTTGAACGCGATCTACATACCGCGCGATAGTTTGCTGCAACAGAAGTTCCTGAGCGTAAAACCTGCTTACCAATGACCCGTGCTTCATCCGTTCTAGGTAAAGACCGAAACAACTTAACTATGCGAATAGCAAATTGTTTCGTCCGATCTTTTAATTCTACTGCTTGATATACCATCTCCCGTCCACTCTTTACATTGAACCAATGAACCAATGAACCAATGAATCAATCTCTTTCCACTTCTTCCATGATGCGCAGCATGTTGCCGCCGAGAATCTTCGTGATGTCGCTTTCCGAATAGCCGCGCCTGACGAGTTCGGCGGTCAGGTTCGGGAAGTCGGCGACGGTCGAGAGGTCGTGCGGGACGGACTGGATGCCGTCGAAGTCGGAGCCGACGCCGACGTGATCGACGCCCACGAGTTTGACGATGTAATCAATGTGATCAACGACGCGCGCGACGGAGACGGGCGGCAGGCGGCGCGCATACTCGCGCTCGCGCACGCGGTCGCGCGCGACTTTCTTTTGCGCGGCCGTGCCCTGAGCGGTGCGCGAAGCTTCGGCGACGAGCGGCGCGATCTCGGCGTCAACTTTTCTTTGCGCCTCCTGCCAGCCGGGTTCGATGAAGCGCGGGTAGAAGACCACGGCGCAGAGGCCGCCCTTGCGTGCGAGGGCGCGCAGTTGATCGTCCGTCAGGTTGCGCGGGACGTTGACGATTGAGCGGACGCCGGAGTGTGTGGCGATGACGGGCTTCGTGGAAGTCTCGATGATGTCCCAGAAAGTCTTATCCGAGACGTGCGACACGTCAACCATGATGCCGAGGCGATTCATCTCGCCGACGACGGCGCGCCCGAACTCGTTCAGGCCGCGTGTCTGTCCCACCGCGTCGCCCGACGAACCGGCCCAACTCAGAGAGACAGACCACGCGGGCGACATGTAGCGCACACCGAGGCAATAATATTTCTCCACGTTCTCCAGCCGTTCGTCAATCGCATAGCCGCCTTCGAGACCCAACAGCGCGGCGAGTCGCCCCGAGGCGGCGATGCGTCGAATGTCCGCGGCGGTCGTCGCCAGTTCCCACGTCTCCGGGTGCTCGACGGCGAGCGCGCGCACGGCGGCGATCTGCTTGTCCGCGCGTTCAATCGCTGACTTCCCGCCACCGCCGAAGTATTGCGGCTCGACCCAGATAGAGAAAAACTGCGCGTCGAGTCCGCCCGCTTTCATGCGCGGCGCGTCGAGGTGGCCGTCCGCAAGGCGCGCGTTGATGTCCGCGCCTTCGTCAATCATGCGCTGCACGGTATCGGCGTGCATGTCTATGAGGATGGCGCGCGCGTGCAGCGAGCGCGGGTCGCGGTCGTCCTCGCCTTTGACTTCCACGGTGGCGGCGGGGGCGGGTGATGTGTCGGCGTTTGAGTTTTGCGGCATGCGGCAACCTTCGAGGGCGAGCGGGACGAAAACGGCGAGCGCGAGAGCGGGCAGCAGGATTATCGTTCGTCGGTTTCGCATCGCTCGTGCGGCTCACAACCCGGCGCGGAATTTGAGCTTGAATCAATGTTTATAGAGACAACAAAGATGGTATGTCGCGCGGGCGAAAAGAAGCAAGGGGCGCGCTTGCAAGCTGCGCCGGTTTCTTGCTATTGTGCGGTTTAAACAGCCGCGCGTAATTGCCACGACTTGGACACGGTTTCCACAAATCCATTTTCGATAATGGACTCAGCCGTATTTTACTTTCGCCACCCGCCTGCGAACGGCGGAGACGAATAAAGGAGCGAATCAATGTTTGCAGACGACGCACCCGCCAAAGACGTGAAGACGCCGCGCATCAACCCGGTCATCTGGCACAACGGTGAATTCATCCAGTGGGACGACGCGCGCGTCCACGTGATGTCGCACGTGTTGCACTATGGCTCAAGCGTCTTCGAGGGCATTCGCTGTTACGACACCAAGCGCGGCCCCGCCATCTTTCGCCTGCGCGAGCACATGCGCCGCCTGATGAACTCCGCGAAAATCTACCGCATGGATCACGAGTGGACGCTCGATCAACTGTGCGACGCCAGCATCGAACTCGTCGAGCGCGGCGGACTCGAACAGTGTTACCTGCGCCCCATCATCTTCCGCAGTCTGGACGAAGCGCGCCCGGCCTTCGGCGTCAACCCGTTCCCGAATCCGCTGGCCTGCTATATCGGCGCGTGGGACTGGGGCAAGTATCTGGGCGACGAGGCGATTGAAGAGGGCGTGGACGTGTGCGTCTCTTCATGGAATCGGCTGTCGCCGAACTCGATGCCCGCGATGGCGAAATCGGGCGCGAACTACATGAACTCGCAACTGATCAAGATGGAGGCGATCAAGAACGGATATTCGGAAGGCATCGCGCTCGACGACCGCGGCTTCGTCTCGGAAGGCTCGGGCGAGAATATCTTCCTCGTCCACGACGGGCGAGTGATCACGCCGCCGCTCTCTTCTTCGATCCTGCCCGGCATCACGCGCGACAGCGTCATCCAGATTTGCCGCGAACTCGACATCTCCGTCGCCGAGACCGGGTTGCAGCGCGCCGCGCTCTACGTCGCCGACGAACTGTTCTTCACGGGCACGGCGGCGGAAGTGACGCCGATTCGCTCCGTGGACAAGATCAAGATCGGCACGGGCAAACGCGGCGACATCACCGCGCGCATCCAGCAGGCCTTCTTCGAAATCACCAAGGGCGAGCGCGAAGCGCCGGGCGATTGGCTCACTTATGTCAAGGAGAAGAAGACCGGCGCGGCGGAGAACAACGGGCATCGTAACGGCTCTGCGGGCAAGACCCCGAAGGCAGAGACGAATGCGACTGAGACGGAAGTCTCCGAGAGTTTTCTCACCGTCGGCACGGAATAACAATTGCGGATTACGGAACGCGGAATGCGGATTAAAAAGCAGAAGCATCAGCAACGATTCTGCTTTTTAATCCGCGTTCCGCATTCCGTAATCCGCAATCAGGAGATATTGATTGACGCGCTGCCGCCCGCTCGCTAGAATGAATTCGGCGTCTTCGGGTTGCTAATCTTTCCCGCGGCGCAATCCCTTCCAGATTAACCCGTAAGCCTGCCAAAAGTTTTCAACCTTCTAAGCACAACGCGTAGCTCCGAGTTTTCCGTTGACTGAGCCGCTCCCCGATCCGCATCCGTCGCACTCTCGAATTTGATTCGGCGAAAGTTTTTCAACTCATTTTATGGTAGTCAAGATTGACGATCTCCTGCGGGGGGCGACCGCCTGCGGCGCGTCCGACCTGCACATTAAAGCCGGTTCGTTTCCCGTCATGCGCGTTGACGGCGATTTGAAACCCGTCAGCAACGCGCCGCGCCTGACGCAGGACGACACGCTCGACATGGCTTTTTCAATCATGTCGAACCGGCAGAAGCAACGCTTCAAAGAGACTTCGGAGGTGGACATCGCCTACGGGCTGTCGGGCGTCGGGCGTTTCCGCGCCAACGTCTTTCAGCAACGCGGCACGGTGAGCATGGTCTTGCGCGTCATTCCCGACCGCGTGCGCACCATGACCGACCTCGGCCTCCCGCCCGCCGTCGAACAGATCGCGTCGGAACAGCGCGGCCTGATACTCGTCACCGGCGCGACCGGCTCCGGTAAATCTTCGACGCTCGCCGCCGTCATAGACCACATCAACTCCACGCGCGGCGGCCACATCGTCACCATCGAAGACCCGATAGAGTTTCTCCACCGCGACAAAAAATCCTTCATCTCGCAGCGCGAGGTTGACGTGGACACGCGCTCGTTCGCCGAAGCCCTGCGCGGCGCGCTGCGTCAAGACCCGGACGTGATCCTCGTCGGCGAAATGCGCGACCACGAGACGATTGAGACCGCTTTGACCGCCGCCGAGACCGGCCACCTCGTCCTCTCCACCCTCCACACACTCGACGCCACCGAAACCGTCACGCGCATCGTCTCGTCCTTCCCGCCGCACCAGCAAAAGAGCGTCCGCCTGCAACTCGCGGGGATACTTCGCGCCGTCATCTCGATGCGCCTCGTGCGCGCCGCGAACGGCGTGGGGCGCGTGCCCGCCGCCGAGATCATGATCTCCACGGGCACGATCCGCGATTACATCGCCAACGAAGAAAAGACTCCGCTCATCCGCGACGTTATCGCCGCAGGCACGTCTCAGTACGGCATGCAGACCTTCGACCAATCACTCTTCAACCTCTTCCAGTCCGGCCTCATCACGCAGGAAGAAGCCCTGCGCGGCGCGTCGAACCCCGACGAATTCCGCATGCGCGTCTCCGGCATCTGCACGAGCAGCGATCAGGCGAAGGAACAGATCGTGAGCATGAGCAACGGCTAAAAGGAAAACGATGAAGGAGGAACGCGGAATGATGAACTGTAAGGCTGTCCATAGTCGGTTGTCCGTGGTCAGTTGTTCAAGTCATTCTTTAGCGACTCGGATGATAGCCACAGGCAACTGACCACGGACAACTGACAGCTTTTACTTCATCGCTCATCGTTCCTCCTTCATCGTTTCTTTACGCGTGTAGAAGTCTACGACGCTTCGCGCGGCGGCCAGGACGCGCTTGCGGAGCGTCGCCGGTTCCAGCACTTCCAACTGCGTGCCGAACGAGAGCGCGTACTCGCAGGCCATCTCTTCCGCGTCGAACCTGAGCGAGACCTCGACCCAGCCGTCCGCGGACGGCTCTCCCGTCTGCTCGATCCGCGCGAACCTTCCCGCGTAAGGCATACGCGCCACGATCTCCCGGCGCACACGCACGCGCGCGCGATAGCCCGGCAGGTGCGCGCGATACTCGGCCGCCGACTGTTCCCAGAACGCCGCCAGATCAAATTCGGAAGGGCGCGCGCACGGTTCGTCCAACACCTCCATGCCCCGCACACGCGAGACCCGGTAGCTGCGAACTTCCCCCGCTACGGCCGCGACCAGATACCAGACGCTCCCCTTCGCCACCAGTCCGAGCGGGTCGGCCACGCGCTCGACCGCATCACATTCGCCGCGCGCGTAGAGCATGCGCACGCGTCGCTCCTGCCAGATCGCTTCCTGTAACGCGTGCAGGTGCGGCACGGATTCCTCCGCACGATTCCATCCGGTCACGTCCACGTAGATGCGTTGGCGCGCATACTCCGCCCCGCGCCGGTGCATCGAAGGCAGCGCGGCCAACAGTTTCAACAACGCCCCCTCGGCGGCCTTCTCCAACTTCAAATCGGCCAGCAGGCGCGACGGCTTGATGACGAACAGCGATTGAATCTCCGCCTCGCTCAAGCCCGTCAGGTTCGTGCGGTATTCGCCGAGCAGAGACCACCCACCGCCCGTGCCGCGCTCGGCCACCACCGGGATGCCCGCCCCGCTCAGAGCCTCCATGTCGCGGTGAATCGTCCGCGCGGAAACTTCCAGACGCTCTGCCAAATCTCTGGAAGTCAATAGCCGGTGCGACTGCAATAACAGCACGATTGAAAACAAACGATCCGCGCGCATCTCGTCCCCCTCGACTTCTCTACGACGAATTGAAAACTTCTCCCGCGTCTCAAAACCGCGCCCGATTTTATCTCACGAATATGACAGAAGGTGTCATCAATCTTCGCCTATCGTGAATTTATCGCACGAGGGATGGGAACGGGTTCGAGGCCGGGGCGACAAACTGCGGCGGAAGCGGGCGAGACGAAGGGAGCGGAACTTATGAAAGCCGGAGAGACGACGAAAAAACCTTTAGCGGGCAGGATCGCCCTTGTCGCGGGGGCGACGCGCGGCGCGGGTCGCGGCATCGCACAGATGTTGGGCGAGGCGGGCGCGCTTGTTTATTGCACGGGTCGCAGCACGGTCGGCGCGCCGCCTGCGACGGGCGTCCACAAGGGGCGCGCCGAGACCATCGAAGAGACGGCCGAGATGGTCTCGGCGCGCGGCGGCCGTGGGATTCACGCGCGCGTTGACCACACGGACGAGGCGCAGGTCGCCGCCCTGTTTGAAAGAGTTAAAGCCGAGCAGGGGAGGCTCGACATCCTCGTCAACGTGCTCGGTGGCGACACGCAGGCCGAGTGGAAACCCTTCTGGGAGCAGTCGCTTGAACAGGGCTTGCGCTGGCTCAGCACCGAACTCTTCTCGCACATCATCACGGCTCGCCACGCCGCCGCGCTCATGGTCGAGCGCAAGCCGAAGAACGGTCTCATCGTCGAGATCACGGACGGCGACGGCGTCGGCTATCGCGGGAGTTTCTTCTTCGATCTCGTCAAGGTCTCCACGATCCGCCTGGCTTACGCGTTGGCCGAGGAACTCGCGCCGAAGAAGATCGCCGCGCTCGCCATCTCGCCCGGCTTCATGCGCACGGAATGGATGCTGGATCACTTCGGCGCGACCGAGGAGAACTGGCGCGAGGTGGCCGAGACGAACCCGGAGGCGAAGCGTTTCGGCTTCGCCTCCTCGGAGACGACCTGCTTCGTCGGCCGCGCCGTCGCCGCGCTCGCCGCCGACCCGCGCGTGTTGAGCAAGTCGGGCGGCGTCTACGGCTCCTGGACGCTCTCCGACGAATACGGCTTCACGGACGTTGACGGCAACCGCCCGCACATGGGTCATTACTTCGATGAACATTTCAAGGAGATGTTAACCGCGCCGACGAAGACCGGCTTCCGCTGGAAACTCGAACGCGAGACGCCGCCCGCCCGAGCCAACCGCCGCGCCGGCGCGAAATAAGTCCCAAGTTTCATGTCCCAAGTTCCAAGTCTGAAAGCCACTCTGACTTGAGACTTGGAACTTGAAACTTGGAACTTGGGACTTATGACGCGACGCGTTGATCCATGTCCGGGAAGAGTGGGACGAGAACGTTCGACGCGCGATTGGCCGCGCCGCCGGCGTTCGCCAACTTGAACCAGTCGAGCACAAAATCGCTCGCGCTGAAACCGAGCGCGGCGTCGAGCGGGAAAAGGTGTCGCGAGAGTTGGCGGTGGAGGGCGCGCTCGAATGAGCGTTCGATCTCGCGTTGCGCGCCCTCCAGACCTTCGATGAGGGTCGTATCCAAATCCTGACCGCCGCGCGCGCGCCGCCACGCAAACTCGTAGAGCCGCAGCCGTCCCTCGTCCTCAACCACGCCGTTCGTGACGAGGACGAGGTGCGTCGCCTCCGTTTCGGCCACGGTCTCGATGATGCGGCGCGCGCAGGCGGGCGTTAAATCCCCGTCCTTCGTCACGAAGAGATATGAGTTGCCGCACACGTCGGCGGCGAGGTACGACTCGCCGTGCGTGGAGGGCGGGCCGGTGGCAATCTCGCTGTCGGGCACGCCGAGCGCGCGGATGATCTTGTAGACGCGATTGTTCAGCCAGCCGCCGTCTTCGAGGAGCGACACGGCGAGCCACGTCGGGTTGATCGTCTCTTCGATCACCTCGTCCGCGACGGGCGCGGCGCACAGGCTGCACTTCGCCTTGCTGATCGTGATGGCCGCGAGCGAATCGGGCGTGGGCAGGTCGAACAGGGCGTGCCCTGACTTGCGGCAACTCACACGCACCTCGCGTTCGAGGAGTCCGGCGTCCAGCATCCGCTCGACGGAGAGGCCGCCCCTGAGCGTCGCCGCCTCGGCGAACAGGCTACGCGGCGTATAACCCTCGCGGCGCATCTCCTGCACGCGCCGCAAAAACTGGCGCACCGTCTGTTCTTCCATCAACTCCGAAGCGCGCACGAATTCGCGCGCACGCCCCTTCAACATCGCCGCGACCGCGAAATCCGTCGGTTGAATCGCCATGAACCGCGCCAGCCCCTGCGGCGCACGCGTGGCGCGCGTCTTCCAGCACGGCAGCTCGAACAACTCGTCGTCGCCCGCGCTTCCCTTCCCCGTCTTAATCAATGCCTCGCGCACGTCGCGGCAGAAGCGGTCGAGTGTCGTCAAAGGCTCTTTGGTTTCGATGCCGTAGACGATGCCCGTCGTCAAACCTTCATCCGCGCCCGCGCCGAAGACGACGAACAACACGCAGTCGCGCGCGCAGAAAATCTCGCCCGGCGTATAGGCCGCGCCGCTGCTGCTCGCCGTCCGCGGCAATGCCCCGAGCCGCGCCGCCGCCTCGCGCTCAAACTCCGCGACCGCCGCTTTGACCGCCGTCGCATCGCCGATACCCGCCGCCAGCAACTCGAAACAGCGACGCCGTGCCGCGCGTATGAGCGGGGCGCGTTCCCTCGCCTCAAGCGCGTCGAGCAGGCGCAGGCGCTCCCCTTCGTCGAGAGAGAGCGCCAGACTGTTGCTTTGGATGAACAGCATCTTTTTCTCCGCCCGCGCCTGACTGACTCAATAGCGACGCGCATCTCCCGGCCGAAGCCATGCGCCCGCGTTCGCTATCAGGGTTTAACTCTCACCTTCCACGTGTCGCCGCCGGTGAAATTCTTCGGGTAGCGTCGCTGCCGCGCCGTCCTGAGCGCGAGCGCTTCATAAGCTTTCGCGCCGGGTCGGGGATTCAACACGCGCGCGTCCGTCACCTGCCCGTCGCGCACCTCCAGCAGCACCCGCACGTCGTAGCCGCGCGCATTTGCCGCCGGGCTGGTCTTGCGCGTTCCGCTCGCCGCCGGGGTCGAGTCGGCGGATGCGGCTTGCAACGCCGCCGTCGCGGGTGCGCCCGTCCTCGTCGCGCCCTCTGCCTGAGAAGTATCTCCCGCTCCCGCCACACGCCCCTCCGGCGCGACGCCTTCGCCTCCCTTTTTAACCGTCGCGGCGGTGGTCGCGCGAGCCGCTTCGCCGGCCGCCGGCGCGCCGCTCGTCGCATCGAGCCGTCGAGTGGGCGCGCCCGCAACCGTCGTGGACGCGAGAGGCTTGCGAAGATTGACCAGAGCCTGGACGGCTGTGACGACCATAAGCCCGACGAGGAAACTGATCACGACCGCATAGACCAGACGCTCGCGCGAGAAGCGGCGCGAAGTGGCGTTGATCGCTTCTTCCACCGCCGTCAGACGCTCTTCGAGCGGCGCGATCAACTCGGCTGGCATGGACGCGAGTTGGAGCGGGGCGGGCGGCGGCGAACCGGCAATCGCTGTCGTCGCCACCGGGGGAAACGCCCCGCCCGCGACTTTTATCTCCGCCGGATTTTCGCGCCGCGGACTCTCGACGAGATCGCTGATGAACTTCTGCTGCTGCCGGTCAATGCTTCGCTCAGGTGGGCGGACGAGCGGGTTGAAGTTGAATGATGCGCCGTCGAGCGCGAGCGAGGCATAGAGCGCTTCAAGTCCGCGCAAGG
>DATHAZ010000177.1:0-25267 GCA_035296445.1 Pyrinomonadaceae bacterium | reverse complement strand
GGCGCGGCATTTGCGCTCGACGAGCGGCGCGAGCGGCGCGTAGGGAGCGTTCTTGCCGCGCCCGCCGAGTATCAGGACGATCCGCCCCGCGTGTTCGGCGAACGCTTCGAGCGCCTTCAAGGCCGCGTCCACGTTCGTCGCCTTCGAGTCGTTGTAGAAGGTCACGCCATCTATCTCGGCGACGCGCTCCAGCCTGTGCTCGACGGGCGCGAAGCGCCGCACGGTCTCGCGCATCGACTCGGGCGTCGCCCCACACGCGAGGCCCGCGGCCAGCGCCGCCAAAACGTTCTGCGCGTTGTGCAACCCGCGCAGTTGCATCTCGTCGCGCGTCACGAGCACGCGCTCCGCTTCGCCGGAACGCGACACAAGCTCGCGCCCGTCTCGCAAAAACAATCCTTCTTCCAGTTCGCGCTCGACGCTGAACAGCGTGACGTGCGCCCGCAAGCCCTGCGCCCACGAAGCGACTATCGGATCGTCCGCGTTCAGGACGGCTACGTCCTCGGCCGTCTGGTTGCGAAAGATGCGGTGCTTGGCCGCGCCGTAGTCGGTCAGCGTCTCGTAGCGATCCATGTGGTCGGGCATCAGGTTCAACACGACGGCGACCGTCGGGTGAAACTCGACAATCGTCTCAAGCTGGTAACTCGACACCTCTACGACCGTCCAGCCGTCCTCGCGCGACGCGCCTACGAGCGAGACGAGCGGCGTGCCGATGTTTCCGCCGACCTGCACGGGCAACCCCGCGCCCCTGAGCAACTCCGCGACGAGCGTGGTCGTCGTCGTCTTCCCGTTAGTGCCGGTGATGGCGCAGATGCGCCCGCGCAGGTGTCGCGCGGCGAGTTCGACCTCGCCGATCACCTCCGCGCCCGCGCGTTCCATGTAGCGCACGGGGATGTTCTTCGGCGGCACGCCGGGACTCGTCACGACGAGTTCGATCTGATCCATCAACCACATCGGCGCGTCGCCCGCGATGAGGCCGACGCCCTCCGCCTTCAACGCGCGCGCCTCCTCCGTCCACTCTTCGATGGGCTTGCGGTCGTTCAAGGCGACGGTCGCCCCGCGCGCCGCCATGAAGCGCGCCGCCGCCACGCCGCTACGCGCCGCGCCGATGACCAGAACTTTTTTGCCGCTCAGTTCCACAATTAAAAGCTGTCCAAAGCCGTCAGTTGTCCATGGTCAGTTGTCAGTTGTTTTCGTCTTTGGTCACTCGCTCGATTCATCTTTAGCCACTTCCTTTAGTCAGCACATGCAACGGACAACTGACTACTGACCACGGACAATGTTTTCAACGCAGTTTCAGAGTCGAGAGACTCAGGAGCGCGAACAGGATCGCGAGAATCAGGAAGCGGAAGACGACTTTCGACTCCTTCCAGCCCTGCATCTCGAAGTGGTGATGCAGCGGCGTCATCTTGAAGAGCCGCCGCCCCGTGCCCGTGTGCCGCTTCGTCATCTTGAAGAAGGAGACTTGCAGCATCACCGAGATCGCTTCGAGGACGAACACCCCGCCGACGAGCACGAGGATGAATTCCTGCTTCGTCAGAATGCCGATAGTCCCGATTGCGCCGCCGATGGCGAGGCTGCCCACGTCGCCCATGAACACGTCCGCGGGCGGCGCGTTGTACCACAGGAAGCCGAGCGACGCGCCCGCCATCGCCCCGCAAAAGACCGTCAGTTCGCCGACCTCGCGGCGATGATCAATGAACAGTTGGCGCGCCCAACGCTCGTCGCCGCTCACGTAAGTAAAGGCGGTGAGCGCGACCATCGCGATGAAGGTCACGCTGATGGCGAGTCCGTCCAGTCCGTCCGTCAAATTCACCGCGTTCGACGCGCCCGTGAGCACGACGATGATGAAGACGAGGTAGAGCCACGGCCCGATGTTCGTGATCATCGAGATGTCCGTCTGTTTGAAGAACGGAAAGCTGAGATTCCACGAATAGTCGGCCGCGAAAAAGTAGAGCGTCGCCCACACCCCGGCGGCGATCAAAAACTGCGCGGCGAGTTTCTGCTTGCCCGTCAATCCCAGGCTCTGCCGCTTCGCCACCTTCGCGTAGTCGTCCAGAAAACCGACGACGGCGAAGAGCGCGGTCGAGAGCATAATGATCCAGACGTAGAGGTTGGAGAGCCGCGCCCAGAGGAGCGTCGAGATGAGCACCGAGCCGATGATGAGGACGCCGCCCATCGTCGGCGTGCCGCGCTTCGCCATGTGCGCCTGCGGCCCCTCTTCCCTGATCTGCTGCCCGACGTTCATCTCGCGCAGCATGCGAATTACGCGCCCGCCGAAGACGAGCGAGATGAGCAGCGCGGTGACGGTGGCGTAGGCCGTGCGGAACGTGACGTACTGGAAGACGTTGAGCGCCTTGACGAAGACGGATTGCGCAGCCTGCCCGCCGGAACGCTCGAAAATCAACTGGTAGAAGATGTAATAGATCATCCGTTTTGAGTGATGAGTGATGAGTGATGGGTGATGAGTAAAAACAACTCCTTGTCTTTTACTCATCACCCATCACTCATCACTCATCACTTACCTCGTATTGTCCGCGCAGCACTTCGATGATCCGCTCCATGTGTACGCCGCGCGATCCCTTCACCAGCAGCAGATCGCCCGCACGCACCTCGTCCGTCAACGCGTCGGCGGCCTCGTCCGTCGTCGCAAAAAACCTCGCCGCCGCCATCCCCGCCTCGCGCGCGCCCGCGACGAGTTCCGTCGCCAGCCCGCGCACGCCCCACAGCACGTCAACGCCCATCCGCGCGATCTCGCGCCCCGCCTCGGCGTGCAACTCCGCGCCCGTCTCGCCCAACTCCAGCATCTCGCCCGCGATGATGAACGTGCGCCGCGCGCCGCCCGCCGTGCCTCTCGCCTCCGCCACGGAACGCGCCATGCTCAGGAGCGAGCGCGGGTTCGAGTTATAGCAGTCGTCAATCACGCTGAACCCGGCGGCGAATTCAAACACCTCGCCGCGCATCTCCGAGGCGGTCGCGGAGGCCAGAGCGCGTGCGATCTCTTCCGGCGCGACGCGGAAACAGGTGGCGACCGCGGCGGCGGCGAGCGCGTTCAAAAGATTGTGCCGGCCGGGCAAGCGCAACTGCGCTTCGGCTTCGCCGAGCGGCGTCCGCAACCGGAAGCGACTGAGGCCGAAGCGCGCGCTTTCGATCTCCGTCGCCGAAACGTCCGCCGCGTTTTCGATACCGAAGGTGATCGTGCGGCCGTCGTGCCTGCCGCGCATGGCGGCGACGAGCGCGTCGTCGGCGTTGAGAATCGCCGTGCCTCCGGGCTTCAAATTCTCCACGAGTTGCGCCTTGCCCGCCGCGATATGCTCGACGGAATCGAAGAACTCAAGATGCACGGGCGCGACGTTCAACTCAATCGCGATGTCGGGCGGCGCAATCCTGGCGAGCCGCTCGATCTCTCCGAACATTGATTGCCCCATCTCAAGCACCGCCACATCGAAATCCGAGGGGCGCGCACCATTCGACTCCATCTGCAGGATCGAGAGCGCGAGGCCGAGTTCGTTGTTGAAGTTCTTCTGCGTCTTCAACACGCGCCGCCCGGTTTCGGCCAGAACGTGCGCCGTCAAATCTTTCGCCGTCGTCTTCCCTGCGCTCCCCGTAAGCGCGACTACGCGGCCGCCCCAACTGTTGAGCGCGCCGTGCGCGACACGCTGCAACGCCTCGATCACGTCGTCAACTAATAAGAGACGGTCGCCGAACGCCTGCAACTCCGCATCGCCCTCGACGCGTTCGCGACGCGCGACGACGGCCGCCGCGCCGCGCTCGAAGGCGACGGGGATGAAGCGGTGCCCGTCGGCGAAAGAAGTGGCGGTAAAGAAGTGCCGCCGGTAATCCTCGGGAGAGAGGGCGAAGAACAGTTCGCCCGCCGCGACCGTGCGCGAGTCAATCGAAAAACCCGTCAACTCTTTGTCAAAGAACTCCCGCGTCTCGCCCGCTTCCCGCCTGTCGGCGCGCACCAATTGAGACGCCGTTCGTATATTCACGCTGCTACTTTTTCCTTTGCGCTTCTTTTTTCTGCGTTTCCGGCGGCGCAGGCGGTGCAGCGCGGCGGTTCGATTTCCGCGCGGCTCGCTCGCGCCGCAGACGCTCCCGGCAATCTACGATTCTACGTCTCAGATCATATTGTTGACTATCTTGCGGGGGAACTGTCATTGAGTCGCTCCGTTACCGAATTTCTTGTTGACGCGGGCGCGTTCCGAGCGGCGCAAGCACGTTCGGCGAACGCAATTTTCCCGGCGTCAATCGCTCCTTCCGAATTCGACCCGGACAACCTGACCGGCCTCGACGCGCGCGCCGGCCGCGGGGCTTTGCCCGACGGCGCGGCCGTCGCCGTGGGCTTCGAGTTCGAGTCCGAGTTGGGCGCAGATGCGCGCCGCCTCGCGGACGCTACGGCCGCGCACGTCAGGCATCAACAACGCGCGCTCGGCCGCCGCCGCGTAAACCACTTCGCGGACGCCGCCCGCGCCGCGCCCCGGCCGCTCGACCACCTGCGGCAACATCGCCTGCGCCGCCGACTCTTGAGAAGAAGGCCCGGCGTGATGCGCGGCCGATGCGGCGTCTCCCGTCGCGTCGTTCGACTGCGTCGCGTTCATCTCGCGCGCCAGTTCGTCTCCGCCGCTCGCCGGAGTTTTAAATTCCGTGTCGGGCGCAACGTCGAGGTACGGCAACACGCTCTCGGCGATGGCGCGGAAGACGGGCGCGGCCACTGTGCCGCCGTAATAAGAACCGACGGGTTCGTCAATCACGACGATGATCACGACCGCCGGGTTATCAATCGGCGCGAAGCCCGCGAACGAGGCGACGTACTTCGTCTTCGAGTAGGCACGCGTCGCCGGATCGATCTTCTGCGCCGTGCCGGTCTTGCCCGCCGCCGTGTAGCCGTCGAGTTGCGCGAGTTTGGCCGTGCCGCTCACGGTCACGCTCTCAAGCATGGGGCGGAGCGTGCGCGCTGTCTCCGCGCTCAGGACGCGTCGCGTCTCCGGCGTCGTGCGCTGAATCGCCTGCCCGTTCGCGTCGCGCACTTCCCTGACGAGATGCGGCGAGACGCGAACGCCGTCGTTCGCAATCGTCGCGAAGGCCGCCGCCATCTGGATCGGCGTGACGCCGACTTCCTGACCGATGGCGACCGACCCCATCGAACTCGGATGCCACTGCTCCGGCTTGCGCACGATGCCCCGCGTCTCGCCCTTGAGTTCGATCCCTGTGCGTTCGCCGAAGCCGAACCGCCGCATGTAGTCGTACATGCGCTCTTTGCCCACGCGCAGTCCCAACTTGATCGCCGCCACGTTCGACGACTTCGCCAGAGCTTCGGTCACGGTCAGCGTGCCGTAGGCGTGCGTGTCGCGGATGGTGCGCCCCAAGAGGTTGATCGATCCCATCTGGCAGTCAATCGTGTCGGTCGGGCGCGCGAGTTTCTCTTCGATGGCCGCCGAGTAGGCGACGATCTTGAAGGTCGAACCCGGCTCGTAGATGTTCTGCAACGCCTGATTCTTGCGCACGTCTTCACTGATCTTGCGCGCGCTGTTGGGGTCGAAAGTCGGGGCGTTGACGAGCGCGAGAATTTCGCCCGTGCGCGGTTCGAGCACGAGCGCAGTGGCCGATTTGGCGCGCGTCTGTTCCATCGCCGCCTTGACGGCCTGCTCGGCCTGATACTGTATGTTCTGATCAATCGTCAGCACGATTGACTGTCCATGCTCGGCCTCGACCTCGACGCTGTTGAAGGCTCTGTGACGCGCGTCTTTGTCGAACACGGTCTTGCCATCCTCGCCGCCGAGCGCGGCGTTTTGATAAAGCTCGATGCCAGCCTGCCCCTCGTCGTCCGTCCCGACGTAGCCGAGCACGTGCGCGGCGAGCGCGCCGTTCGGGTAATAACGCTTCGGCTCTTTGACGGCGCGCACGCCCGCCAGTTTCAAATCGTGAATGCGCGCCGCCTGCTCCGCGTCAACCTGCCGCGCGAGCCATACGAACTGGCGTTTCGCTCTCCTTGCCTCTTCCAGGCGCGCCCTGAGCGGCGACTCTTCGAGGCCGAGCGCGGCGGCAAACTTTTTCGCCGTCTCGCGCGCATCGAACTTTTCGTCCGTCGGCACGGCGACGAACGAATCCACGTCGAGGCTGCGCGCGAGTTCGTGCCCGTTACGGTCGAGTATGAGTCCGCGCAACGCGTTCGTTTTCGCCGACTGCTGCTGCTGACGGCGAGCGCGTTCGCTGAGTTGTTCGTGTTGACCGACCTGTAGGTGTACGAGCCGCACGCCGATGGCGAGCATCCAGAGGACGAGCAGGAGGACGACGATAGAGACGCGCTGGCGCGACGCGTCGGGTCTGTTTTTCGTTTTCGCGTTAGAGCGTTCGGGCATCATGTAAGACAACTTTTTCAAACGATCCGCGCCGTGCGCCTGTCCGAATCCGACAGCGAAAAATTTGCGCGCCGAGAACTCGAAGCCGAAGCGTGTGGGGGTTGCGAGGGAAATGAACTCGAAGCGTTCCTGTCATTGTCGTCTCTTCGAATCAATGCGCCGCGGAACGCCTGCGCGAATTCTTCGGCGCGACCGCCGATGCCTCGGACGCCGCACGCATACCCGCCTGATTCCCGCGCGCCCGGTTAATCTGCGACGGCCGCGCCGGCTGCATCCCGATCTCACGCGCCGAACGTTCCAGCGACGCCGGGGCGGTTGCCGCGTTGATTTGCAGCAGCAGTTGTTGCTGCTCTTCCATCAGGCGCGCCCGTTCGGCGCGCAGTTTCTCGCCGTCGTAGCCGTAACGCACCGCCGCGAAATGTTGCCCGGCGGCGACGACGAACCCGCCCGCCATCGCCAGACCGCAAACCAGCATCACGAGTTGACGCTTGAAGGCGCGCGTGTCGTATTCGCGGCGTACACCGTTATTAAGATTTTGTTGGGGGAATCTCTTCATCGCCGTTTCCGCCTCCGAACAAAATAGGCACTGTTTCCGAACCCGTGTGGCCGGAAGTTGTGCCCCGGTCATTTAAAAATTTTCAAGTCGCGCTCATTCGGCGACAGCTTCGAGTTTGCGGCAGGCGCGGAGTTTTGCGCTGCGCGCGCGGGGGTTGTCGTCCAGTTCCGCGTCAGTGGGGGTAACAGGTCGCCGGGTCAGTATTTCGACGGCGCGGCGTGCGCCGCACGCGCAGACGGGGAGACGCCGATCACATTCACATTGTCCCGCCAGACGGCGCAACGCACGCTTCACAATGCGATCTTCGAGCGAGTGAAAACTGATGACGACCAGACGGCCGGACGGTTGTAAAAGATCAACGGAGGCTTCCAGGAATGCTTCCAGCCCTTCGAGTTCGTGATTGACCGCGATGCGCAATGCCTGAAACGTGCGCGTCGCCGGGTGAATACGGTCAGTGCGCTTGTAGCCGACGGCGCGCGCGACCAGTGCGGCCAACTCTTCGGTCGTTTCAATCGGCTGCCCTTCCTCGCGCCGCTCGACGATCCAGCGTGCGATCTTACGCGACTTACGCTCCTCGCCGTATTCAAAGATAATGCGCGCGATCTCCTCTTCCGGCAGTCGCGCGAGCAGTTCGGCCGCCGTCTCCTCGTCGCCGCGCGCGTTCATACGCATGTCGAGCGGCGCGTCCTGACGAAAACTGAAGCCCCGCTCCGCCGCGTCGAACTGTAGCGACGACACGCCGAGGTCGGCCAAGACCCCGCTCACTTCTCGCTCGCCCGCGTCTTTCAACGCGCCCGCGATCTCTTTGAAGTTCGCATGCACGGCGCGGAAGCGTTCGCCGAACCCGGCGAGGCGCGCCCGCGCAAACTGCAAAGCTTCCGGGTCTCGATCAATACCGAGGACGCGAACCAACGGGGAGGCTTCGAGCAATGCTTCGCTGTGGCCGCCGAGGCCGAGCGTCGCGTCCACGAACAGCCCGCCGCGTTCCGGCGCGAGGTAGCCGACCGATTCTGCCAGCAACACGGGACGATGGGGCGCATCCGGCCCCCCACCTGATGCAAACATCACCATCGCCCCGTGAAGTCGTTCAAAGACCTGAAAAACAGTGACCAGTGACGAGTGACGAGTGACGAGTTAGAGCAAGTGTCGTTAGGGCAAGTTTTGATTTTTAACTTGTCGCTCGTCACTCGTCACTCGTCACTTTCCCTCAAATTCCGAGGCGCGCGATGGCGGCCTCGTCCTCTTCGGTGTAGGGGTCTGAGAGCAGGCGTTGCTGAAATCGCTCCAGTTCCCAGACCTCCAGATAATTCAAATAGCCGAGCACGGCCACCTCGCCCATCACGCTGGCACTTTTCCTGAGCAGGGGATGGATGAGCACGCGCCCCTGGCCGTCTATGGCCGCCTGTTGCCCGTAATAGTTCGTTCGATCCAGAAACTTGCGTCGCGCCGTGTCCATCGAGGGCAGCAGCGCGAGCCGCTGTTCGATGCTTTCCCATTCGGCCAGAGGGTAAATGCGCACGCTCTCACCTGTTAAACTGGTCACATAAACTTCCGCACCATGAGTTTCCTGTAGGTGGCGGCGGAAAGTGGTCGGCACTTTGAGTCTCCCTTTGGCATCTATGCGCGCCGTGTAATTTCCTCTTAACATAGGGCTTCGGCGTTCGGCTGGGGCGAGAATTGCTTAAAAGTTAAAGTATAACTTAAACCGTTTACGCCAACATGCTCTGGAGAGTCCACTTCTAGCCACTTTTTCCCACTCGACGCGAATACTACGCTCCATTACCGAACACTGTCAAGACCAAAAACATTGTCGAACAGATAATTTTAAGCACCATTTGGTGTAATCAGGACGCCTTGGGCGACTCAAGTGCTTAAGCAGCAGGTCAAAAAGGTGCTGACAGGTCTCGACTGCTTAAAATCCCGCCTGTCACTTTCACACTCCATCCTGTATAGTTGCGCGCCGTAATCCGACATCCAGAGTTACCACCTGACTGCGACGTTTCTGCATGATTAGTTTCGGCGGACTTCTCTTTTTCGGCGCGCTCGTGGCGCTTGCCAACGTTCTCGGCGGCCTTTTGCTCACCCGCCCGCGCACCACACTGCGCGACGCGCACATCCTGCGTTACCTGATCGCGCTCGGGGCGGGCTTCATGCTGGCCGCAATTTTCCTGGAGATTCTGCCGGAAGTCGTGCGCTTGTGGGGCGAGGGGGCTGAGGAGATAAATCACGCCGTGGCCGGGGCGATGACTCTTTTGCTGCTCGGGTATTTACTGATCCATCTTTTCGAACACACCATCGCGCCCCATTTTCACTTCGGTGAGGAGACGCACACGGAGGCGATGCTCCAGCCGAAAGCCGCCTACACGGCCATCGCCGGCCTCTCCATCCACACTTTTTTCGATGGGGTTTCCGTAGCCGCGGCTTTTCTGGTGAATTTCAAGGCGGGGCTGCTCGTCTTCGTCGCCGTCCTGCTACACAAAGTGCCGGAAGGGTTTACGGCCGCGTCAATCATGCTGGCCTCGGGTCGTTCGCCGCGCCGTGCGCTCTTTGCGACGCTCATCATCGGGGCGGCCACGCTCGGCGGCGTGCTTTGCGTGGCGTTGCTGCAAGCGCGCCTGAGCGTCGCGGTAATGTACGCCCTGCCCTTTTCGGCGGGCGTGACGCTCTATGTGGCGGCGAGCGACCTTATCCCGGAGGTCAATCACATGGAGCGGAAGAATCCGCTCGTCTCGATTGTGGTCTTCGCGGGCGTCGCGCTCTTTTACCTTTTCCACAGGCTGTTGGAAGGTTGAGGCGAAGCGAAAGGACGGGTCGAATCGGTCAGGCCACCGCTCCGATGCGCGACGCTCGTTTTTGGCTTTTACCTTTTGCCTTGCGCCTTGTATTATCAGTCCATCCCATGCGAACCCGACGAACATTTCCCGCTCTATTAGTTTTCGCGCTTCTCTGCCTGTCAAACGGCATTGATACGGCGCGCGCTCAGAAGACCGCCTCGCCGCTCCCTAAGCCGACCGGTTACGTCAACGATTTCGCCAATGTCATCGAACCGGCGGCCGAAGAGCGTCTGGAAACTATTCTGACGAACTTGAAGACGGTGGGCGACATCGAGTTTGCGGTTGTAACCGTGCCGACGACGGGCGAGCAGGACATTTTCGACTACTCGCTGGCCGTGGCGCGCGGCTGGGGCATCGGCGCGAAAGAGGACGAGAGCAAGGGGCTGTTGATGCTCGTGGCGATCAACGACCGGAAATATTTCACGCAGATCAGCCGCCATCTGGAAGGCGACATCACCGATAGTCTTTCCGGGCAGATTCAACGCGCGCGCCTCGTGCCGCCCTTCAAGGCGGGCGACTATTCGCGCGGCATCTCCGACACGGTCGAGACCTACGTCGCGACGCTCGCGGAGAAACGCGGCTTCAGTCTGGAAGGCATTGATCAGAGTAGGGCTTATCGTCCGGCGGCGCAGACGCGCCGGAGCACACGCGGAAGCCGCGGTTTGTCGCCGTGCTGCCTGGGGTTAATCATCCTCGGCGTCATTATATTTTTCCTGTCGAGTCGCGGGCGAGGCGGTGGCGGCGGGAGCGGATGCCTGAGCATGTTGCTGCTCAACTCGCTTCTCAGTAGCGGCAGCAGTCGCGGTTCGAGCGGCTGGGGCGGCGGTAGTTTCGGCGGCGGTGGAGGCGGCGGAGGCGGTGGCGGCTTCGGGGGTTTTGGCGGCGGCGGAAGTTTCGGCGGAGGCGGCTCGGGCGGCAGTTGGTGAGGAAACGATGAAGGATGAACGCGGAATGATGAATTAAAAACTTTCCGGCCGATCTCTTTTATTCATCGTTCATCGTTTTGCGTTCATCGTTTAGTTGAGGAGTGCTGATGGCTAACAAGGTAGCGCAAGAGGCTTTCAATCATTTGATCGGCGACCTGCGCACGACGCACGGCGAGAACCTCGCGTCGGTGGTCTTGTACGGGTCGGCGGCGGCGGGCGATCATATTGATCAGAGTTCCGACTATAACCTGCTGATCGCGCTCGTGCGCATCACACCCGAGGAGTTGCGACAGGCGCAGGCCCCTTTGCGCGAATGGCGGCGTCTGGGACATCCGCTGCCGGTCTATTTCACGACGGAAGAGTTGCGCGACGCGGCCGACGTTTTTCCGATTGAGTTTCACCAGATGCAGCGAGCGCGCGTCGTGCTCTACGGAAACGATCCGTTCGCCGATCTCGTAATACATGATCACAACCTGCGTCACCAGACAGAGTATGAGTTGCGTAGCAAGTTGATTCAACTGCGACGGCTCTACATCCCGGCGTCGGTTTCGGTCGAGAAGTTGACCGATTTGATGGGCGAGAGTTTGACGAGCTTCGCCGTGCTGTTCGCGCCCGCGCTGATGCTGCACGGCATCAAAGAGCCGCCCATCTTGAAGCATGATTGCGTGCGCGCGGCGGTTAAACATTTCGGGTTGAACCCCGATCCGTTCGAGCGCATCTTCGCCCTGCGCGAGACGGGCGCGCAGGCCGCGTCGGACGCCGAGGCACACGAGTTGTTCGCCTCGTATCTGGCGCAGATCGAGATCGTCACCGAGGCGGTAGATGAGTTGAGATTGGGCGCGAAGAAATAGGGGATCAAAAGTTGCCTGTTGCCGATCTCCGGTCTGTCTATTTTTCAATTGAATAAGGAGAGTGTAATGAATAAGAGAAGATTTTTGATGTTGGCCTTCGTGGTCTTTGTATCAATGACGGCCAGCGGGTGCGGCTACAATACACTGCAATCAAAGCAGCAGAACGTCAGGGCTAAGTGGGCGGGCGTGGAAAACCAGTTGCAGCGGCGCGCGGATTTGATCCCGAACCTCGTGGCGGCGGCGCAGTCGGCGGGCGTGCAGGAGCAGGAGGTGTTCGGGCAGATTGCGGAGGCGCGTTCGCGCCTGTTGAACGCGACAGCCGCGCAACCGCAGGGCGAGGGCGGCGACAAATCGCCGGAACAGAAGGAAGCGATCATCGCCGCCAACAACAGTTTCGGCGGAACCATCGGCCGGTTGCTCTCGCTGCAAGAGAACTACCCCGTGTTGCAATCGAACCAGAACTTTTTGAAGTTGCAGGACGAACTGACGGGGACGGAGAACCGCCTGGCGACTTCGCGCAACGACTACACGGCGGCGGCGCAGGACTACAACACGACGCGCGGCAGCTTCCCGACCGTGCTCGCGGCCAAACTCTACGGCTTCAAAGAAGAGCCTTACTTCAAGGCCGAAGAGGGCGCGCGACAGGCTCCGCGCTTCGACCCGAACACGATGCGTCGCAATCAGGACAGCACCAAGTAGGGCGGATACGCGCGACCGCGCATCTTTATCAGGAGCGCACGAGCAAAAACCGCAGGCCGCTTTCACATTGAAAGCGGCCTGCGGTTTTTTTCATCAACAACACGACCGAGTCGTTGACGTTTTCGGAACTTCAGAACCCGCGCGAGCTGCACATGCCGCAATGATCGCAGGGCTTGCCACCCGGTTCGACGTTGCACACCTTCTCGCGCTCGAAAAACTCGACCAACTCCGACACGGCCTCGTCAATGCCGAAACGCTCGTCGCTCGGATGCACCGCCGGGACGTATGTGCCGCTCAGCCAGTGCTGCGGGTTGCCGGCAGCTTGCGAAGGAGCGTCGTCGCGCGGCGATGAACGAACTTGAGACGGCTGCTGCTGTTGTTCGCGCGCCGGGGCGGGGCGGGCGGGCTGCTGGCGCGGCGCGTCTTTCCCGTTGACGACGTGTGATTCGATCTGCGTGAGCCGCTGCCCGATCTCGGAAATCGAAGCACGCAGCGCGGCCAGCTCGTCGCCGACGTTCGCGCCCGCAGAGTCTCGCCGCGCGTGAGGCGCGGGGCTTTCGGGCGCGCCGTCTTTCGCGAGGCGGCCGGCGATGCGCTCTGCCAGCGAACGAACCGGGTCTTGCTCTTTCGCGCTCAACGTCTCATTCCTGTCTTCTCTTCGGCCAGCAAATCTATGTAATCCACAACGCCCACGATGGCCGAATCAATGGCCGCGCCCGCTTCTTTCGTCGCCGCCGTGGACGCGCCCCAACCTTCCTGCACGATGAGCACCGTGTCGCCGACGCCCGAATCAACCGAGTCGAGCGCGATTAAGGTCGCGCCGATCTCTTCTCCTTCGAGACTCACGGGCTGGCACAACATCACGCGCGCGTTCGCGTAACGCTCGTTCTTCTGCGTCGCCACCACGTTCCCGATCACTCGCGCGAGAATCATCGTGCTGTCTAGCGTCCTCCTCGGGTGACATGCGCGTCCGAATCCACGATGGCGATAATGGTGCAGTCGGTCGGCGTGTCTTCACGCCGGAAGGGGAAACTCGCCTCCTTACCCCGACACCACATGACCAATTCACCCGTGCCCGCGCCGATGGCGTCGAGCGCGACGAGCGGCGCGCCCTGCGGTTCGAGCCGCGCGTTGAGCGACTGGACGACGAGCAGCTTGCGCCCTTCCAAAGAATCGTTCTTCACGGTCGCCACGACCGTCCCGATGACGCGCGCCAGTTGCATAAGAAGCTGTTAGCGGTTAGCTGTTAGCTAAAACATTGATCCGGCCATCAGCCTTCAACTATCCGCACAAACATCGCGCCATCGCACAGCAGTCGCATGTCGTTGCGCGGCGCGCCCGCCTCCGGTCTTTAAGCTAACAGCTAACAGCTAATAGCTAACAGCTTTTCAATCATTGACGTAATCCACCGTGTCAATCACGCCCACGATGGCGGCGTCCACGGGCGCGTCCTTCATGCCTTCGGCGAGGCGCGCGCTCGAACCGGCGACGACCAGCACGCGCTCGTGGAACCCCGCGCCCACCGTGTCCACGGCAACCACGAAACCGCTCGTGTCCGACCCGTCGAGGTTCAGCGGGCGCACGATCAAGAGTTTCTTACCCTTGAGCCGTTCATCCTTCTGCGTCGCGACCACCGTGCCGAGTATGCGCGCGATAATCATTCGTTTGGTGACTGGTCAATGGTCAATGGTAAATGGTGAAAGGCAAACAGTAACTTTCCACCATTTACCATTCACTATTCACGATTTACTAATTATCGTTTCCGACGGGCAAGGCATCGTCAACGCTGCCGTGCGGGCGTGGGATCACGTGGACGCTGACGAGTTCGCCGACGCGCCGCGCCGCCGCCGCGCCCGCGTCCGTCGCGGCCTTCACCGCCGCCACGTCGCCGCGCACGATTGCCGTCACGAACCCCGCGCCGATCTTTTCGTAACCGACGAGCGTGACGTTCGCGGCCTTCACCATCGCGTCCGCCGCCTCGATCATCGCCACGAGACCCTTCGTCTCGACCATTCCGAGTGCTTCCTGTGCCATTCGTCTGCTCCTTACATTGAAATCAAGCTGAACAACATAAACTTAGTAAACTCACCATCCAACATCGCTCGCCCCCTGTCAACTCACTGCCCCCGCAACTGTGCGGCTTCGGTCAGCAGTTGCACGAGTTCGTCGCGCGTCAAGCTTATCTTGCCGTTTGCCGTCGCGCCGTTCGCGGCGTGTGTGGGCTTGGCGTTCGGGCGTTCGCCCGTCGCGCAGGTGATCTGCGTCTCTTCGAGGTAGCCGCAGGATTGGCAACGCGCGCGCTCGTCGAGGTAGCCGGCCTTTTCGCGGACGCGGATCAATTTCTCAATCGCGTCGGGCGGGAGATTGCTCGCGCCGCCGAGCGAGCGCGCGAGGATGGCGATCTTGGCCGTGTGCTCCAGCGTCTCCAGACGGTCGAACGCCTGCCACACGTCTTCGCCGTAGGCGACCGCGCCGTGGTTCGCCATCAGGAGCGCGTTGTGATGCCGGACTAAAGGGAGCATCGCTTCGGTCAACTCGTCGGTCGAGGGCGTGCCGTATTCGGCGAGCGGCACGCACCCCAGAGTCAAAATCACCTCGGACAGTATCGGCTGATCAATCGCCAGCCCGGCGACGGCGAAGGCCGAGCCGTGCGGAGGGTGCGCGTGGCAGACGGCGTTGATCTCAGGCCGCTCGCGGTAGATGAGCAGGTGCATCGCCAGTTCGCTCGAAGCCTTGCGTTCGTTCAAGGGGTGGCCCTCGATGTCCGTCAGCGCGAGCGAGTCTTCGGTCATGCGCCCCTTGTTGGTCTGCGTCGGCGTGGCGAGGATGCGCCCGTCGTCGAGACGCACGCTCACGTTGCCGTCCGAAGAGACGACGTAACTGCGCTCGTACAACAACTGGCCGACGCGCACGATCTCGCGCCGCGCCGTTCGCTCATCCATCGCTTTTCCTGACGTGCAACTTAATAGATATTGAAGTTGTACTCGACGGTCACATACTGCGAAACGGCGCGTCCGTCTTTCGAGGCGGGCGTGAATTCTATCTTGCGCGCCGCCGCCATGGCCTGTTCGGTCAAGCCGTCGGGCAGGGTGGTGAGCGGCGTGATGTCGCGCACCGTCCCGTCGGCCGCAAGCACCACCCGCAGCCTGACAGTGCCCGTCACGTTGTTGCGGCGGGCTTCGGCAGTGTAGAGGGGGTGGGGCTTGTGGCTAATAAAAACCTTGCGCGTCACGTCTGCGGGCGTGAAGACATCGCGGTCAAAGGACGGTGGCAGCGACGGCGGCGCCGGCGGCGCTGGCGGCGGGGGCGCGAGCATCACCTGCCGCTGGCGCATCTTGCACGATGTCACCTCGCCTCCCGGCATAGCCGCGCGGTCGGCGCGCTTCAAACCACCACCCACGATAACGCCGACGAGCAGCGTCAGGATAAACGGCAAAACTCTTTTCAGAACGGACATCATAAATTACTCCTTAACGGCGGCAGTACACTTTAAAGCTCATTCTCTTCGCGTTGCGTGAGTTCCTCGAAGGACAGCAGGCTCTCACGCGGGTTCGTCGTGCTCGTCGCGGGCGGGCGGGCGAGGTAGTACGAGAGCGTTTCGAGCGAGATGGTCAAATCAACCGTCTTCAATCTCACGTCGGGGCGCTTTTGCAGGCGCGCGGGCGCGAAATTCAAGACGGCCTTGATGCCCGCCGACATCACCTGGTTCAGAACCCTCTGCGCGGCGCGTGCGGGCACGGCGATGACGGCCACGTCTATGCGCTCGGCGCGCACTACGCGCGCGATGTGGCGCACGTCGTAAATCTTAATTTGCGCGTCGCCGACCGTCTGGCCGATGCGTTCGCGGTCGTTGTCGAAAAGCGCGACGACGGCGAAGTTCGACGCGGTGAAGCCGTTATAGTTGGCGAGCGCGGTTCCGAGATGTCCCGCGCCGACGATGCCGAGACGATGCTCGGCGTTGAGACCCAGAATGTTCGTGATGTGCGCGCGCAGGTCGTCAACCGTGTAGCCGACGCCGCGCGTGCCGAACTCGCCGAAGTAGGCGAGGTCTTTTCTGATCTGCGCCGAGTTCAGGTTGAACTGCTCGGCGAGCGCGCGCGAGGAGACGGTCTTGATCCCGGCGGCGGCCAGTTTGTTCAGGCAGCGCAGGTAGACGCTCAAACGGTTCGTCGTCAGCTCGGAAATTTTCTCCGACTTCATGAAGTTGCCTCTTCTTCCACCGCCAGTATAACGCGAGCGGGGCGCGCAACCCAAAGAGGATAAAAAGCCGTGAATCGTCAATCGTCAATCGTGAATAGTTTCAAAGAAGTAAATGGCGAATAGTAAATGGTGAATAGAAGAAGACAGGTTTTCTCCATTTACCATTTACCATTCACCATTTACCATTCACGGCTTTTCGTTCGTTGCCGTCGCCTCCCGCTTCAACTACAATCTTCCGGCACCCGGAGACGCTCCCGAAATCTCTTCTCTCGGCAGAAATACGAACGAAGAATGATCGCACATTTATCAGGAACTCTACTCGCAAAACAGGCCACGAGTGTGATTTTGGACGTGGGCGGCGTCGGTTACGAAGTGACCATCCCGGTCTCGATTTTTTACGACATGGAAGAGCCGGGCGCGCAGATCGCTTTGCGCATCTACACGCACGTCCGCGAGGAAGCCCTCCAACTCTTCGGCTTCAAAACGGCGCGCGAACGCGAACTCTTTACCATGCTTATCTCCGTCAGCGGCATCGGGCCGAAGTCCGCCATCGCCATGCTTTCCGGCATGAACGCCGACGAGATCATCGCCGCGATCCGCTCGAACAATCTAGCGCGCCTGACCTCGATCCCCGGCCTCGGCAAGAAGACCGCCGAACGCCTCGTCATCGAACTGCGCGACAAGATGACGACGCTCTCGCACCCTGCGCTCGAAGAGCAACTTGCCGCCCGCGACGCCGGGGCTGCGCCGAGCGAAGACACCTTGCGCGAAGACACGCTCTCCGCGCTCACGAACCTCGGCTACCAGCGCGCCGCCGCCGAGAAAGTCGTCAACCAGGCGATGCACGAAGGCGGCGACCTCTCGGTCGAAGTGCTTTTGCGCCGCAGCCTGAAATCGCTCTCGAAAGGATGAACAAAACAGAGGTCAGAGGTTAGAGGTCAGAGATCAGTTAAAGAAAACAAGACCTGATGTTACTAACCTCTAACCTCTAACCTCTGACCTCCGCTTTTATGTCTGACGAACTCGAACCAGCCAGCGTCCGCTTGTCTGCCGCGACTGATGAGGAGTCGCAGTTCGAGTTGTCGCTGCGCCCGGCGCGCCTCTCGGAGTACATCGGGCAGCGCAAGGCGACGGAGAATCTGCGCATCTTCATCCGCGCGGCGACGATGCGGCGCGAGGCTCTGGATCACGTGCTTCTGACCGGGCCGCCGGGCCTGGGGAAGACGACGCTCGCCAACATCGTCGCCAACGAGATGGGCGCGGAACTGCGTTCGACCGCCGGCCCCGTCATCGAAAAGGCGGGCGACCTCGCCGCGCTCCTGACCAACTTGCAGGAAGGCGACGTGCTCTTCATAGACGAGATTCACCGCCTCAACCCCGCCATCGAGGAAGTCTTATATCCGGCGATGGAGGATTACCAGTTAGACATCATGATCGGGCAGGGCACGGCCGCACGCTCCATCAAATTAGACCTCCCGAAGTTCACGCTCGTCGGTGCGACCACTCGCGCCGGTCTCATCACCGCCCCTTTGCGCGGCCGTTTCGGCATCGTCTTCAATCTCGATTTTTACAAGCACGAAGAGTTGGAACTGATCGTGCGCCGCTCCGCCGACATACTCCGCACGGAGATTGACGAGGGCGGCGCGCGCGAGATCGCGCGGCGGGCGCGCGGCACGCCGCGCATCGCCAACCGCCTGCTCCGCCGCGTGCGCGACTTCGCCGAGGTTGACTATGAGGGGCGCATCACGCAGGAGATCGCGCACGACGCGCTCAACCGCATGGAAGTTGACACTTACGGGCTGGACGAAGTTGATCGCAAGCTGCTGCTGACGATCATCGAAAAGTTCAGCGGCGGCCCCGTCGGGCTGGGCACGATCTCGGCTTCTCTCCACGAGGAGAAAGATTCCATCGAGGAGATCATCGAGCCTTACCTGATCCAGATCGGTTTCCTTAACCGCACCCCGCGCGGGCGCATGGCGACGCGTCTCGCCTACGAGCACTTCGGGCTGAGCCGTCTGCCGGAGAGTCCGGGACTGTTCGGCGTGCAATAGCGCGCACGCCGCAGTAGTGTTATGAAACGACTTCGCTCATACACCCGCCAACACTTCGGCGTGCGCAACGCCGCGCCGTGGATGAACATCTTCGGCCACTCGTTTCATCAGTTCCACGAAAACGATCTGTTCACGCCCGCCGCCGCCATGAGCTACTTCGGGCTGCTCACTCTCTTCCCCATGCTCCTCGTGCTGCTCGCGCTGAGCAACTACTTCGGCGTGGGCAGCGAGATGCTGACGCGCGCCGTGGAAGCCTATCCCGGCTCGCGCGATTTCCTGCGCACGACCGTCCGCTCGCTGGAGAACGTCGGCACGAGCGTCATCATCACCTGCATCATCGTCACGCTGTGGGCAGGCTCCTGGGTCTTCAACGTGATGGAGCGCGCCATCAACCGCCTGTGGGGCACGAAGCCGCGCGCCTTTCTGCACGGGCGCGGACTCACCCTCGGCATGATGGGCGGCGTCGGCGTGCTGCTCATCGTCTCGATCATCATTACTTACCTGCTCGTCGCGCTCAAAGAGTTGGCCGAACGCCTCCCCCTGCGCGTGCTGCAACGCGTGACGATCCTCGCCCTCGTCGGCAACGCTTTCTGGCAGGTCATCTTCGCCACGGTGAGCATCGCCGTGACGGTCGCGCTCTTCACGCTCGTCTATCGCTTCATGCCGAGCGGGCGCGTCGAGTTGCGCGATTCCGTCCCCGGCGCGGTCGTGGCCGGGCTGTTGTGGGAGGCGGCGAAGTACATCTTCGCGTCGAGCCTGCACTATTTTCACTATGATCAGATTTACGGCTCGGTCGGCGCGGTCGTCGCCGTGCTTACGTGGAGCTACGTGTCGAGCCTCATCCTCCTGTTCGGCGCGCAACTCTCCGTCGTCTTCCATCAGGAGCACTCGACGGCGCACGAAGAGGTGGTCGCGCGTGAGATGGACACGCCCGCCGTGCCGATGTCATAGATTGCCGTCGGGTGTCGGGCGAGGCATTAAGCACGAGTGGACAGGGAGATTAACAATTTGAAATCTCAAATTGTCTAATTGAAATCTCAAATTGTCTAATGCCTTCCTCTGCCATCCGCGTTCCCTGTGCCTCTGTGGTGAACGCCTTTGTTTTACCTCCCCGGCTGACGACATGCTGATTTCCGAATTCGATTACGAACTGCCCGAAGAGTTGATCGCGCAAGCGCCGCTCGCCGAGCGCGACGCTTCGCGTATGCTTGTACTGGATCGCGCGCGGGCGACGTGGCGCGACGGTTCGTTCGCGGAGTTGCCCGCCGAGTTGCGCGAGGGCGATCAACTCGTCGTCAACAACACGCGCGTCTTCCCGGCGCGCCTCGTCGGGCGGCGCGAACCTTCGGGCGGTCAGGTCGAACTATTTCTCATCGAGGAGCGCGAGGCGCGCGTGTGGGACGCCCTCGCACGCCCCGCGCGCCGTCTCGCGCGCGGCCAACAAGTATCTTTCGGCGACGGCAGACTGCGCGCCGAAATCATTGACGCGGGCGACGACGGCCGCCGCACCGTCAGGTTCGACTGCGCGGGCGATTTCGACGCGCTGCTCGAAGAGTTCGGCCGCGTGCCCCTGCCGCCTTACATCAAACGCGCGACGGAGACGGATGCGGCGGAGGCGACACGGGCGCGGCAGGCCGAAGACCGCGAACGCTACCAGACGGTCTACGCCGAACGTCGCGGCGCAATCGCAGCCCCGACCGCCGGACTCCACTTCACGCCCCGCACACTGGAACACCTGCGCGCGCGCGGCGTCTCCGTCACCGAGATCACGCTGCACGTCGGTTATGGCACGTTCGCGCCCGTGCGCGCGAGCGACCTGCGCGAGCACCGGGTCGCCGCCGAGCGTTACGAGATCACGCCGGAGGCCGCCGCCGCGCTCGACGAAGCGCGCGCGCGCGGGGCGCGCATCATCGCCGTCGGCACGACCACCGTGCGCGCCCTCGAATCGGCCGCGGACGAACGCACCGGGCGACTCGCGCACGGCGCGCGCTCCACCGCCCTCACCATCACGCCCGGCTACAAATTCAAACTCGTGGACGCGCTCGTCACAAACTTCCACCTCCCGCGCTCTTCCCTGCTCGTCCTCGTCGCCTCCTTCGCCGGGCGCGAACTCACGCTCGCGGCCTACCGCCACGCCGTCGCCGCCCGTTACCGTTTCTACAGCTACGGCGATTGCATGCTCATTTTTTAAGTGACCAGTGACAAGTGACAGGTGACAAGATAAAATCACGCTTGACGGGCACGCGGTTTTAACTCGTCACCTGTCACTTGTCACTGGTCACTGTTTTCTTATGGCTGTGCTGAAAAAAATTCGCTCGCGCCTGTTTTCGACGCAGGAAGAGGCGGCCTCAAACGGCGGCGGGCAGAACCGCGCCGCGCCGCAGGCGGCAACCGACGGCGCGCCCGAGGAAGCAGCCCCCTCGCTCCCGGAGGAGCGTTACGACATCCGCCCGCTCACCATCTCCCAACTCGACGAATGCTGGCGACTCGACCAACGCTGCTTCGTGGACGGCGAAGCCTACAGCCGCGACACCTTCGAGTACCTGCTGACCTCGCCCGAATCGGTCGCCTACCGCGCCGTCACGCCCGACGGCCAGATGGTCGGCTTCATCGTCGGGCTGGTCGAACCGCAGCACACCGGCCACATCACGACGCTCGGCGTCGCCCCCGAACACCGCCGCCGGCGCATCGCCGAACGCATGCTCATGCGCGTCGAAGAGAGTTTCCGCCGCCGCCAGGCGCGCACCATCCGCCTCGAAGTGCGCTCCGTCAACAGCGGCGCGCAGAGCCTCTACCGCAGCCTCGGCTACACCGTCACCCAACGCCTCCCACGCTACTACTCCAACGGCGGCGACGGCCTCCTGATGATCAAATCAATCGAATAAACGAGGCGGAAATATTGATTCATTGATTCATCGATCCATTGATTCAATCTTTAATCTCTTCATTGACTCAGTGAACCAATGAATCAATTCTTCTTCGCTCACACGGCGCGTTGCAGATTGAGCGCGAGCAGGCGCGCGAGAATCTCTTCGTCGGCCAGGTCAACTTCCCAGCCATAGGCGGCCGAGACGGCGGCGTCGAGTTTGCGGTGGGCGAGGTCGAGCCACGCGGGGCGTTGGTTGTAGAGGTTGGTGAGGGTACGTTTGGCGAGTTCGGCGGCGCGTGCGTCGTCGCGCGCGACGACGCGCGGGTAGCGCACCGTGCCGACGCCGTGCTCGTCCGCGTCGTGGACGTAGCGCGCCCACGGGCCGCCCGCCGAGCCGGGAAACTCCAGCACCTCTTCGCGCGTCCATTCGGGCGGGTTGAGCCAACGCTGGCGCAAGGCGTCGAGTTCGCGCGCCGCTTCCGCGATGGCCTCCTCCTGCGCGGGCGTCGGTTCGGGGAACGGGAACGTCTCGAAGCACGTGGTCGGCGTGTAACGGAATCCACTTTCTACTTCGCGGAGTTGCGTGCCTTTAGCTCTAGCCCAGACTTCGTGAGTGCGGGAATGGAGAACGCCAAAAAAGTAATCATCATCACGCGCGAAGGCGCGCGTTTGATGGTCTGCAAGATACACATCATCAAGCCAAACGAAGATTCGATGCTTTGAAACTTCCGGTGTCACGATAAAACGTGAGCGGCCTGTAAGAGCGCGCCGCAATCCAGGACGACACTCGCCGTGCAACCACCAGTGCGTTGCTAATCGCTTGCGTCTGTTCTTTAGTCTTTCAGGTTTTACAAAACGCTCAAGATACTCCCACGGCATTTCAAAACTTGCTGCTTCGTTTGGTTGACCGTCGCAGCCGAAATCAATTATCCATCCAACATCTCCGCGCTGAAGAATGTCGCGCGCAGTAAGACGAGGGCGCAGCACATCACTGTTAGGCTTGCCATGAGGATTGGGCGACTTTGCCATCTCAAGCGCAGCGGCCTCTGAGATGTCGAACGCGCCTGCCTTCATAACACCCAAAAAGCAGAGGTCTGCATTTTCAGTCAGAGGTTTTGCTTGGGTTACGTCTGAAATTTCAATACTTCCGCCAGAAAGATTACTGTGAATCGTTTCTGCTATTTGCCCATCGAGCAAGCGTGTCTTATCCTCTCCAGCGTCAAAACCAACCATGCTTACATGAACAGTTGCCCCATTGAGAATCCAGTTTCGATCAGCTACGGCGAAAAAGATGTCGCCTGACTCTTTTATGCGGTCGAGCACTTCCCGATTTCTGCCGCCGCGTATGCCTTGCGTTGCAATCAATCCCGCGCGTTTGCACTTCCCTTCTTTGATCTGCTTCCGCGCCTTTTCCAGCCAGTAAACTACAAGGTCAGCACCGCCCGAAACTCGCCCCTTGTAAAGTTGCCGCAAGGCTTCGACGTATTCGTCGCCGAGTTCGCCGCGCATCTTCTTGTCGCCGAGAAAGGGCGGGTTGCCGACGATGAAATCAACGGCAGGCCAGTCGGGTTCGCGCGGGTGGGCGGGGTCACTCGTCGTGTCGAGGATGGCGTCCATGTTGCGGAAGTTGTCCATGCGGCGCAGGATGGGGTCGCCCTGCGTGCCGAAGCCGTTGGCCGTCACCCATTGAAGGTAGCCGATCCAGACGGTCGTCTGCGCCAACTCGAAAGCGTAGGGGTTGATCTCGATGCCGTAGAACTGCCACGGCCCGACGAGCGGGAGGAAGTTGCCCAACTCACGGTCGCCCGCAAAGATGAGCACCTCTTTTTCGAGGTCTTTCAATTTCTGCAAAGTGACGTAGAGGAAGTTGCCCGAACCGCAGGCCGGGTCTAAGACGCGCACCTCCGCGAGCCGTTCGTGAAACTGCCGGAGCAGCCCGCGCGCCTCGCGGTGCGCGCGATTGAGCGCCTCTTTCGTCGGCGGCTTCTCACGTCCCGTCGGCTTCGCTTTGCCCGTCGCCAGCAAGTTTTCAATCGCGCCGCGCACGTCCGCCCACTCGCGCCGGAGCGGCGCGACGACGACCGGATCGATCAAAGTTTCGATGTCGGCGCGGCTCGTGTATTGCGCGCCCAACTGCGCGCGTTTCGCCGGGTCAAGCCCACGCTCGAACAACGTTCCGAAGACCGAAGGGTCAACCGCCGCCCAGTCCAGACGCGCCGCCGCCTGCACGTGCCTGATCTCTTCATCCGTCAACAGCAGCACGGGGCTGTCGGTGAAGAGGTTGCCGTTGAAATGGCGTATGGTTTCGAGGCCGAAGTCGCCGCCCGTCTGCATCGCGTCGAAGAGTTGGCCGATCAGCTTGGCGAAGTGCGCGGCGTCGCGCGCCTTCCCGACGATCTGGCTGAAGAGTTGGCGCGGCAACAGGCCCACGTCTTCGGCGAACAGGCAGAACACGATGCGATCCAGAAACCGCGCCACCTCCATCGGATCGAGGCCGCGCCCGCGCAGACTCTGCGCCACGCCCGCCAGCCGTTCGGCCACCTCCGCCGTGATGTCCTCGCTCGTCGTGCCGGGGCGCAGACGCTCCGGCTCGTGAAAGAGCCAGCGCATAATTTCGATGTTGCGCGGCGCGTCCATCTCCGCGAGCGGAATTTCGTAAACCTTGTTGACGGTGGCCGTGAAGTTGGTGTGGATGCGGATACGCTCCATGTCGCACACGACCAGGAGCGGCGGGTTTTCCAACGCCTCGCGGTATTGCAGCAGTTGCGTGTAAGCGGCGCGCAAATCCTTGTGCTTGCCCTTGTACTCCCAGCCGAAGAAATCGCGTTTCCACACGTCGGCCCAGCCGCGCCCGCCCTCCTGCTTCGTCGCCCCGCGCTCGAACGTGAACCACTCGCCCGCCGCATCGGCCTCGGCGGGTTTCGGATGCCCGAACACTTCGCAGAGGTCGAGGAAATGTTGCTGCGAGGCCGAGCGTTCGGTGAGTTCAACCTTGCGCCACTTGGCGACGAATTCGGCGATAGTCATGCTGTAATTGATTCTTCAGGAGAGGACGTGATAACGGAGAACTCGCGCCCGCGCGGACGACACACGCGCGGGCGCGAGTATGGAATTGTCGGCGGCGCGCGATTTCAATTCTCCGGCTTGCCGTTTCCGCGTTCGATCACCCCGCCGACGAGTTTGACCAAAGCGTCTATATCTTCCGAGTTACGCTGCGTTATCTCCGCGATGTGCGCCACGACGGTGCTCAAGTGGTCGAGGTGGCGTTGCGTGCGATCCTGCCTCGCCGACATCCTTTCGTGTTCCGCTATGGAAGCTTCCTCATGTTTCCTGAAAGCTTCCCGGTCTGCCGCTAAATTCGCCTCGAATGCCGCCTGTCTCTCCCTGAAAGCTTCCCGGTCTGCCGCTAAACTCGCCTCAAATGCCGCCTGACTCTTCAACAAAAACTCAATCGCGCGTTCCAGTTCTTCGTTGCTCATGTCGGTTGATACCTCCGCTCTCTCACATTGTACATAAAAAGTGATCTCCGGAGTGGGTGTGTTAGTTGTCCGACTCGCGCTCCTGTTGTAAACGTCAACGCTTTGACTTGCCCCGTGTGGCGGCCTTGCTTCTGATGCCTGCGTGCCTGTAGTTGCCGGGGAGTTTATCGGGCACATCGAGTTCGTCGTCAACGATGTCTTCCATGTGGACGCCCGCGACGCGTGCGTATTGGAGGAGAACTTTGAGCGGCGGCTCATTCTGGTCTAATTCATACTTTGAGATTAGCTTTTGTGAAATCTCTTCCTCAACTCCCAAACGCCTCCACAAGTCTGTTTGAGATAGACCAAGAGCGTTCCGAATCTGTAGTAGCTTTTCAGCTAAACGCTTAGGTCGCGGACGCGCGAAGCCCATCAGGAGTTTCCTCCCGATAAATTGGACTTGA
>DATHAZ010000176.1:0-16066 GCA_035296445.1 Pyrinomonadaceae bacterium | reverse complement strand
CGACGCCAACATCTTCAACAAGCGCGGCATCGAATGCGCAAACTTCGGCACGGGCATGCGCGCCATCCACACCGTCAAAGAGTGGCTCGACGTGAAGGACATGTACGCCTCCGCCGAGATGACGCTCGAAGTCCTCAGAGTCAACGGCGAACTGGCGCAGGAGCAGAAAGGGTAGGCGGCAATGATCAACGAAGAGATGCAGCGCACCATGCAGTTCATCCTCGAACAGCAGGCGCAACTCACGGCCACCGTGGGGCGTCTGTCCGAAAAGGTTGATCGCACTGCAGACGGCATCAATTCTCTTCTCGCGATTGCGGAACTCCATGAGCGCGAGATCGAGGCATTGAGAGAATCAGTGAACGCCGTCAGCGAATCTGTGAACGCCGTCAGTGAATCTGTGAACGCCGTCAATGAATCGGTGAGCGCCGTCGATGAGCGCGGGCGGGATACGGACGAGCGTTTGAATGCGCTCATCAACACCGTCGAGCGATACATCAGCGAACGGCGCAATGGGAACGCCTGAGGCCGCACGCGTTCCCGGAGCGAGCAGGACGGTTAAGAGTTTTCGATGACAGAACACGGACAGTACAAGAGCGGCTACGTCGCGCTCATCGGGCGGCCGAACGCGGGGAAGTCCACGCTGCTGAATCGTCTCGTCGGCGAGAAGATCGCGGCCGTCTCCAACAAGCCGCAGACGACGCGCCACCAGATTCAGGGCATCATCACGCGCGACGAAGGGCAGATCGTTTTAGTTGACACGCCCGGCGTCCACCAGCCCGGCTACCTGCTCAACCGGCGCATGATGGCCGCCGTCCACGACGCGCTCGAAGGCGTTGACCTCGTGCTGCTCATGCGCGACGCGTCAGTCCCGACGGGGAACGGCGACCGCTTCGTGCTCGATCTGGTCAAACAATCCGCGAAGCCCGCGCTGCTTTTGTTGAACAAGGCCGACCGCCTCGACGACAAGGCGAAACTGCTGCCGCTCATGCAGTGGTACGCGGGCGAGTATGACTGGCGCGAGATCGTGCCACTCTCCGCGCGCACGGGCGACATGGTTGACACGCTCCTGGCCGCCGTCATCAAACACCTCCCCGAACAGGAAGCCCTCTTCGCCGAAGACGAATTGACCGACCAGTCAATGCGCACGCTCTGCGCCGAGATCGTCCGCGAGAAGATTCTGCAAACCACCGGCGACGAGATTCCCTACGTCACGGCGGTCGTCACCGAACGCTTCGACGAGGAGCGCGAAGATTTCACGCGCATCAACTGCATCATCTACGTCGAACGCGCCTCGCAAAAAGCCATCATCATCGGGCGCGCGGGCGAACGCATCAAGGAGGTCGGCACGAAGGCGCGCCACGACATCGAACACCTCCTCGGCCACCGCGCACACCTCGAACTCTTCGTCAAAGTTCAGGAAGACTGGCGCAACAGCGAACACGCCCTCAACGAGATGGGAATAAAGGAGAAGTGACAAGTGACAAGTGACAGGTGACAAGTTAAAGACAATGCTTTTGTTTTAACTTGTCACCTGTCACTTGTCACTTGTCACTGTTTTTATGTGGTACGCACTTGATGTGACGCTTGAGAGCGCGGCGCGCGAGGCCGTGGAGTACGCGTTGATGGAGGCGGGCGCGCTGGGGACAGAGACGGCGACGATTGGAGAGACGGCGGATGTGGTGCGGGTCGCCGGATACTTCGACCGTCGGCCGGAGCGCGAGGCGGTGCGCGCGCGCGTACTCGACGCGCTGAGGATTTACGCGCTGCCGCCTGCGAGCGTGCGAGAAATCGAGGCGCGCGAGGTCGAGGCGCGTGATTGGCTGGGCGAGTGGAAGAAGAGTTGGCGGCCGGTGGAAGTGGGCGCGCGCTTCGTCGTCGCGCCGCCGTGGGGCGAAGTGGAAGACAGGCCGGGGCGCATCTGTATTCGCATCGAGCCGGGCATGGCCTTCGGCACGGGCACACACGAAACGACGCGCCTCTGTCTCGTCGCGCTCGAAAAATATTTCACGGGCGCGAGCCTCCTCGATGTCGGCACGGGCACGGGCATACTCGCCATCGCCGCCGCCAAACTACACGCGGGCGCGCGCGTCGAAGCCTGCGACACGGACGCCGAAGCCGTCGAGATCGCGCGCGAGAACGCGACCCTGAACGGCGTCGCCGCGCAAGTAAATTTTCGCACGGGCACGATTGAGGAGACGGGCGCGTCCTTCGATTGCGTCTGCGCCAACCTGACCGCCGACGTGATCCTGCCGCTCCTGCCCGCGCTCATGGGAGCGACCTGCGGACGCCTGATCCTCTCCGGCATCCTCGACACGCAGGCCGACGCCGTCCGCGCGCGACTCGCCGCGCTCGGCGCGAGCGACACCGAAACAGTCGCCGATGGGGAATGGGTCGCCATCATCGTCTAAGCAAAAACGGTGAACGCGGAACGATGAACGATGAATGAAATCAATAATCAAAACACCGCTCATCATCGCGTCTTTCGTTCATCGTTCCGCGTTCATCCTTCATCGTTTCTTTTATGACGCGTCGCCGTTTCTATGCTCCGCCAGAGCAGTTCGCGCCCGACGGCGCGACCGTCGTGCTCGCGCGCGAGGAGGCGCTGCACCTGCTGAGCGTGCTGCGCCTCAAGGCGGGCGACGAGGCTTTCGTGTTCGACGGCGCGGGGCGTGAATATGCTTGCGTCGTCGCCGCCGGTGCGGCCGAGGGCGGCCGGCGTGCGGAGACGGCGACGCTCGAAGTGCGCGGGCGCGTCGAGCCGCAGAGGCCGGAGTCGCCGCTCGACCTGACGCTCGCCGTCGCGCTGTTGAAGGGTGAGAAGTTCGACACGGTCGTGCAGAAGGCGACGGAGTTGGGCGCGTGGAGCATTGTGCCCGTCGAGACCAGGCGCGCGGACGTGCGTCTGCGCGAAGGGCGCGACGCAGGCGTGCGAGTCGCGCGCTGGCGGCGGCTCGCGCTCGAAGCGGCCAAGCAGTCGGGGCGCGCGCGGCTGCCCGAAATTTGCGCGCCCGTCGCGTTCGAGGCGTTGCTCGCGGGCAAAGGGGGCGCAGGAGGCGTCGGCGAAGAACGGCGTCTTTTTTTTACGGAGCGGGGCGGGCGCGGGCTGGCGGAAACCGTGCGCGAGTGGCGGACGCGTCCCGCGAAAGTGACCGCGCTCGTGGGCGCGGAAGGCGGTTGGGACGACGAAGAGATCGCGCGCGCGGCGGACGCGGGGTGGCACGCCGTCACGCTCGGCGGGCGCGTGCTGCGCGCGGAGACGGCGGCCATCGTCGTGACGGGTTTGCTGCAACACCTGTGCGGCGATTTGGTTTGAATTGGGAGTATTCGTCGCTTGATGGTATGTGGGCGGCAGCGACTGGCAGTGCTCGCCGCAGAGGCACAGAGATAAGGAGGATTTCAAATTTCGGAATTTGAAATTGCCTTTTTCAGAATTTGAAAACGTCTGCTGCTTTTCTTTGAAATTGTCTTACGCTTTTCCCTGCGCTACTCTGTGCTTCTCGTGGTGGCGAGTACCTTCAGTTATGAGTCACGCTCAATTAGAACTCGCTAGAACTCGCTATAAATCCGCCTTTTTAGAGCCGGGCGTAAATTTTTTGACGAATCCGCCCCCGTGAGCGCAGAATATGAATCGCAGTCGAGTTTGAGCGCGGCGGATTGGCCGGAGTGGTCGAAGCCCGCGCGCGGCAAGTTACGAGTCTTTCCGCCCGTGACCGGGAAACCTCGAAGGAGTTCCAAGCGTATGGCGATGAGTAGGGAGGATGCCGTGGAGAGGGCGAGAATTGATCTCGCCGGGCGACTCGGCGTGGCGGAAGATGAGATTAAAGAAGATTCGGTTGAGGATGCGGATTTCCCGGATGCGTCGTTCGGCGCGGGCGCTGACGGCGAAATGAGCGCGCAGATGATCACGCCGGGCTGGCGCATACGCCTCAACGCGGGCGGCGAAGTTTACGAGTATCGCGCCAACCGCAATCGCATTCGTCTCTTCAATTTTAAAGGCGCGAACTACAGCGTCTAAACCGCACACAAAGTTTTTCCGCAGCAGAAGCAGTGAGGTAAGGCAATGAACCGGCAGAATTTTTTCGGACACCTGGCGTTGGCAGTGGCAATCGTCATTCTCGCGGCGTTCGTCGGGCAGATGCGGCGCATGGAACGTGTGCCCGCGACGTTCGGGAAGCGCGAGATAGTCGTCGCGCCGCACGGACACGACCACGACTCGGAAGAGGCGGACGGGCTGGAAGACGCGGAAGTGATCGTGCGTTTCCGCCCCGGCACTTCGCGCGCCGCCATCGAACGGATCACGGAAGGTCTCAACGACCGGCTGCTTGACCGCTTCGAGTTCATCAACAATCAGGCGGTCATCGCCGACGAGGACGGACTCGCGCCGGAGACGGTCGCGGCCGAATATCGCGGCCTCGCCGAAGTGGAATACGCCGAACCGAACGCCGTCATCGAACTCGACCCGGCGGGGAACATCCCCGATTTTGAAGATGCGCGGCGCAGCCACGATGACGACGACCCGCCCGTCGTGCGCCATCCCGGCGACGGCGGCATGCAGCCGAACGACCCGCTCTTCAACGAGCAGTGGTCGCTCTTAAACGCCGGACAGCGCGCGGGCAAAGCGGGCGCGGACGTGTGCGCCACGCGCGCGTGGACGAAGACGAAGGGCAGCCGCAAGATCGTCGTCGCCGTCATAGACACCGGCGTTGACTACACACATCAGGACTTGAGCAAGAACATCTGGACGCGCCCCGCCGCGCTCGCGCCCTACTCCGATGAAGACCTCGGCGACTTCGACGACCAGCACGGCTTCGACGCCGCCGATAACGACGGCGACCCGATGGACGACAACGGCCACGGCACGCATTGCGCCGGGATCATCGGTGCGGAAGGCGACAACAGCGACGGTATCGCGGGCGTCAACTGGGAAGTCGAGATCATGCCCCTGAAGTTCCTCGGCCGCAACGGCAGCGGCACGACCAAAGACGCCATCGAGTGCATCAACTACGTCGTCGCGCGTAAAAAGGCGGGCGTGGACGTTCGCATCATCAGCGCGAGTTGGGGTTCGACGGCGCGTTCGCGCGCGCTCGGCGACGCCATCAAACGCGCGGGCGACGAGGGCATCCTCTTCATCGCCGCCGCGGGCAACTCTTCCACGAACAACGACACGCGCCCGCACTATCCTTCCAACTACGATCTGCCGAACGTCCTGAGCGTCGCCGCGCTCACGCGCATGGACGTGCTCGCGCGCTTCTCGAACTACGGCGCGAAGACCGTCCACATCGCCGCGCCCGGCGCGGAGATCATGAGCACCTGGCCGGGCAATCAGTACGAGGAACATTCCGGCACTTCGATGGCAACGCCGGTCGTCTCCGGCGTCGCCGCGCTCATCCTCTCCGTCAATCCCGACCTCTCCATGACGGACTTGCGCAAGCGTCTGCTCGACACGGTTGACAAACTTCCCGCCCTCGACGGCAAAGTTTCGAGCGGCGGGCGCGTCAACGCCGCGAGCGCGGTTCGCGCCGAGTAAAGCGGAGAAAGCTATCTGGACGAGCGACACTCCAAAAGCCCCTTCGACCCGCGCGGATCGAAGGGGCTTTTAGTTAAGGCGGTAAATTTCATGGCCGACCATCCCGGCGCACTCTGCGAGGCGTTCCAAAACAGCATTGACGAGATCACGCTCGACTGGGTGCGGCGCGTGCAGAACGACGCGCACATGCGCTCGGACGACCGGCTGACGACGGCGCAGATCGTGGATCACGTCCCGCAGATGCTCGAAGAACTCTGCACGCTTCTCGCCCAGGACGACGTACCCGACTTTGCCACCGCCCGCGCCGCCAGCCAGCACGGCTACACGCGCTCGCTCGAAGGCTATTCGCTCATTGACCTCTTGCGCGAACTGGAACTCCTGCGCGACTGCGTCTTCAACTTCGTGGCCGAAACCGAGACCGCGCACAACGTCAGCCGCCGCGACACCTTCCGCGCCCTCAAGACGGTCAATCAATACTTCGGCGAAGACACCATCTTCGTCGTCGAACATTTTCTGAAGAACCGCCCCTGAAGAATCATGAAAGGTGACGGGCGAGAGCCGGGGTCGCGCCTCGCGAACCGCCTGCGTTAGAATCCGTGGCAACCGCCGGTCATAACTTACTTGAAACCAGAAGCGAGGAAACTTCCCGATGATGAGCGCGTCAACACGTCCAACCGCCACGCCGCCCGACCCCGAACTCGACCGGCTTTGCATCAACACGATTCGCACGCTCTCGCTCGACGCCGTGCAGCGCGCCGAGAGCGGACACCCCGGGCTGCCGCTCGGCGCAGCGCCGATGGCCTACGTTTTGTGGACGCGTTTCCTGCGTCACAACCCGCGCAATCCGAAGTGGCAGAACCGCGACCGCTTCCTGCTCTCGGCCGGACATGGCTCGATGCTCGTCTATGCGCTGCTGCACCTGACGGGCTACGACCTGCCGCTCGAAGAGTTGAAGCAGTTCCGCCAGTGGGGATCGAAAACTGCGGGGCATCCCGAAAACGTGCTCACGCCCGGCGTCGAAATCACGACGGGGCCGCTCGGCCAAGGCTTCGCCAACGGCGTCGGGATGGCGATGGGCGCGGCGCACCTCGCGGCGAAGTTCAACCGCGACGGCCTGCCCCTGATTGATCACTACGTCTACTCAATCGTCTCCGACGGCGACCTGATGGAGGGCGTCGCCAGCGAAGCCGCCTCGCTCGCCGGTCATCTCAAACTCGGCAAGCTCATCTATCTCTACGACGACAACCGCGTCACCATCGAGGGTTTCACCTCGCTCGCCTTCACCGAAGACGTGCCGAAGCGTTTCGAGTCTTACGGCTGGCACACCCTGACCGTGGAAGACGGCAACGATCTCGAAGAGATAGAGCGCGCCATCCGCGCGGCGCAAGCCGAGACGACGCGGCCGTCGCTCATCTCCGTCAAGACCGTCATCGGCTACGGCATGCCCGCCGCCGGCACGCGCAAGGCGCACTCCGATGCGCCCGGCGCGGACGCGGTGCGAGAAACAAAACGCGCGCTTCAGTGGCCGGAGGACGCTGAGGAGTTTCACCTGCCCGAAGACGCGCTCGCACATTTCCGCGCGGCCGTCGAACGCGGCGCGCAGGCGGAACAGGAATGGGACGCGCTCGTCGCGCGCTACGCTGAGACGCACGCGGAGCAGGGTCGAGCGTGGCGCGACCTGATGTCGGGTGAACTGCCCGCCGGTTGGGAAGACAAGTTGCCGGCGTTCGCCGACGCGAAGCCGATGGCGACGCGCGTCGCTTCGGGTGAAGTCATCAACGCGCTCGCGGGCGTTGTCCCTGCGCTCATCGGCGGCTCGGCCGACCTCGGCGTCTCGAACAACACGGACATCAAGGAGGGCGGAAGTTTTCAGGCCGCGTCATACGACGGGCGCATCCTTCATTTCGGCGTGCGCGAACACGCGATGGGCGCGACCCTGACGGGCATCAGTCTCAACGGCGGACTCATCCCCTACGGCGGCACGTTCCTCACCTTCTCCGACTACATGAAGCCCGCGATTCGCCTCGCCGCGCTCTCGGAAGTGCAGGTCGTCTACGTCTTCACGCACGATTCCATCGGCCTCGGCGAAGACGGCCCGACGCACCAGCCCATCGAGCATCTCGCGGGCTTGCGCGCCATCCCCAATCTCTACGTCATACGTCCGGCCGACCCGCACGAGACGCGTGAGGCATGGCGCATCGCCATCGAACGACGCCACGCGCCGACCGCGCTTATCCTCACGCGCCAGAAAGTGCCCACGCTCGATCAGAAACTTTACAACCCGGCCGCGGGCGCGCGGCGCGGCGCATACATCCTCTCCGAAGCGTCCGACGCCGAAGGCCAAAGCATGACGCCGCAACTCATCATCATCGCCACCGGCTCGGAAGTCTCGCTCGCACTCGCCGCGCGCGAAGAGTTGCAGAGAGGCGGGGCGCGCGTGCGCGTCGTCTCGATGCCCTGCTGCGAGTTGTTCGACGCGCAGGAGGCGAGCTATCGCGAAGAGGTCTTGCCGCGAGGGGTCACTGCGCGGCTCGCCGTCGAAGCGGGTGCGAGCCTCGGCTGGGCGCGCTACACCGGACTCGCGGGCGACTGCGTGTGCCTCGACCGCTTCGGCGCGTCGGCCCCCGGCGACGTGGCGCTCCGAAACCTCGGCTTCAACGTCGAAAACGTCGTGGCGCGCGCTCGCGCTTTGCTCGGCGGGTAGTTCTTCGTGGAACTTTCGCGCCGCTCCGGCTGAATTGTCTTTATGCGCATTCTTGCCGTCCTGCTCCTGCTCGGTGGCGCGGCGTCGCACTGGCGCGCGCAGCCCGCGCCGCGCGTGGCCTCGACCTCTGCCGCGGACGTTTACGCAGTAGTCGCCGAAGTTGATCGCATCGCGTCGCGGACGATTCTCTGGCCTGGGTTCGACCCGCGCCGCATCCCCGTGGAAATCTACGACGGGCAAGACACCCTCCTCTTCCGTCATCCCAATCCGCCCACGGAGTTCATCTCGCTCTCGTCGCGTCAGGGGGTGTGGGCGTTCCCCGGCCGACATGAGACGGTGACGGCCAACGCCTCCGTCAAACTCGGCGGCATCTGGACGGCGACGGTGATGATCGATCCGGCGTCGAAACTGTCGCTGAAAGGACGCGCCGCGCTCGTCATACACGAGATGTTCCACGTCCACCAGCGCGAGCGACATCCGAAGTGGGCGGCCAACGAACTCGAACTATTCAACTATCCGTTTGAAGACGCTGAACTGCTCGCCCTCAGACGCATCGAGACCGAATCGTTGAGACGAGCCGAGCGCGCCGCCGGTGCGCCCGCCGCCGCCTGCCACGCGCGTCTCGCGCTCGCCGCGCGCCGCGAACGTTTCGCGCGTCTCAGCACGGGCGCGTCCGCCTACGAGCGCGCGCTCGAATTGAGCGAAGGACTCGCGCGCTACGTCGAAGCTCGCGCACAAGGCGCGCGCGACTCCGGCCTGACCGCCAACGAATACCCGGCCGAAGAACTTCGCACGCGCGGCTACGCGACCGGGCACGCGCTCGCCCTCCTGCTCGAACGCTTCGCGCCCGGTTGGGCGGCGCGGCTCGAAGCGGGCGAACCCCTCTCGCTCGACGAACTGCTCGCCGCCGCGCTCGCCGCCGCGCCCGCCGGTTCGCAGTCGTGCGCGCTGCCCGAGTCGTTCACGGCGTCGGCTCGCGCGCGCGCTAAAGTCGAGACGGAAACTTTGATCGCCCGCAGGGAAACTTCGCGGCGCGAGTTTGGGGCGCAGGCGGGTTGGAAGATCGTCGTCAACGCGGATACGGGCGCGCCGCTCTGGCCGCAGGACTTCGATCCTTTGAACATACGGCGGCTCGGCGGAGCGGACGTGCTGCACACGCGTCACCTCAAACTCGGCAACGACGCGGGCGCGATTGACAGTTTCCACCCGCACATGCTGACCACCGGCGCGGGCGCGCACCCGCTCTTCAACGGCGTGCGCCAACTGATCATCGCCGGGCTTGCCGCCGAACCCTCCGTGCGCGAGGCGGAAGGCAAACTCACGCTCGAAGCGGCGGGCGTCAAGGCCGAGTTTCGCGGCGCGCGCGTCGAACGCGCGGGGCAGACTCTCACCGTCAACCTGCGTGCGGGGCAAAAGTAGGTCGCCCGCGCGCGACCGCTCTCCTCTGCGCTACAATCCGGCGTCAGAGGAGAGAAAGCGAATGAAGATCGCCATCGGCGCGGATCACGGCGGCTACCCGCTCAACGAGCACATCATCGAAATCCTCGTCGGCGCGGGGCACGAGATCGTGGACTTCGGCACGCACGACGGCACGCTGGCAGACGACTATCCGGACTATGCCGCGCTTGTGGGCGAGGCCGTGCGCAACGGCGGCGCGGAGTGCGGCATCATCATCTGCGGGAGCGGCGTCGGGGCGGCGGTCGCGGCCAACAAACTGCGCGGCGTGCGCGCAGCCCTGTGCGGCGACACCTACTCGGCGCGCCAGTCGCGCGAGCACGACGACTGCAACGTCCTCTGTCTCGGCGCGCGCGTCGTCGGCATCGAAGTGGCGACCGAGATCGTGCGCGCCTTCGTCGCCGCACGCTTCAACGGAGAAGAGCGACACCGGCGTCGCCTCGCCAAAGTGCTCGACATCGAACGACGCGAACAAGTCCCAAGTCCCGAGTCCCAAGTCTCAAGTCCTAATTCCCATGTCTCAAGCCGCAAGTTTTGAGTCCGAGTGTTCTCCGATCTTGAGCCTGTCATCTGAGACTTGGGACTTGAGACTTGAGACTTGAGACTTGAGACTTAGGACTTTCAAACTACGACCTTGAGCGCGCCGGGGATGACGCGGAACTCAAGCGGCGTCTGGCCGCGCACGTCGCCGTCGGCTTCGACCGCGAGCGTGTCCTCCGGCGTCAGATGTTCGACGCGGACGCGCTCGCCGCGCGAGATACGCACGCGCGGATTCCTGACGTGGCCGCCGCTGTGGATGCGCGTCATCTCGCGTATGAGCGAGCGGCGCGTGAGGCGGCAGGCGGTGACGACATCGAGCAAGCCGTCGTCCGTGCGCGCCGCGGGCGAGAACATCATGCCGCCGCCCGCGTAGGGGCTGTTCGCGATTGCGACCAGATTCGTCGCACACTCAAACGCTTCGCCTTCGTCCACACGCACCGAGATGCGGCGCGCGCGCCAGCGCGCCAGCGCCTGCACGGCCGCGAGCGCGAAACGCGCCTCGCCCGGAAATCGCCGCAACAGATGCCCCTGCGACGCGACGCGCCCCGCCACCTCCGCGCCGATGCCGAGCGTCGCCGCGTTCAGACAGAAGAACGGGCGCGCGTCGTCTCCGATTGTGCCGCGCAGCACGTCAACGACGCGCGTGGTCTCCTGCGCGCGTGCATCGCGGCGGCTGTGTTTGATCAGACGTTCGACCCAGCGTTCGAGCGTGGCGCGTTCGCCGGTCAAGCCGCGCGCGAAATCGTTGCCCGTGCCCGCAGGCAGGACGGCGAGCGCGGCTTCCCCGTTGATGTGCGCGGGAATCCTTGTCAACGCCCCGGCCGGGGAGACGCCTTCGCCTTCCGATTCAAAAAATCCCGTCACCACTTCGCCGAGCGTGCCGTCGCCGCCGACGACAGCGATTGTCCGGTAGCCGGCGCGCAGAGCCGCGCGCGCCGAAGTTTGCGCGTCGCCCGCTTCCTTCGCCTCGTGTGCGTCGAAGCGCACGCCGCCCTCCGCGAGCACGCGCCCCACTTGCGCCCATGCGGCGCGCGCACGGGCGGCGTTGTAGTTGACGACGACGAATGTCTCGGCTTTCACACTCATGCTTTGGTGGTGAATGGTAAATGGTAAATGGTGAATGGACAAAAGCCGTGGATCGTTAAAAGCCGTGAATCGTGAATCGTAAATCGTGAATAGAAGAAAACAGTCTTTCACTATTCACGATTTACGATTCACGATTCACGGCTTTTCTTCCATTTACCATTCACCATTTACCATTTACCATCTCGCCCATGCGCGCAATCAGGATCGTTTCTCATGGCGGGGTTGAAGGGCTGGAAGTGGCCGAGGTCGAACGGCCGGAGGCGGCGGGCGACCGCGTGCTCGTGCGCGTGCGCGCGGCGGCCTTGAATCGCGCCGACCTGTTGCAGCGGCGCGGGTCTTACCCTGCGCCGCCGGGCGCGCCCGCGGATATTCCGGGTTTGGAATTCGCGGGCGAGGTCGAGGCGTCGGGCGTGGACGCGCGGCGTTGGCGCAGAGGTGAGCGCGTGTTCGGCATCACGGGCGGCGGCGCGCAGGCCGAATACGTGGTCGTGCCCGAAAACACGCTCGCGGAAATTCCCGCCAACCTCGGTTGGGAAGAGGCCGCCGCCGTGCCGGAGGCGTTCATCACGGCGCATGATGCGCTGTTCACGCAAGGGAATCTGGCGATGGGCGAGCGCGTGATAGTTCACGCCGCAGGCTCCGGCGTCGGCCTCGCCGCCATTCAACTCGCACGCGCCGCGGGAGCGCAAACTCTCGGCACGGCGCGCCGCACGGCCGACAAACTCGAACGCGCACGCGCCTACGGTCTCGACGAGGCGTGCGTCGTCGGAGACGACCCGCAGGCGTTTGCCGATGCGGCGAAAGCGTGGACGAACGGCGCGGGCGTGAATCTGATACTCGATCTCGCCGGCGCGAGTTACCTCGCCGCCAACCTCGACGCGCTCGCCCCGCGCGGACGCCTCCTGCTCGTCGGCACGATGGCGGGACGGAGCGCGCCGCTCGATTTCCGGCAGGTGATGGGCAAACGCCTGCGCCTCACGGGCACGGTCTTGCGCGCCCGCTCGGCGGAAGAAAAGGCGCGCGCCACGCGTCTTTTCGCCGCGCACGTTTCGCCGCTGCTGGCGCGCGGCGCGCTCCGCCCCGTCATTGACAGCGTGTTCGACCTCGGCGACATACGCGCCGCGCACGAACGCCTCGAATCGAACGAAACCTTCGGCAAAGTAGTCATTAAAGTGACGAGTGACGAGTGACGAGTGACGAGCCGGAACAGTTGATCTGACTCGTCACTCGTCACTCGTCACTTGTCACTGTCCTTATGGTTGTGCGATGATTCGTGCTTAGGCGAAGCATGAAACGTAACATTAAGTTGCTGGATATTTGGAGGGAATACCCGAAGTGAAAGCGGAGTTAGCACAGTTAATTGCTTTGCAGCACACGGACACAAATATCAGAAGGCTAGAAGCCGAGTTAAACGCCATTCCACAGAGGCGCGCTGAGATCGAAAAAGAATTCGAGCAGCGCGCCTTTGAATTTCGCGCCATCGAAATCCGCCGCGACGGGGCGCGCACCGAGCGCACCCGGCTCGAAACCGAGATCGCGGAGACGCGCATCAAGGCGCAACACGCCGACCGCGCGCTGATGTCTTCCACGAACGAGAAGGAATATGCCGCCGCCATCCGCGAGGCCGATGCCGCGCGCAAGCACATCTCCGAACTCGAAACGAAAGTGCTCGAACAGATGGAAGCTTCGGAAGGCGCGGAGAAAGAGATCGGCGAGCACGAGCCGCAGATCGCCGAGCTGCGCGCCGAGTTGGAAGAGAAGCTCAAGGCGTTCGAGGAACAGACCCGCACGCAGGCCGACCAACTCACCACCCTGCGCGCCGAACGCGAGCGGCTGGCGGCCGAACTGCCGAAGCCGATGGCGGCGATGTACAACCGCATCAGCACGCGCATTCGCGGCGGGGTGGCCGTGGCCGAAGCGCGCAACAACTCGTGCTCTGCCTGTTTCATGTCGCTGCGCCCGCACGTCATGTCGCAAGTCCGCCTCGGCGAAGAGATCATCACCTGCGACAACTGTAACCGTATTCTCTACTACGTCCCCGCCGAGCAGCCCAAACAGACATCAGCGCAGACGGCCAATTAACTAAAAGTTTCAAGTTTCAGGTTGCAGGTTTCAAGTTACGGAACGAAGCACGTTCAGACTTGAAACCTGCAACCTGAAACTTGAAACCTTTCCCTCTTTCCCGCGCCGTTATATTTTCGTGACCGCTCGCCCGCAACATGTCGGCTCGAACTTCGACGGGCGAGGGGTGGTCTCAAGATGTCGAGTGTACAAGTTTTGGTTGAAAACAGATCGGCAAAGAGCGCGGTCGAGAGCGTGACGCGCGGCGCGCGCTGTCGCTGGTGGCGGCGACGCGGCACGAAGCGCAGCGGCTTTCGCTACGAAGACTGTGCGGGCAACTCGCTCGCCGGCGAGGCCGCGCTCGAACGCATCAGGTCGCTCGTCATTCCCCCGGCGTGGACGGAGGTGCGCATCTGCCCCGGCGTGCGAGGGGCTTTGCAGGCTATCGGCCTCGACGCTTCGGGTCGCGTGCAGCGCATCTATCACCCGACGTTCGCCGCCGGGCAGGCGCGGCGCAAGTTCGCCAAGATCGAGCGCTTCGGCGAACAACTCAAAAATTTGCGCCGCCGCACCAACGAAGACATCGCGCTCGAAGGCTTGCCGCGTGAACGCGTGCTTGCCGTCGTCGTCCGTCTCATCAACGATCTCTACTTCCGCGTCGGCTCGGAAGAGAGCGTCGTGCGCTACCGCACCTACGGCGTCACGACGCTGCGCAACCGCCATCTGGAGATCAAGCGCGGCGGCCGTCTCGTCTTCTCCTTCGTCGGCAAGCACCACATCAAGCACCGGCGCATACTGGTTGACGAAGAGTTGGCCGCGCTCATGCGCGACATCCAATCTTTGCGCGGCAAGCGTCTCTTCCAATACTGGGACGCGGAGCAAAAACGCCCCGTCTGCATCAAGCCGCGCGACGTGAACGACTACATCAAGGCGGCGACCGCGCCCGAGTTCTCGGCCAAAGACTTTCGCACGTGGGGCGGCACGCTTTTGTGCGCCGTCGAACTCGCCGAACTCGGCAAGCCCGAAGACGACCGCGCGGCCAAGCGCAACATCCTCCACGCCGTCCGCGCCGTGGCCGAGCATCTCGGCAACACTCCGGCTGTCTGCCGCTCCAGCTACATACACCCGGCCGTCCTCGAACGTTATTGCCGCCGGATCACGCTCGACGAGTTTCGCCCGCGCCGCGAACGCCGCATCGGACGCCAGCAGCCCGAATACTTACCGGAAGAACGCGCCCTCTTGAAATTGCTGCGCGCCTGAACGAAGGGCGTCGTGAGTATCGTGAGTTGTTCGGGACGGCGCGCGCTTTTACCGGCCGTCGGCCGCGCGTTCTCTTTCGAGTTGCGGCTTCGGAAATTTATGCAGCGTTTTCCAGAGTATGACCATGCTGCCGTCTTCATCCGCGCGCACCACCCGAAAGGCGACGAGCACGTCGCTCGACCCGTAGTTGATCGAGCGCAGGAGGTAAGTGCTGTTGGCAAGCGCGGGCGAGCGAGACTTGTAAGTCAGTTCTCCCGAGCGGAAACCGACCCCGCTCCGGCGTTTCTGCTCACGCGCCTTCGGCTCGGCAACGGGCGCGGCGAAAGTCGAGAGAAACGCGGCGGATTCCGCCTCTGTCGTCACCTGTTCAAGCGGGATGTCGCCGAGTTGGGTGATAAAGCCAAAGTCCGCGCCCGCGAAGCCGACGCCGAACATGCCCTGTTCCAGACTGATGTCCGAGCCGTATCCATATTCATGCGTCCGCCCGGCGAAATGGTAGTAAGCCCCGCCGCCCCGGATTGAGAGTTTATAGTCCCACTTTTCCCTGGGCAGCAGGCGGATCAATCCCGTGTCCGGCTGCGCTAGAAACTCCGCGAACTTCTCCCGGTCGGCGCGCGCGGGCGCGAGCAATTCGGCTTCCAGCAATTTTATCTCTTCCCGCAAAGACTCGATCTTTCGCGCCGTCTCACGGCGACTGCCCCCCTTTTGCGCGAGCGCGTCGCCCGCCGACAAGACGAGTAACAGAAACAGTGTGAAGACGTAGCCGGTGGCATGTCTCATGGAATTACCTCCTGTCAGGTTGAAGCGTCTCAGTAGTGCTCCTTCGTCTTTCGCCCCTTCTTCATGTCGCCCTTGCCGCCCTTACCGCGCCGTTTGCCCTTGCGCTCGTCCGCGCCCTTGAGCGAGGCGAGCGGCCAGAGTTGGTGCTCGACGCGCGCCAGCCCCGCGCCGACCACCGCCTCGATCACCGCCTGCGAAGACTTGTAGGCGGGCGCGGCCTCGTCCAAAGGCACGCGCCCGTTGATATTCACTAAAATTCCCGCCTCCCTGTACTCGTCGTCAATCGCTGTTTGCGACAAGGTGCGTGTCGCCTCGCCGCGCGAGAGACGCCGCCCCGCGCCGTGGTTGACCGAGTAGCCGCTGTTCACCGCGTTCTTGAGCGGTTGCAGGATGTAACTCCAATCCTTGTTCGAGCCGGGGATGAGGACGGGATGCCCGGTCTCTTCCCACTGTGTCCCCTTGAGCGCGGGATGCCCGGCCGGGAAGGCGCGCGTCGCGCCCTTGCGATGCACCCACACGTCGCCGAACTCAGGATGCCACTCGCGCTGCACGAGGTTGTGGCTGATCTCGTAAATCAACTCAAGCTCGCGCCCGAACACTTCGCGGAAGGCGTCGGCCACCTGCTCGAAGATGATCAGGCGATTGAGGATGGC
>DATHAZ010000175.1:0-68199 GCA_035296445.1 Pyrinomonadaceae bacterium | reverse complement strand
GAGCGCGGAAATCCGAGCAGGTGAAAAACATGGGGCTGGAAGTTTACCAACAGAAGCGTGACTTCCGACGGACGCCGGAGCCGAAGGGGAAGGTGTCGAAGCGAAATTTGCGCCGGTTCGTCGTGCAGGAGCATCACGCTGAGAAGTTGCATTTCGACTTTCGACTGGAGATGGGCGGCGTGCTCAAGTCCTGGTCAATCCCGCGCGGGCCTTCGCTCGATCCGGCCGAGAAGCGTCTGGCCGTGCCGACCGAAGATCATCCGGTCGAGTATTTGAAGTTTGAAGGGCACATCCCGGAAGGCAACTACGGCGCGGGCGAGCACATGAAGTGGGACGGGGGCGCTTACGAACTCGTGGGCGAGCGAAGCGCGCTCGAACAGCATGAGGCGGGTCGCTTGAAGTTTCGCTTGCGGGGCGAAAAGCTGCGCGGCGAATTCAGCCTCGTGCGGATGGGGCATTGGAAAGGGCAATGGTTGCTCATCAAGAGCGCGGACGAATTCGCAGAGCCGGGTTGGGAGTTGCAACTGCGCCTGCCGGACGACGAGCGGGGCGCGGAGTGGCTGCGTGAACAGGGCGGGAAGAAAACGAAGCGCGCCGCCGCGAAGGCCGCGCACAAGCCCGTCAGGCGCATCGCGCCGCCGGAAGATGTCGAGACGCTCCCGGCGAAAAAAGTTTTTGCGCGCAAGAGACTGAGCGGCAGCGTCAACGCCGAGATTGACGGCGCAATCGTCGCGCTCACGAACCTCGACAAAGTTTACTGGCCTGACGACGGCTACACGAAGGGCGACCTCGTCAGGTACTACTACGAGATCGCCCCGCACCTCTCGCCCTACCTGGAGGGTCGCCCGCTGATCATGAAGCGTTACCCGGCGGGCATCGCGGGCAAATCGTTTCATCAACACGACGTGAACGAAGCGCCGGAGTTCATCGAGACGGCCGCGATTGATGTCGAGGAGGGGCGTGAGGTTGACTACATCATCGGCGGCGACCGCGCGACGCTCGTGTACATGGCGAACCTCGGCGCGATAGAGCGTCACCCGTGGCATTCGCGCACGGAGCATCTGGACAGCCCCGATTGGGTCGTCTTCGATCTCGACCCGGAGAACGTGGACTTCACGGTCGTCTGCGACGTGGCTTTGAGCACGCGCGATATTCTGAAAGGCCTGGGGCTGGAGTCGTATGTGAAAACTTCCGGCTCGCGCGGGCTGCACGTCTACGTGCCGCTTGCGGCCGGGCACGATTACGCGCAGGCCGCGCGCTTCGCCGAACTCGCGGCCGTGCGCGTCGTCGCCGAGAATCCGGATGTCGCCACCGTCGAACGCTCTCTGAAGAAACGCAAACGCACGCGCATCTACGTAGATCACATGCAGAACGCGCGGGGCAAGTCGGTCGTCGCGCCCTATTCCGTGCGCCCGCGGCCGGGCGCGCCCGTCTCCGCGCCGCTCACGTGGGAAGAGGTGGCGCGCAAAAAGATTCGCCCGCAGGATTTCACCATCAAAAACATCGCGGCGCGTCTGGCGCGCAAGGGCGACCTGTTCAGGCCGATGCTCGGCGGCGGGCAAACTTTGTCGGCGGCGCTCGGCGGACTTGAAAGCCGGTAGCGGCTTCGTTTGAAAGAGAAGCGGATTCAATTAAGATGGGAAAGAATCAACGCGGGAAGAACCCGTTAACTTCAGGCATGCGAGCGGGCGGGAGAAGCGATGACCGAAGGTAAAGACGACGGGCGTGTGAACGACGACGGCCAGACGACGGGCGGCGCGAAGAAAGCGGGCGTCAAAAAAAGCGCGAGCCGCAAGGCGGGCACGAGTCGCAAAAGCGCGACCGTCAAGAGGGCGCGCGGCAAAGGCTCGGACGGCGAAAGTGCGCCCGTTAAAAGCGCGCTCAGTAAAACTTCGGCCACGACGCGCGCCGTGGGTCGCAAGAAAGTGATAGACGACGGAATTGACCGCGAGACGATCAGGCAGCGTCCGGCGGATTTGCCGTTGATGGAACACCACTGGGGCAAGCTGCTCTTCATGCACTGGCCGATCCCTGCGGAACGCCTGCGCCCGCTCATCCCCCCGCAACTCACGATTGACACCTTCGACGGCGAGGCGTGGGTCGGCATCACCCCCTTTACGTTGTGGGACGTGCGGCTCAGTTTCACGCCTCCCGTTCCTTACCTCAGCGACTTTCACGAGTTGAACGTGCGCACCTACGTGCTCTATCGCGGCGTGCCCGGCGTCTGGTTCTTCTCGCTCAACACCAACAGTTCCATGACCGTCCTCGGCGCGCGCACCTTCTACTTTCTGCCCTACTTCAACTCAGACATTGATCTCCGGCAGGAAGGCGACATCATCCACTACCGCCTGCGCCGCGCCGACCGCCCCGCCGCGTTCGATGCGTCGTGGGAGATCGGCAAAGAATTGCCCGAAGCCGAGCCGGGCACACTGGAATTTTTCCTCACCGAGCGTTATTGCCTCTATTCCGCCTCGGGCGAGAGCATCTACCGGGCGCGGATTAATCACCGGCCGTGGCCGCTCAGACAGGCCGCGCTCCTCTCTTACGTTTCGGACATCGCCGAGTCAGACTACCTGCCCCGGTTGAAAGGCAAGCCCCTCGTTCATTACGCGGAAGCCCTCTCGGTTGACGTGTGGCCGCCGGAAAAAGCCTGAGATGAAATCGTCAAAGTAATGAAGCGCGGGTGCATACAAATCTGTTCGACATCGTACAGACTCCCGCGCCCTGCCTCCTTATAATCTTCCACGTTCCCTGTTGAATAATTTGTTTCGGGTGCTTCCGGTGAAAGGTCTCCCCTTCTGACCGGGTGGCTTAGAGCTTGTCTACTACTTCGTGCGCCGCCAACATCGTCGGCGCGTTTGAATTATTCGATAGGGACACTTTCTCAGCCGGCGCGATTCGCGCGCCCGGTCGGGAACTAGCGACGCGCCGAGCCTTCGGCATCCGGTGCGACCGCGGAACGAGCAAGGGGTGGGTTGAAGGGTGATGTCCCGCACATCGCGGGGCACACCCTTCTTTTTAACGCTCTCGAAACGATCCGGCCATAGAGGTTCTCGATGAAGTTAGCGCATCCGAAGGGGCTGCTGTTCATTATCGGCGGCGGTGAAGATAAAGAGGGCGATTGCACGATTCTCGCGGAATTCGTCCGGCTCGCGGGCGGGGGCAGGGCGCGTCTCATCGTGATGACGGTCGCCACGGACGAACCGGGAGAAGTCGGCAGGGAGTACCAGAAAGTTTTCCGGCGGCTCGGCGCAAAGAGCGTGCGCGTCGTTGACGTATCGGCGCGCAGCGACGCATCCGACAAGAAACGGCTCGCCGCGCTGGAACAGGCCACAGGCATCTTCTTCACCGGCGGCGATCAACTGCACGTCACGTCGCTCATCGGCGGCAGCGAGATGGATCTGCTGCTCCACGGGTTGTACGAGCAGGGCGTCGTCATCGGCGGCACGAGCGCGGGCGCGGCGATGATGTCCAGCTCGATGTTCGTGCGCGGCAGCGGGGAAGAGAACCCGCGCCTCGAAAGTCTGCAGCTCGGGCCGGGCGTGGAGTTTCTGCTCGGCGGCATGATCGACACGCACTTCTCGCAGCGCGGCCGTCACGGCCGTCTCATCTCGGCCGTCGCACAATACCCCCACGATCTCGGCATCGGCATTGACGAAAACACCGCCCTCGTCGTGCGAGACGGCACGTTTGAAGTGATCGGCAAAGGCGCGGTGACGGTGATTGACGCGGGCGCGCTGACTTACACGAACGTTCCCGATCTCGAACGCGACGAGGGGCTGGCGCTCTACAACATCAAACTCCACGTCCTGCCCGCAGGTCATCGCTTCTCCTTGAGCGAGCGACAGCCGATCATCGAGGATCACTCGCACGAAAAGGCCGAAGCGACGCGCGTCCGGCGCGTGGCGAAACCGAAAACTCCCGCGACCGCGAAAAAAGGCGCGAAGAAAAACGGCAACAAGAGCGTGAATAAGAACGCGAAGAAGAGTTCAAGGGAAAGTTATTACACCGCGGCGAACAACGATTGAGGCGCGTGCGGGGTGTGTGACAAAGGGCGACGAGGGGGAGACAAGGGATAGCCGGGGTGACGAGCATGAGGATTGACAAAATCAGGACGCTGGCCGGGCCGAACATCTACAACCACAAACCCGTGCTGTTGATGAGGCTCTATCTGGAGGAACTGGCCGAGACGGAAAGCCGCGACGTGGCGGGCTTCAACGAGCGTCTCGTCGCGCGCCTGCCTGGACTCAAAGAGCATCATTGCAACAAGGGACGCGCGGGCGGCTTCGTCGAGCGTCTGGAGACGGGCACGTACTTCGGCCACATCGTCGAGCACGTCGCGCTCGAACTTTCGGACGCGGCGGGCGTACCCGTCTACTACGGCAAGACGCTCTACGCGGACGAGCCGGGCTGCTACCACGTCGTCGTCGCCTACAAGGCCGAGCGCGGGATGCGTTACCTGTTGGAGGTGGCCGTCGAACTCGTCGGCGCGCTCGTCAGAAATGATCCTTACGCGCTCGAAGAGAAACTGGAAGCGGCGCGTCGCCTCATCGCGCGCACGGAACTGGGGCCGAGCACGCGCGCCATCGTGGAGGCCGCGCGTCGCCGCGACATCCCCTGGTTTCGCGTCAACGCCGACAGCCTCGTCCAACTCGGTTACGGCAGGAATCGCCGCTTCATACAGGCCGCGATGACGAGCGAGACGGGCGGCATCGCCGTCGAGATCGCGGGCGACAAGGAACTGACCAAGTCCATGCTCGAACAGGCCGACATCCCCGCGCCGCGCGGGCTGGTGGCCGAGACGGCCGACGAAGCCATCGCCGCCCTGTCGGAAATCGGCGGCGCGGTCGTCGTCAAGCCGCTCGACGGGCATCAGGGCAAAGGCGTCTCGCTTAATCTCACCACCGAAATCGAAGTGCTGGAAGCCTTCCGCATCGCGCAAGGCTACGGGCACGACGTGCTGGTCGAAGAGATGTATGAGGGGCGCGACTACCGCGTGCTCGTCGTCGGCGGAAAACTCGTCGCCGCCAGCGAACGCGTGCCGTGTCACGTCGTCGGCGACGGCGAGCACACGCTCGGCGAGTTGATCGAGATCGAAAACCTTGACCCCCTGCGCGGCGAGGGGCACGACAACGTGTTGACGAAGATCAAGGCTGACGAGGTGATGCTCGCCTACCTGCACAAGCACGGCCTGAACTTCGAGCAAGTGCCCGGAGCGGGCGAACGCGTCTTCCTGCGCGAGACCGGAAACCTCTCGACGGGCGGCACGGCCATTGACGTGACGGACATCGTTCACCCGGAAGTGCGTCGGCTCTGCGAACGCGCCGCGCGCGTCGTCGGCCTCGACATCTGCGGCCTCGACCTCCTCGCCGCGGACATCGCCCAACCGTTGCGGAATGGCAACGGCTTCATCGAAGCCAATGCCGCGCCCGGCCTGCGCATGCACACCGCGCCGACCCACGGACAACCGCGCGACGTGGGCGGCGCGATCATCGCCATGCTCTACCCGCCCGGCGCGGAGGCGCGCATCCCCATCATCTCGATCACGGGCACGAACGGCAAAACCACCGTCACGCGCCTGATCGGCCACGTCCTACAGGAGATGCGCTGGTCGGTCGGCATGACGACCACCGACGGTATCCACATCGGCGGCGAACTCGTCGCGCGCGGCGACACGACCGGGCCGCACTCGGCGCGCGTCGTGCTCTCCGACCCGACCGTGGAGGTCGCCGTGCTGGAGACGGCGCGCGGCGGCATCACGCGTCGCGGACTCGGCTACGACTGGTCGGACATTTCCATCATCACCAACATCCGCGAGGATCACATCGGGCAGGACGGCATCCGCGACATAGAGGATTTGGTACACATCAAGTCGCTCGTGGCCGAGCGCGTCCGCGAGGGCGGCACGCTCATCCTCAACGCCGACGACGAACAGTGTGTGCGGCTCATCGAGAATTCACGCGTGCGCCGCACGGACAAACAGTTCATCTATTTTTCGCTCGATGACAACAACCTGCTGATCCGCAAATATATGGACATCGGCGGGGGCGCATTCTTCGTGCGCGACGGCCGCATCGTCGAGGCCGCCGGTGGTGAGGAGCATGAGGTCGCGGCAATCGCCGACATTCCCTTGACGATGGGCGGCACGGCGCGTTTTCAGGTCTCGAACGTGCTCGCGGCCGTGGCCGCCTGCCGCGCGCACGGCGTGACGCGCGAGAACATCGCCGCCGCGCTCAAGACCTTCAGCAACGCCGAGCATAATCCGGGGCGCGCGAACCTCTACCGCGTCGGCGCGGGCTACGTGATGGTTGACTACGGGCATAACCCGGATGCGTTCGACGCCGTCTCACGCATGGCCGCGCTCTGGCAGGGACGACGCGTGACGGCCATCCTCGGCGTACCCGGCGACAGGGACGACCGGCTGATCGAAGAGTCCGGGCGCATCGCCGCGCGCGGTTTCCAGCGCATCATCATCAAGGAAGACAAAGACCTGCGCGGGAGGCGCAAGGGCGAGGTGGCGGGCTTGCTCTGCCGTACCGTTAATGCGGAATCGCCGGAGCGCGAGTGCCTGACGGTGCTCGACGAAATTCAGGCCTTCTCGAACGAACTGCCCGCGATGAGGGAGGGCGACGTGATCGTCGTCTTCTACGACAAACTCGAACCCGTCCTCGAAGTGCTCGCGCGCCACGGGGCAGTCCCGGCCGAGAGCATCGGCGAGATTGCCCCGCAACTCAGCGTGGCGACGGCCTGAGAGACCCGACGTGCTGACGCTCATCGAGAACGGTGAAGTCTACGCGCCCGCCCCGCTCGGCCGGCGCGACGTGCTCACGCTCGACCGGCGCATCGCACGTATCGGCGAGGTAGACGCCGCCGCTCTCGCCGCGCTCGGACTCGAACTCGACGTGGTTGACGCGCGCGACTGCCTCGTCACGCCCGGCCTCATAGACCCGCACCAGCACCTGCTCGGCGGGAGCGGCGAGAAAGGGTTCAGCACGCAGACGCCCGAAGTCTACGCGAGCGAACTCGCCCTCGCCGGTATCACCACGGTCGTCGGCTGTCTCGGCGTGGACACGACGACGAAGACGATGGCCGGTCTGCTCGCGAAGGCCAAGGGCCTCAACGAAGAAGGACTCACGGCCTACGTCCTCACCGGCGGCTACGGCCTTCCTCCGGCCACGCTCACCGGCAGCCTACGAGAAGACATCATCCTCATCGCGGAAGTGATCGGCGCGGGCGAGGTCGCCATCGCCGACGAACGCGCGACCGCACACGACGCGCCCGAACTCGCGCGCGTCGTCAAAGACGCCTACGTCGGCGGCCTGCTCGCGCGCAAGTGCGGCGTCACGCATTTTCACGTGGGTGAGGGAACGGCGCGCCTCAAACTGCTGCGCGCCCTGATTGACGACTACGAGATCGCGCCGTCGCTCATCTACCCGACGCACGTCGAGCGCAGCGAGGAATTGATGCGCGAGGCCGTGGAACTCGCCGCGCGCGGCTCTTATGTTGATCTCGACACGGTGGCGCGAGACCTGCCCGAATGGCTGCGCTACTACCTCGACCACGGCGGCGACCCCGCGCGCCTCACCGTCTCGTCCGATGCCTCCATCAACAGCCCGCACACGCTCTTCGCGCAGATACGCAGTTGCATCCTCGAACACGGCTTCCCGCTCGCGCAGACGCTCTCACACGTCACGGCGAACACGGCCGCCGTCCTCCGGCTCGAACACAAAGGCCGCCTCGAAGTCGGCCGCGACGCCGACCTGCTCGTGCTGCGCAAAGACACGCTGGAGATTAAGGACGTGATCGCGGGCGGGCGTCGCCTCGTCCGCGACGGCGCGCTGGCCTTTAGTGAAAATTTCCTCTCGGAGAGTAATCGCCGGATCAGGCTGGAAGGGAAGAAACAGGATTAGTGGTGCCGAGGGAGGGACTCGAACCCTCACGGCCTTACGGCCAACGGATTTTCTTACCACTACGGCTTTCGCCGCCCGTCAAACTTCGGCGGTTTGTGGTCTGGACGATGCCTTCTCCGTGCATCACAGGTGATGTTTAGGAGGGAGCCGTCTCGTCTCTACACTTTGCTGACTCGTAAAACCGGAGAGCCAGCCTTAGCTCGGCGTTGCCAGCAGCATTTTGATTGCTGTGAAGGGTTCGCCGACTTTGACTCCATTCACGTCGGGGTTTCCCGGCCGACGTGCTCAAATAAATAAGTCCGTCGCGTCTGCCATTCCGCCACCCCGGCACCATGCGCGGAAAGATAGCACGCGGGCGGCCGGGCGGCCAACTTCTTCACACATTCCGCGCGCTAATGCTAAAATGCCCGCGTGTCGTCAATCACAGAGCCGGTTTCAGCCGAACCACAGAAGAAGGTTATGACTGAAGAACAAGAAGTTTTTCATCGCCACATCCAGCGCGCGGGACTCAAACGCACGGCGCAGCGCGACCTCATCCTGGAGGTTTTTCTGCGCACCGAGGAACACCTGTCGAGCGAAGACCTCTACCGGCTCGTGCAGAAGGAAGACCCGGAGATCGGGCAGACCACGGTCTACCGCACGCTCAAACTCCTGACCGACGCGGGACTGGCGCGCGAGGTGCGCTTCGGCGACGGGCGCACCCGCTACGAGCACAACTACAAACACCCGCACCACGACCATCTGATCTGCACCGACTGCGGGAAGACCATCGAATTCTATTCCGAACAACTAGAAGCCATTCAGGATGCCATCGCCTCCAAACATGGCTTCGAGTCCACGCACCACACGCTGCGCATGTTCGGCACCTGCTCCGAATGCCGCGGGAGCGACGGCAAGTCGAGGAAAGAGGAATCCGCCGCCGAGCCGCGCGTGAGATTCGTGAGCGCGCCGAGCACTCATTAGCGAAGTTGAAAGTTGAAAGGCGAAGGGTGAAAGGGAAGATAGTAAACGGAACAGTCTCCGTTCTTCGCTTTCGCCCTTCGCCTTTCCCCTTTCGCCTTTTTACATTTGCCTTCCGTTGTTGTAAGTTCCGATTCGTCTCCCTTGGAAATTTAACCCGACAGAGCAGAGAACAGTGTGGGGGTGTGCGATGAGTGTGAACGTTGAGTTTGTGCCGGACGGTCGTCACGGCGTGGTGGCGGAGGGGACATACCTGTGGGACGCGGCGAAGCGTCTCGGCTTGCGCCTGCCCGCCGAGTGCGAGGGGCGCGGCGAGTGCGACACGTGCTCCGTGGTCGTCAGGGAGGGCGCGACGCTGTTGTCCGGCCTGACGGCGGCCGAGCGCACGCGGCTCAGTCCCGAACGGCTCGCCGCCGGTGAACGGCTATCCTGCCAGGCGAAGGTCGAGCGCGCGGGCGACCTCGTCCTCGAACCCGTGCTGCCAACCGTGCGACAGGAGACGGCCGAAGAAGTGAAACAGGATTTGCGCGCCGAATTTCGCGAGATGCCTTTGACGCAAAAACTAGCCACGCTCGTCGAACTCGAATACATCGCCGCCTCGCAGACTTTCAAGTCCATCGCCGACGTGCCCGCCTCGTATTTCGAGAAGGGGCTGGATTACATCGTCAACTTCGGACGCGAGCGCGCGCGTCGCGAACGGCAAGCGCGCCGCCCCGCCGAGCACGTCCGGGGCGCGAAGAAAAGTCCCGAAACAGACAAGTCTTCTTCGTAGAGGAACTTTTCTCGCGGTCTCTATTCACGCGCTCGGCGCGCTCGGCGTCCGTCGCTGCCCGTCGTGGCTCATCCATGAACCAAATGTCGCCATCTTCCGCCGCGCCACCACGCGACGCACGCGCCCTGACGTTCGCGCGGTTAAGTCACACGCTCGCGCTCCTCCTGCTGCTTTCGTTCGTCCTCACGGCCTGCGGCGGCAACCCGGCAACCAACAGCGCACAGGGCAACGGCTCGCCCGCCGCCGCCACTGCTCCTGCGGCGACGCAGGCACACGCCAGATTCGACGGCGAACGCGCCTTCTCGCACGTGCGCAGGATGGTCGAGATAGGGCCGCGACCGGCAGGCTCGGCCGAACTCGCGCGCACGCGCGAATACCTCACGGGCGAACTGCAATCCGCCGGGTTGAAAGTGACGGCGGACGAGTTCACGGCCGAGACTCCCGCCGGCGCGCGCCGGATGGTGAATCTGACGGCGGAACTGGCGGGCGAGTCAACGGACGTGATCATCATCTCCAGCCATTACGACACGAAGCCTTTCAAAGAGTTTCGCTTCGTCGGCGCGAACGACGCCGGTTCTTCGACCGGCGCTCTCGTCGAGATCGCGCGTGTGGTCGCCGCGGGCGGGCGCAAGCCGCGCTTCACCTACTGGTTCGTCTTCTTTGACGGCGAAGAAGCCTTCTGCCGGGAGTGGAGCGATTGCACGAACGCGGGCGCGCCGGACCACACCTATGGCAGCCGCCGCTACGTCGCCGGGCTTGCCGCGCGCGGCGAGACGAAACGCGTGCGCGCCATGATCCTGCTCGACATGATCGGCTACACAGACCTCGCGATTCCGCGCGAGACGCTGAGCACGCCCTGGCTCGTGGACATCATCTGGCGGACGGCGCGCGAACTCGGCCACGCCGCCCACTTCACCGACGAGGAACACACCGTGGAAGACGATCACGTGCCGTTCATGCGCGCCGAGATTCCGGTCGTTGATCTGATTCAACTCTCAGGCTATCCCCACTGGCACACGGCCGGAGACACGCTCGATAAAATCTCGCCGCGCAGTTTGCAGATCGTCGGCGAGACGGTCGTCGCCAGCCTGCCGCGCATCGAACAACGCCTCGCTCCCTGAAACCGTGTCTATGAAAAACAGCCTTCGCATCAACGCCGGGCGACGATACGGGCGCGCGCTCGCCGCAATCCTCGCGCTCGCAACATTCGCCCCGTCGCAGACTTTCGACGCAGGCCACAGGCCGCCGGCGACGCGCGCCGAAACTCTCGTCGAAACGCTGCACGGCGTTAAAGTGAGCGATCCTTTCCGCTGGTTGGAACAGGGCGAATCCGGAGAGGTGCGCGCATGGACGGACGCGCAGAACGCGCACACGCGCCGCGCGCTCGACTCGCTGCCCGCGCGCGCGGCGATTAATCAACGTCTCTCACAACTGCTCTCCATCGGCACTCTCAGCGCGCCCGCACCGCGCCGCGGTCGTTACTTCTACACGCGGCGCGAAGGACAACAGAATCAACCCGTGCTCTATGTGCGCGAGGGCGTGCAGGGCACGGAGCGTGTGCTGCTCGATCCGAATGCGCTCTCGACTGACGGCACAATCGCGCTCGACTGGTGGTACGAATCGCACGACGGCAAGCGGCTGGCCTACGGCCTGTCCGAGGGCGGCAGCGAACAGTCAACGCTCTACGTGCTGGACGTGGACACTGGGCGCAACCTCAAGGACAAAATTCCCTACACGCGCGCCGCGTCGCTCGCGTGGCTGCCTGCCGGGGACGGTTTCTATTACACGCGTTTCCCCGCGCCGGGCGCGGTCGCGAAGGGCGAGGAGAATTATCACCGGCGCGTGTTCCTGCATCGCCTCGGCGACGATCCGCTGAACGATGCGGAAGTCTTCCGGCGCGAGGAGAAGCCGACCGAGTGGCCGGGCGTCGGCCTCTCGCGCGACGGTCGCTGGCTCACGATCACGGTCTCGCGCGGCCCCGGCAAAAATGATCTCTACCTGCGCGACCTGCGCGACGAGACGAGCAAACTCGTCGCGGTAGCCGAAGGCGAAGACGCGAGTTATAGCGCGCGCGTCGTCAATAACCGGCTTTACATTTTGACGACGGAGGGCGCGGCCAAGGGGCGCATCTTCGAGACGGCTGCGGCCAACCCGAAGCGCTCCGCCTGGCGCGAATTGATCCCCGAATCGCAGGACGTAGGCATCAGTTCGTTCACCGTTCTCGGCGAACAGATTCTCGTCCACGGCCTCGCGCGCGCCGCTTCGCGCATACGCGCCTTCACGCGCGAGGGCAAATTTTTGCGCGACGTGAAACTGCCAATCCTCGGCACGGCGGGCGCGATGAACAGCGAGGAGGGCGGCGGCGAGGCTTTCTTCAGTTTCGCTTCCTACGCGCTCGTGCCGACCGTCTATCGCTACGAAGCGGCCACGGGCGCGCTCGACGCGTGGGCGCGCGTTGACGCACCGACCGTGGACGCGAAGGCCATTGAGGTGAAGCAGGTCTTCTACCCGTCGAAGGACGGCACGAACGTTTCGATGTTCGTCGTGCATCGCAGGGGTTTGAAGTATGACGGCGCGAACCCGACGCTGCTCTACGGCTACGGCGGCTTCAACGTCTCGCAGACGCCCGCGTTCAACCGGGGTCTGAATCTCTGGCTCGAACGAGGCGGCGTCTACGCGGTGGCTAACTTGCGCGGCGGCGGCGAGTACGGCGAGGGCTGGCACAAGCGCGGCATGCTCGGCGCGAAGCAGAACGTGTTCGACGACTTCATCGCGGCCGCCGAGTATTTGATCAAGCAGAAGATCACTTCGCGCGGGCGGCTTGCGATTCAGGGCGGCTCGAACGGCGGCCTGCTCGTCGCGGCGGCCATGACGCAGCGACCGGAACTATTCCGCGCCGTCGTCTGCGCCGTGCCGCTGACGGACATGCTGCGCTACCAACGCTTTCTTATCGCGCGCCTCTGGATTCCCGAATACGGCACGGCCGAAGACCCGCGCCAGTTCGCCTACCTCCACGCCTATTCGCCCTATCACCGCGTCGCGGCGGGCGCGCAGTACCCGGCGACGCTCATCACGACCGCCGAGTCTGATTCGCGCGTTGACCCGCTGCACGCGCGCAAGTTCGCGGCGGCGTTGCAAACGGCCAACCGTTCGCCGAATCCGATCCTGCTGCGCGTCGAGACGAAGGCCGGACACGGCGCGGGCAAACCTCTGGCGAAGCAGATCGCCGAGGCGACCGACGTGTGGAGTTTTCTGTTCTGGCAACTCGGCGTGAGCGCGTGAGTGTGCGCGCGGGCTACTATTGATGACTATGCGCGCGAAAATTCATTGCTGCGAACAGATGGCAGACAGGGTTAATTACCGCTGCTCGGAACATCCCGACATTTTCGACTGTCCCGACAATCTTATCTCTTATTCGTCGAAGTTTAACGAGTACGGAATAATCGTTCACGATGGCGGTTCGGCCTCCATTCGAATAAATTTCTGCCCGTGGTGCGGCACTAGACTGCCGGAGTCAAAACGAAATCAATGATGAGACGAGAACGGAAGAGAATCGCGGTCGTGCCCGGCGACGGCATCGGCGTGGAGGTGACGAACGAGTCGCTCGCCGTGCTGGAACACTTGCGCGAGACGCACGGAGTCACGGTCGAGTTGCAGCATTTCGACTGGGGCGCGGACAGGTTTTTGCGCGAAGGCGTCAGTCTACCCGAAGGCGCGTTGGAGATGCTGTCGAATGAATTCGACGCCATCCTCGCGGGCGCATTCGGCGACCCGCGCGTCGCGTCGAACAGGCACGCCGAGGATATTCTGCTCGGGATGCGTCGCGGGCTAGACCTCTACATCAACCTGCGCCCGGTGCGCCTGCTCGATGCGCGCCTGACGCCCCTCAAGGATCGCAAACCGGAAGATATTAACTTCGTCGTCTTCCGCGAAAACACAGAGGGCGCATACATCGGCGCGGGCGGCTTTCTCAAGCGCGGAACGCCGCACGAGATCGCGACGCAGGAGGAATTGAACACGCGCCACGGCGTGGAGCGCATCGTCGTCGCGGCCTTCGAGTATGCGCGCGCGCACGGCCGGACGAAAGTGACGATGGCCGACAAGTCGAACGTGCAGCGATACGGGGGCGACCTGTGGCAGCGCGCGTTTCGCGAAGCGGCGGCGGGCTATTCGGAGATCGAGGCGAATCACCAGTATGTTGACGCGATGGCGATGTTCATGGTGCTCGACCCCACGCAATACGAAGTGATCGTGACGAACAACCTGTTCGGCGACATCCTGACAGACCTCGGCGCAGCGTTGCAGGGCGGGTTGGGGATGGCCGCGTCGGGCAACATGCACCCCGGTCGAGTCTCCCTGTTCGAGCCGGTACACGGCAGTGCGCCGCCGCTGGCGGGCAGGAACATCGCGAATCCGATAGGCTCTATTCTGACCGCTGCGATGATGCTAGAATACTTAGGATTCACGGCGGCGAGCGAGGCGGTCGAAGCTGCCGTCGGCGCGTGCGTGTTGGCGGGAGAGACGACGCGCGACCTCGGCGGCACGCTCTCCACCACAGAGGCCGGCGCAGCGATTCGCCGCCGCATCCGGGCGAGTTCGTGAACAAAGGGTTTCGGTCGGGCGAGATTTCCGGGCGCAGGAAGAGCGCGACCGGCGCGCGAAAGGTTTTATGGGCAGCAAGGGCAGAGACATAGGGCAAAAGCTGGTCGCGATCATCGTGATCCTGGCGATGCTCACCCTGATGGGCATCCCGCCGACCGTCATCATCTTTTTCGCCACCGTGGTTTATTTCGTCTGGCGCGCCGTGGATCGCTCCGAGCAGCACGAGACGCGCCGCATCTTCGACTTTTACCTCGCCGCCAGCGATGTCCTGCGCGAAGACGAACGCCGCTGGTTCGGCTTCGAGATCGCGGAAGTGATCGGGCAGGGCGAGTCGGTCGTCCACTCGATGTCCGACTCGCCGCCGCTCGTCCACTTCGCGCTCGGCGCGCTCTACCATCGTGCGGGCGACCACGAGGCGGCGGCCGAACACCTCGCCTATGTCCTCGAAGCGGAAGAGGGCGACGAGCGGCAGCGCATCGCGCCTTCGCCCGAATTGCGCCGTTACGTCAGCGTGCTGCGCCGTCTCGAACGCGACCCCGCCGAGGGGCCGCAGACCGTCGCCGCCATCCGCAGCCTCGAACGCGCGCGCCGCGCCCGCGCCGCCTCGCTGCTCGAAGAGAGCCGTCACCTCAGCAGCGCACCCGCGACTGCCGCCGCCGCAGCCGACTCGACGGCGCGCAACCTGTACGCGGGCACGGCGCATGCGCCGACGCCGCCGGACTCACTGCACCGGCTGCCCCTCGCCGCCGCCAACGCCAACACGCCGCAGCCGCTCTCGCCGCCGCCGAAGCCCGCGCCCATCTCCGAAGTTCTGCGCGACTTGTACGAAGAAGAGAAGAAGACGGCATGAACGGCTGTCAGTTGACCGTGGTCAGTCGTCCGTTGTTCTTCGTGTGTTCCCGGTCGTTCGATTTAATCTTTAGCAACTCGTTTGGAAAGCCACATGCACCTGACAACTGACCACGGACAACTGACAGGTTTTCAGTAACCTATGGCGACTGAGACGATCATCGGCAGCTATCGCATTGAGGAACGCATCGGGCGCGGCGGGATGGGCGTCGTCTATCGAGGGCAGCACACGAAACTCCCGCGCGAGGTTGCGATCAAGTCCATCAACCCGCGCGCCGGAGATCACGACCTGCGCAGCCTTCGCCACCGCTTCGAGCGCGAGGCTTACATCCAGTCGCAACTGGATCATCCCGGCATCGTCAAAATCTACGACTACATCGTCGCCGAGCAGACCTACTACATCGTGATGGAGTACGTCGAGGGGCGTTCGCTCGCGCAGTTGCTCAAGCAGGAAGGCGGCCCGCTCAAGAGCGAACGCGCGCTCAACCTCTTCGATCAAATCCTCACGGCGGTCGTCTATGCGCACACCTTCACTTATCAGGATCAGGACGGCGGCACGCACCGGGGCATCATTCACCGCGATCTCAAGCCGCCGAACATCCTCGTCACGCCCGACGACAAAATCAAGATCACCGATTTCGGCATCGTCAAAGTCGTCGGCGCGGAGACGACCGACACCTTCGGCGCGGCTTACGGTTCGCCGCGCTACGTCTCGCCCGAACAGGCCGAAGGGCTGGAGGTTGACCAGCGTTCGGACATCTATAGCTTAGGCGTCATCCTCTACGAGATGCTGACCGGCGCGCCGCCATTCGGCAACGAACGCGCGCCGCTGACGCGCACGGAGATTTTGCGCGCCCATGTCGAAGAACCGCCGTCGCTCCCGACCGAGATCAACCCGCTCATCCCGCTCGAAGTCGAAGACATCATCCTGCGCTCGCTCGAAAAAGACCCCGCCGGGCGTTATGCGACGGCAGCCGACTTTCTTCGCGCGATCAAGACTGCGCGCGAGCGCGACGCGGGCGACGTGGTTGAAGCAGGCGACACGCCGCCGAAAGCCTACCGCCCCGTCGGCACGCACGAACTGCACGAGATTGCCGACAACACCGTGCGGCACGACTACATCACGCAACCCATCCGCAGCGGCGCGTGCCCCGCGTGCGGCATGGAGGCCGAAGAGGATGAGGAACTCTGCCGCACCTGCGGCGCGGAACTCGGCGCATCGCCGGCCACCACCAAACTCGCGCACCAGCGGGCGCAGACCGCGCAGCCCTATCGCGGCCACACCCGTGCGAACGCGCGCGGCAAATGGGTGGTCGCCGCCCTCGTCGCGCTCGCGCTTCTGAGCGGCGTCCTCATCTACCTGCGCTTCACGCGCGAAGGTGAGCGGCGAGCGCAAGCGGCGCGCGCGGCGCAGGCCGCCGGGCAGACTCCCGCGCCGCAGGCTTCGGCCACGGCGACGCCGGGAACTCCGCCCACCCTGCTGGAGTTGAGCGTGTCGCGTGTCGCGGTGGATTCAAGCTACGAAGGCTACACGTCGAAGCCCCTGACCGATGGCGTGCTCGACGTGAAGCGCATCTCCGCCATGCGTTACAACGAGGGCAACTGGGCTTCCGCCGAGACGCATGAGCCACACTGGATCGAACTCCAACTGCGTGAACCGGCGCGCGTCTCCGCCGTCTACATCTACTGGGGCTTCGACCGCAATCACTTTAACGCCTCGCGCCGCGTCGAACTGCAAACGCCTGACGAGCGCGGCGAGTGGCGGACGATCTCGGTCATCGAACCCGGCAACAATTACGACCGCACGGCCTTCGAGTTCGCGCCCGTCTCGACCAACCGCGTCCGCCTCCTCCAGCCCGCGCAACAGGGGCCGCGTGGTCGCCCGTTCGTGATGTGGGTGCGCGAGGTGAAAATCTTCGGCGCGGCCGGTGAGTAACTTAATAGAAATGAAGATCACGCACCCCGCCGTCGCCAGCCCCGTCTTACAGTTGGTGAGAACTCTCGAACTCGATCTCCGGTTCGGCGAGAACGGTTGGACGACACGCATCGAGTTGTTCCAGGACACGGAGAGGGAAGATCGCTTTCGCTGCCGCGTCTGGGAACTTGAGATGTTCCGGCTCACCCCGACTTCGCCGATGGACGAGAACGGCCAGCCCGAACATGTCTGCGATGACGTGCTAATGGTTCACCGCGGCATCCCTCGCGGCGAGGTCGCCTCACTGATGCACGAGACTTTTACCGCCCCCGGCGTTGAGGCCGCGCTCGAAATGGTGATGACGGATTTGAAGAACTTCCTCGAACATGTCACTCGCATAAAAGCAACGTGAAGGAGAGGGCGAGTTTTAGATACTTCTGCTGAAAATCATGCTTACCGCTGAAATCATCGCCATCGGCTCTGAACTGTTGACGCCGGATCGTGCGGACACGAACAGCCTGTGGCTGACCGGGAAACTCAACTCCATCGGCATCGAAGTCAAACTCAAGACCATCGTCGGCGACGACGACGCGCGTCTCGAAGAGACGATCAAGGACGCGCTGCGCCGCTCGCGCGTCGTCATCACCACGGGCGGCCTGGGGCCGACCGAAGACGACATCACGCGCAAGATCGCCGCGCGCGCCATGGGTCGTCGCCTCGTGTTGAACGAAGCGGTGCTCGACGCCATTCGCGAGAAGTTTATGCGCTGGGGGCGCAAGATGCCGGAGATCAACGCGCGGCAGGCGATGATCATCGAAGGCGCGGAGGTGTTGGAGAATCCGCACGGCTCGGCTCCCGGCATGTACCTCGAACACGAGGGGCGCGCGGTCATCCTCTTGCCCGGCCCGCCGCGCGAGATGCGCCCGATGTACGAGACGCACGTGGGCGGGAGGCTCACGGCGAAAGCCGGCGACGTGAGGGTCGCGCGGCGCGTGTTGCGCGTGTCGGGGTTGGGCGAGTCGGCGGTTGACGAGCGCATCGCGCCGGTCTACACGCAGTACAAAAATCCCCAGACGACCATCCTCTTCAACCGCAGCGAGATCGAAATTCACCTGACCGCGCAGGGCAAGTCGGAGCAGGAAGCCGAACTGCTGCTCGACGGGCTAGCCGGGCAGATCGAAGAGCGACTCGGCGACGCGATCTTCGCCTTTCGCGGCGAGCAGATGGAAGAGATCATCGGCCTGCGTCTCGCCGTCAATGGCTTCACGCTTGCGGTCGCCGAAAGTTGCACGGGCGGTCTCGTCGCGCAGAGACTGACGGAAGTGCCGGGGTCGTCCGCCTATTTCATGGAAGGCGTCGTCACTTATTCCAACGACGCGAAGGTGCGCCTGCTCGGCGTGCCCTCAGACTTGATCGCGGAGTACGGCGCGGTGAGCGGCGCAGTCGCCGAGGCGATGGCCGAGGGCGTGCGCGAGCGCGCCGGCACGGACTTCGGCCTCAGCGTCACAGGCATCGCCGGGCCGGGCGGCGGCACGCAGGACAAACCCGTCGGCCTCGTCTACATCGCGCTCTCCGACGACGCGCACACGGAGCACCGCAAACTGCTTCTCCCCGGCGACCGCCAACTCATCCGCTGGCGCGCCTCGCAGGCCGCGCTCGACCTCCTGCGCCGTCGCCTCATTTGAAACCACCCTCCCCCAACCCGCGCTCCTACCCCCGCACACTTGCCGCGCCTTCCGGCAGGTTGCTATAGTCGCCGTTCGCTCGTTGCCCGATGTTTTGTGCCGTCGCGGAGTGATGCCACGTTGCTGCCTGCGCTGTCAATTGCCGTCGCTTATTTGATCGGCTCGATCCCTTTCGGATATTTGATCGTGCGCGCGAGGGGCGGGGGCGACGTGCGCGAGACGGGTTCGGGCGGGACGGGCGCGACAAACGTGACGCGCCGCGCGGGCAAGGGCGCGGGGCTGTTGACGCTCGCGCTGGACGCCGCGAAGGGCGCGCTCGTCGCTCTGCTCGCGCGCTGGCTGCTCGCGCCTGACTTCGGCGTCAACTGGTGGGTGGCGCTCGCTTCGATAGCCGTCGTGGCCGGGCACGTCTTCCCGGTCTGGTTGAAATTTCGCGGCGGCAAAGGCGTGGCAACTGGCCTCGGCGTGTTCCTGAGTTTGACGCCCGCGGCGGTCGGGCTTGCCGGCCTGATCTTTCTCGCCGTCGTGTGGGCAACGCGCTACGTCTCGCTCGGTTCGATCACGGCGGCGGCGACGCTGCCACTGTTCATCTGGCTTGTGCGTGACAGGGTAAACCCCGATGCGATTGACGCCCCGTTGATGGCGGTTGCGGCCTTCGGCGGCGCGCTCATTATCTTCACGCATCGCGCCAACATCGGCAGGCTGTTAAACGGCACGGAGAGTAAGCTGAAATGATGAACGATGAACGATGAACGATGAACGCGGAACAGGAAAACAGAAGTCAGAAAACAGAAGTCAGAAGGGAACACGGCTGCGCGCTTTATTCTGATTCCTGTCTTCTGAATGCTGTCACCTGCTTTTAATTCATCGTTCATCGTTCCGCGTTCATCATTTGAATTATGTCTCACATCGCGATCATCGGTGCGGGCGGTTGGGGCACGGCGCTTGGATTGGTGGCCGGACGGGCGGGGCACGCCGTGAGGTTGTGGTCGCGCAACGCGGAGGTCGTTTCCGGGATCAACGAGCGGCGCGTGAACAGCGTCTATCTGGCCGCGCACGAGATGTCGGGCGATGTGCGTGCGACGTGCGAGTTGGGCGAGGCGGTGCGCGATGCGTGGATGGTGATTCTGGCCGCGCCTTCGCACGCCACGCGCGGTTTGTTGGAACGGATGACGGACGGTTTGCGCGCCGAAGTCGTGCTGGTGAGCGCGACGAAAGGCATTGAGATCGAGACGGGACAGCGCATGTCCGAAGTGGCGTGTGAAGTTTTGGGGAAAGAGTTTGCCGCGCGCTTCGTGTGCCTGTCGGGGCCGTCGTTCGCGCAGGAGGTGGCGGCCGGACACCCGACGGCGGTCGTCGCCGCCGGCTACGACGCGCGCGCGACGCTGGCCGTGCAGGCTGCCCTCAGTTTTGAAAATTTTCGCGTCTACACAAACGGCGATCTGGCCGGGACTGAACTCGGCGGCGCGGTGAAGAACGTCATCGCGCTGGCGGCGGGCATGGTGGCAGGTCTGGGACTGGGCACGAACAGCATCGCGGCTTTGATCACGAGGGGTTTGGCCGAGATCACGCGCCTGGCTCTTTGCGAGGGCGGGCGCGTCGAGACACTGGCGGGGTTGGCGGGGCTGGGCGATCTGGTATTGACCTGTACGGGCGCGTTGTCGCGCAATCGTTATGTCGGGCAGGAGTTGGGGCGCGGTCGCGCGCTCGAAGAGATTTTGAGCGGGATGCGCGAAGTCGCGGAAGGCGTGCGCACAACGCGCGCGGTGAAATTGCTGGCCGAGAGCCGCGAGATCGAGATGCCCATCACGGAGCAGGTTCATGCGGTGCTCTACGAAGGCAAGAGCGTGCGCGCTGCCGCAGGGGATTTAATGGCGCGTCCCCCGCGCGGTGAGTTCGCGGGCATTGGTTCGTGACGCGGGCTTAAGAGGGGCGCGTGAGAAGGTTTGGAAGATGGCAGAAGCAGAGGAAGTAAAAGTGTTGTTGGCGAACCGCGCGGCGTATCACGAATACCATATTCTGAATACATACGAGGCGGGCGTCGTTTTCAAAGGCACGGAAGTTAAGAGTGTGCGCGCCGGGCAGATTCAGTTGAAGGAATCTTACGTCGCCGTGCGCGACGGCGAGGCGTGGTTGTTTAATGCGCATATTTCGCCGTATGCTTACGGCAACCGGGATAATCATGAAGCGACGCGCACGCGGAAACTTTTGTTACACCGACGTGAGATAGATAAACTGGAGCAGGAGGCGACGGTCAAGGGCATGACCCTCGTCGTCACCCGCGTCTATGTGAAAAAGGGCCGGGTCAAGTTTGAGATCGGCGTGGCGCGCGGCAAAAAACTTTATGACAAGCGCGAGACGGAGATGCGTCGCACGGTTGATCGCGAGACGCGGGCGCAATTAAAAGAGCGCAATCGTTAATTCAGGAGATAAAAGTTCAAATGGATATTCAAGTGAGCACCGGGCGTGTGGGAGATGCCGACGTGCAAGCCCTGGCCGTGGCGGTTTTCAAAGATGAACAGGCGCACGAAGGATTCCTGCAAGAGTTGGACGCGGCGACGGGCGGCCTCATCAAGTCCGTCATCGAGTCGGAAGAACTCAAGGGCAAAGAGGGCGAGACCGTCTATGTGCATCTAGGCGAAGGGCGCGGCGAGTTGAAGGCGAAGCGGCTGCTGCTCGTCGGCGTCGGCGAGCGCGAGAGTTACGGGGCGGCGCAGGCGTCGCAGATGGCCGGCACGGCGGCGCGTGCGCTGCGCGCGCGAGGCGTCAAAAGCATCGGGTTGATCACGCGCGGGGCGGAGGCCGAGGCGGAGCGTTCCGCGTCGGCGGCCGTCGAAGGCGTGTTGATGTCCTTGTTCGAGATGGACAAATACCGCACGTCGGAGAAAGAGGAGCGCATCATCGAGCGGCTGGTCATCATCGCGCAAGGCGCGAGCGAGGACGCGCTCGGGCGCGGCGCGGTGCGCGGGCGCATTATCGGCGAGTCCGTCAATTTCACGCGCGACCTCGCCAACGAACCCGGCGCGTACATGACGCCGACGATCATGGCCGAACGCGCGCGCGCCATCGCCGGCGAGTTCGGTTTGGACGTTGACGTGCTGGATCGCGAGCGCATGGAAAGCGAGGGCATGGGTTCGCTCCTGAGCGTGGCGCGGGGTTCGGAAGAGCCACCCGCGTTGATCATCTTGAAGTACACGCCCGAAGGGTTTGACGGCGGCGCAAACGGCGGCACGGTCGTGGGCGGGGGCGATGGTTTGCTCGCGTTCGTCGGCAAGGGCGTGACGTTCGATTCGGGCGGCATCTCGATCAAGCCGGGCGAGAACATGGAGTTGATGAAATATGACATGACGGGTGGCGCGACGGTGCTCGGCGTGATGCGTGCGGTGGCGCAGTTGAAGCCGCCGATGCCGATCCTCGGCGTCGTGCCGGCGACGGAGAATTTGCCTTCGGGGAAGGCCACCAAGCCAGGCGACGTGGTGCGCGCCATGTCGGGCAAGACTATCGAAGTCATCAACACGGACGCCGAAGGCCGCCTGATTCTGGCCGATGCTATCGCCTACGCACGAAAACTCGGCGCGACGCAGATCGTCGATCTCGCAACTCTGACGGGCGCGGTCTCCATCGCGCTCGGCGATGTCAACACGGGAATTCTCGGCACGGATCAGGAGTTGATTGATGAAGTGATCGCGTCGGGGAGGGAAGTCGGGGAGAAGCTCTGGCAGTTGCCGCTCGATAAGGAGTATACGCGCCAGATCAAGTCGGACATCGCGGACATCAAGAACGTCGGCGGGCGCAAAGCCGGGACGATCACGGCGGCCGCCTTCCTCAAAGAGTTTGCCGACGGCATTTCATGGGCGCACCTCGACATCGCGGGGACGGCGTGGGGCGACGATGCCAAGCCCTATCGCTCAAAGGGGCCGACGGGCGTCGCCGTGCGAACCCTGCTCAATTTGATCGAACGCGCCGCACGCGCTTCGTCCGGCGCGAAGGGCGAAACGTCCTAGCGCGCGAGCGGCGATAAACGGCATTGACAGCTTGAAGACTGTGGCCGCGCGGGGATAAACCGCGCGGCCTCTATTTTTCATTGCTTGAGGGGTTGGTTCAATGTTGGGTCTAAGCAACCATCAGGCGCGGCGCGCACCGAGGTTAATCCTAGGCGCTGTTTATGGCATAATCGCGTCTTGCCGGAATCACAAACGTGCGGGTCATTTACCGTCTGTGTCTACTAAAGTGGACATCCTGTCTACTTTAGTAGACATTGTACTTATGGGAAGTTGCAAGGAAATTTGCATTTTCCGTTAATTCTGGTATTGTCTGTCTCTGGCATAAACATTGCACTGGCAAATGTGCCAAGTCAAAGGGGACGGATCACAAATAACTGTCCTTGCCCACTCGGTGGCCGCCCGAGGTAAAGCACCCGCCCCTTTGACTTCCTCTCTTCAACTTCTCCGTTCTTCCAACAGTTCATTAACGCGCTTCAAACGATATTTTCCCGCAGGACGTTTTTGTCGGAAAATGGTATAGTGTCGCTACGGGTTTAACCTTCCTGCCCGGAGCGCGCCGAAGTTGTGTGCGCTCCCACGCTGGCTTTTACGGAGTACGGGATAAAGCGCAGTGGTTGATTATTACAAAATTTTAGGCCTTCAGCGGACGGCCACAGCCTCGGAAGTCAAATCAGCTTATCGGCGTCTAGCGCGGCAGCGACACCCAGACCTTAACGGCGGTTCGGAGAAAGCTGCGCGCGAGTTTGCCCTGATCGCCATGGCCTACCGCACGCTCAGCGACCCGCAGGAACGCAGCTACTACGACAATCAATTTCGCAAGCGGGCGGGCGAGGCGAGCGAATCGTTCCTGCACCATTCCGAAAACCCCCATGCGCGCCGGATGCGCCGCGTCGCCGCGCAGGCGCGCATGGATCGGGTGGTGGACAATCTGATCGAGGCGGAACGGCGCGAAAACTTCGCCATGCAGCGCGCCGTCTTCACCACCGTCTCTTTGTTTCTCTCGACCTTCTTCGTGGCGCTGTTCAAACCGCGCTTCTGGCAACTCTTCGGCGGCGTGGGACGCGCGTTGATGCTCACCCTGTTTTTGATCGGCCTGTGGCATCTTATCTCGCGCCTGCGCGAATACTTCAGCCGCTATACTTACCAGCCGAGTTCGCTTCACGACTCGGTCACGCACGAGGTTGAAAGGTCGGACAAGCCATTCACGCGTTTTGCCGCTTCGAGTTTTCTCGTCATCGGCTACATGGCCTGTCTCGGCGCGGGTCTCCTGCTCGGCGAACAGATGTACAGCACGATCCTGAGCGAAGTCCCGTTCCTCTATGACACCCAAATCCGCCCCGAATTACTCTTCTACCCGCCCATCGCAGTCCTCGTCATTGACACGATGCACATGATCGCCGCCAAGATTGATTGACGGCGCGACGGGCGCGCCGTCAACCGGAATCGCCGTTGCCCGCGCTCGCCGTGCGCAGGGACAATCTTGCGCCCTGTGGCCGCTCTCGTGTATATTTCGCCTCAAGCGGCCAACAGCAGGCCGTTAAATAAGCAAACTTCTTTCAATTAGTACTTAGTGGCGCGCGAGACGGCGACGGGAGTCGCAGACTCGTCTGTCTTCATTTAGTGGCTCGTCTTTGATTGCGCTTCCCCCAAACTTGGACACGCGAGCCGGGCGGCTCGCCGGTGGAATAAAACACGACTTGCAGGTGAGAGTAAAAGTAGCTTTCGCAAACGACAACCTCGTGCCGACCACAATCAGCCGACGGCCTCTCGAACGTCGCTGCCCGACTCGCCTTCCGAGTTGACTAGCGCTTCTCGGCCGTCCGGCTTCTCAAGTAGGAGGAGCAAGAGATGGCTAAGCGAATCACCGAGCGCCAGCGCCTCGCTTTCAAACTCGAATCCCTGACCGACACGGAAGTCAAAGAGGTGCTCGACTACATCTCGATTATGGAATCAATGCGCCGCGCGACGAATCCTTCGGGCTTATGGGACGACGAACTGGTGACGCTCCTCGCCGACGCGCGCGAGAATTTGCGTGCGCGTCAGGCCTTCGAGTGGGAATCGGTTCGACGCCGCGCCGACCGCCGCGCCGACGCGTCAACCCCGGCGCGCGTATGAATCGAACTAACGCCGCCTCATCTTCCAATTCTATTTTACACTTCGGCACACCGGAGCGTGCGCGCCTGTGCGCGTTCGCGCTCGTCCTGTTTTTCGTCGGCGGGAGCGGCGCGGCGGCGCTTCTCCACGCGCGCGCGAACAACTTCACACAATCATCCCAAACGGCGCTCACGTCGCTTCAACGCGAAATAGAACACTTGCGCGCGCGCCTCTCTTCATCCGACACGGAAGAACGGCGCGAGGCCGTCACGCGGCTCGGCGCGATGGCGCGGGCCGACAGTTCGCGCGCGGCTCTGCCCGCGCTCAGAGACCCGGCCGTCGTCGTGCGCGCCACCGCCGCCCGCGCGATCCTGTCTCTGCCCGCGACCGAGGCGGCCGCCGCGTTGTTGCCGCTGCTGGCGGACAAGGACGAGTTCGTGCGACGTGAAACCGCATACGCTCTCGGAGAGACCCGCAGCCGCACGGCGGTGGAAGCCCTGGCGACCGCGCTCGCGCGCGACAGGGAGGCGGGCGTGCGCGGGGCTGCGGCCGTCGCGCTCGGCCAGATCGGCGACGAGGCCGCGACGCCCGTCCTGACAGAGGCCATCGGGCGTCGCATCGCGCGTTCCGGCTTCCTGAATCGCATCACGTTTCGCCGGACGGAAGAGAACGAGTTTGTGCGTCGCTCGGCGGCCGTCGCGCTCGGGCAGATGAAGAGCCGCGCGGCCGTGCCCGCGCTCATGGCCGCGCTCGCCAACGAACGCGCCGGAGACGACGTGCGACGGGAAGCCGCCCGCGCGCTCGGTTTGATCGGCGACCCGGCCGCCATCCCGACCCTGCGCGCCGCGCTCGCGACGCGTGATCCTTACCTCTCGGAAATCGCCTCGGAAGCAATACGCAGACTCGAATCCGGGAAAGCCGTCTAGACGGTTGCGGGTCTCGCGCCGGGTGTCGAACTCAGGCGAAAGTTACTGCCTTTCAATTACCGTATATCCGCGCACAAACGAAAAGCCGGAGGCGATCAACTCGCGCTCCGGCTTTTCGTGTTATGTGACCTGAGTCGGCCTTTAGCTTTCCGATTTCTCGCCGCGCCCCTGGCTTTTCCGCGCCGCTTTGGTTTGCGGAATCGGCAGGCCGACGCCGCCGGACTTGGCAGCTAATTCCTCAGTCTCTTCCTCCGCCGGCCCGACCTCGCTGATGAGTGCCCCGCCGGAACGCTTCGAGAAGACGAGTTTGTTCTGGCCGTCGAGCAGATCAACGTGAACGAGGTCGCCCAAGCCAACCTGGTCTGTAGCCACCAGATTCGAGAGCGGGTAGACGAGGAAACGCTCAATCGAACGCTTCAGATGCCGCGCGCCGTATTTGTAATCAATGCCCTCTTTGAGCAGCATGTCTTTGGCCGCTTCCGAACACTGGAAGACAAACTTCGTCCCGGCGGAACGCATGATGCGATCCTGCACGGAGGCGAGTTCGAGTTCGAGAATCTGGCGCAGGTGATGCTCTTTGAGACTGCGGAACACGACCACCTTGTCAATACGATTCATGAACTCGGGCGAGAACTTGCGCCGCGCCGCCTCGACCGCCGTCCGGTAAATCTTCTGGTCAACTTCCGAGTCGTTCGGGTTCTTGTCGCCCTTCGGCGTGACGAAGCCCATGCCGCCGGAAATCAACTCGGACATCTCGCGCGCGCCGAGGTTCGAGGTCATGATGACCATCGTGTGCGAGAAGTCAACGCGGCGGTTATCGCCGAGCGTCAGGGTGGCCTTGTCGAGAATGCCGAGCAGGAGTTGCCACAGGGAGTCGGACGCTTTCTCGATCTCGTCGAAGAGGACGAGCGAGAGTTTCGTCTCTTCCGTGTGATAGCGGTCGAGATTTTCCTGCGTCAGCATCGGGCTGGTTTCGCGGTGGCCGAGATAGCCCGGAGGCGAGCCGATCAGCTTCGCGATCTCGTGCGAATGTTGAAACTCCGCGCAGTCAATTTTGATGACCGCGCCGGGGTCGCCGAAGAGTACTTCGGCCGCCGCCTCGACGACGCGCGTTTTGCCCGAGCCGGTCGGGCCGAGAAAAAGCATCGTGCCGACGGGACGGTTGAGCGGGTTCATGCCGGCGAGAAAAATCTGGTAGAGGCCGCTCATGCGGCGCACGGCGCGCTCCTGGCCGACGATGCGCGTCGAAAGTTTCTCTTCAAACTCCTGCGCCCGCGGACTCTTTTGATCCGGGTCAAGAAAGACCGTCTCGGTTATTTTTTTCTGTGTTTCCATTGCTGCAATCATTGCGACCGTCCTCCTTGCCTGAGCGCTCCTGGGTACACCTGAAAGCCACTTGCCTGACGGCCGCCTGGCCGTCGCACCCATGTTCTCATGCAAAGAACGATCCGTAAGTGTAATTGATGCGCCGGGCGCGGCGTCGGTTGGCTAAATTGGGTCGCGTTCACTCCGGCGTTCGAGTGTGAGAACACTATATAAACGACAATGCGCGATTTGTCACCACAAAATATGCTGCGCCCCTAATCCTTCGGGCTGCCGCGAGTGTTTTACACACTGACAATTAGCGGCATGACCCGACTGACAAATTACCGTCTTCGTGCAAAATGTTGAATAAGCGCACCAACAGGTGCAACGGGAAACAAGAGGGCGCGGCCAACTTCGGCCGCGCCCTTCTCCGTTGTTATTCAACTTGTCCGCCGCTCGGCCGCTAGTCGTAATACTCCAGACCGAGGTGCGTGATGAGGTCTTCGCCGCGCAGGTGGCGCAGGGTGTTCTTGAGTTTCATCAACTGGATGAAGAGGTCATGTTCCGGGTAGAGACCGGGCGCGGTCATCGGTGATTTGAAGTAGAAGGAGAGCCATTCCTGCACGCCGCCGTGCATCCCGGCGCGCTGCGCCAGATCGAGGAGCAGGGCGAGGTCGAGCACGAGGGGCGCGGCCAGGATGGAATCGCGGCAGAGGAAATCCACCTTGATCTGCATCTTGTAGCCGAGCCAGCCGAAGATGTCTATGTTGTCCCAACCCTCTTTGTTGTCGCCGCGCGGCGGGTAGTAGTTGATGCGGACGACGTGCGAGAAGTCCTTGTAGAGTTCGGGGTATACGTCCGGCTGGAGGATGTGTTCGAGCACGGAGAGCTTCGATTCCTCTTTGGTCTTGAAGGATTCGGGGTCGTCCAGGACTTCGCCGTCGCGGTTGCCGAGGATGTTGGTCGAGTACCAGCCGTGCAGCCCGAGCATGCGCGATTTCAGGCCGGGCGCGAGAATGGTCTTCATCAGGGTCTGGCCGGTCTTGAAATCCTTGCCGCAGAGCGGCACGTTGTTCTGGTCGGCGAGTTCCATCAGCGCGGGGATGTCCACGGTCAGGTTGGGCGCGCCGTTGGCGAAGGGGATGCCGAGTTTGAGCGCGGCGTAGGCGTAGATCATCGAGGGCGCGATGGCCTTGTGATCGTCGCGCATGGCCTGCTCGAAGGATTTGAGGCTTTTGTAGACGGAGTGCTGCTTGAGGAAGATTTCCGTCGAGGCAGCCCAGACCATGACGAGCCGCGCGCACTTGTTCTTGCGCTTGAACTCCTCGATCTCTGCTATCAACTGCTCAGCGAGATCGAGCTTGTTCTTGCCCTGTTTGACGTTCTCGCCGTTCAGACGCTTCACGTAATTTTGATCGAAGACGGCCCGCATCGGCTTGATCTTCTGCAAGGGCGTTTTGAGTTTGGCGAGCAGGTCTTTTTCGAGCACGCCCGCGTGCATCGCCGCGTCGTAGGCCGACTCGGGGAAGATGTCCCACGCGCCGAAGACGAGATCGTTCAACCCCGCGAGAGGCACGAAATCCTTGATCGCGGGCGTGCGGTTATCGGTGCGCTTGCCGAGCCGGATCGTGCCCATCTGCGTGAGACTGCCGATAGGCTCTGCCAGTCCCGCCTTGATCGCCTCTACGCCCGCGATGAACGTCGTGCTCACCGCTCCGAGACCGACGAGCAGCACGCCGAGCTTGCCTTTCGCCGGAGCGATCTCCGTCCCTTTTTCGATTGCCATAATTTTGTCGCCGCCTTCCACGTTGAAAATTTAATGTCTGGAGGATACGCGACACGGCGCGCGCGCGTCTCGTCAAATCTTGCGCAATGTCGTCGCAAAATTGCTAAGTACAGAGGTCTAACTACAGAGGCTAGAGGTTAGAGGTCAGAGGTTAGTTAAAACAAGAACTGATTTTTACTAACCTCTAACCTCTAACTTCTAACCTCTGCTTTGACGAGCGCGGCGCGGAAGTCGCGGGGCGTAAGGCCGGTGAATTGGCGGAAGGCTTTGCCGAAATGGCTTGAGTTGGCATAGCCGACGCGGGCGGCGATTTCGGTGATGGAATCGTCCGCGGTGGCGAGAAGCGTGCGCGCGCGTTCGATGCGCAGCGCGGCGAGATAGGCGTGTGGGGGAAGGCCGGTCAGTTTCTTGAAGAGGCGCGCGAAGTGAAAGGGCGAGAGGTAGGCGGCGGCGGCCAACTCTTCGAGGGGCAATTCCTCCGCGAGATGCGAGTGCATCAATTCGACGGCGCGACGGATGCGGCGATCAATCAGCCCGGCGCGCGAGAGTTCGAGTTCGTCCGCGCGGCGAATGCTGGCATAGCGGCGCAGCAGTTGAATCAGGATTTGTTCGATGAGGGCTGCGACGATGAGTTCGTGGCCGGTCTCGGCGGCGCGCAGTTCGTCCACGAGGTCGCGGGCGAGACGCGCGAGGCGCGGGTCGTGTTCGATGGCCTGCGCCGGGAAAGTGATGCGAGCATCGTTGCGCGTGAGGCGGGCGCGAACGGCGCAGTCGAGCACGAAGGCCGGCGCGACGGAGAGCGCGAGCGTCTCGACTTTTGCGCCGCGCGCGTTGACCCGCTCGCCCGGCGCGCAGACTAACAAGCCAGACTCGCGCAACTCGCCGCCGCGCGCGTCGGCCGACTCGCCCGCCTGCCAGCGCACGAGGCCGCCGAGCACAAACAGGGCGGCGTAGGCGGGGCGCGCCTCGGCCGCCCACTGCGCGCGCGCCGCGCGCCGGTAGTGGATCGCGTAGTGCTCGTGGACGAAAATTTTATCTTTCGCGGAGGCGGAGTTCGTCATGCCGGAAGCGGAATCGTCTCGGTCGTGCTACCCGTCGGCTCACATCTTCATGTGTCGCGCGTCGTCGCCGGGGTCGCTAGTGTTTGAGAAATTCATCGCGCGCCGCGCGCATCTTCGACGGGTCGTTCGTGATGACGGCGCGCAAGCCGAGCGCGCATGCGCGTCGCACCCACGACGGATGATCAACCGTCCAGACGACTGTTTGCAACCCGCCGGCGCGCGCCGCTTCGACCATGCGGCGCGAGACGAGCGAACGCGAGAGCGCGAGTTCGTCGGCGCGGCAGTCGCGGGCGCGTTTGATCAGGGTGCGTGGGGCGAGGAGTGGGCGTCCCACCCGGCGTTCAAACGCAGCGGCGGCGCGCACGTCCGGCGCGAGGCGTTTCGCCTCCGCGACGGCGGCGAGCGCGAAGCTTTCGATCACGACGCGCTGCTCCAACTCGTGTGCGCGAGCTTCCGCGACGACCCGTTCGACGAGCGGCGTTGTTTCGCCCGCGTCGCATTTTAGTTCGACGTAGAGCACGCGGCAGCGCGGGGCGACGGCCTCGAACACGCGCGCGAGCGTGGGGACGGTTTCGCGCGCATACGCATTTGCGGCGCGGTCGGGGTGGCGGCAGTTGAACCATGAGCCGACATCTACCGCAGACAGGTCGGAGGATGAGAGCGCGGCTATCGGAGCATCAATGCCCGCCGTGCGCCGCAGCGTGGCGTCGTGGATGACGACGGGCACGCCGTCGCGCGCGAGTCGCACGTCGAACTCGATGCCGTCCGCGCCGTCGCGCAGGGCGCGCTCGAAAGCGGCGAGCGTGTTTTCGGGTGCGACCGCCGATGAGCCGCGATGGCCGATGATGAGCGGGAGTTTCATCCGGTGCGGTAGACGCGGTAATCGAGTTCGGCGAAGAGGTTGTCGCGGGCTTCGATTTCGGCGAGGCGTGCGGCGTTGATTTCGCCGCGTTCGATGTCGGAGGCGAGCACGTGAAAGCGCGCGATGTGTGAGCGGAAGCGGCGCGTGGCGTATTCGACGGTGGTGGCATGCGCTATCTGGAACGCCCAATCGCTCGACTCGGCGAGAAGCAGTTCGCGCGCGGCCTGATTGAGCGCGCGCGCGGTGAGCGCGTCGGGCGGCGCGGCTGCGTGTTGATTCGCGAGCGCGGTCATGTACGCTTCGGCGGCGTGTTGCTGTGGGTAGAGCCAGGCGTTGGTGTCGTTCAACCAGACTTTGTAGTAGCCCTCCGCGCCCCAGGAGGAAGGGGAGAGGCGTTGAGTCTGGAGGCGTGGGTGCGCGGCCAGATAATCGGCGGGGGAGAGAGTTTCGATCTCGTCGCGGCGGCGCGCGAGTTCGCGGAAGACGTGTTGGAGAAAGTGGATGCCCTCGTACCACCAGTGGCCGAAGAGTTCGGCGTCGTAGGGCGAGGTGATGAGAGGCGCGTGCCCGCCGAGGGCTTCGCGCTGGCGCGCGCATTGTTTGATGCGCTCGTCAACGAAGTGTGCGGCGTGGAGCGCGGCGCGACGAAGAGCGCGGCGCGGGCGATAAGGCTGCTTGTCGGAGAGCGGCACGTCGCGGCCGGTGACGCGATGGTATTTGAGGCCGAGGTGGCGGCGCGAGCCGCCCGTGTGAAGGTGCGGGAGGAGATATTCGAGCGGTGCGTCCCAGCCGATGTCGCGGTAGAACTCGCGATAGTTTTCGTCGCCCGGATAGCCGATGAGCGAACTCCACACCTGCTGGCTCGTTTCCAGATCGCGCGCGAACGCGGCGACGCCGTTCGCTAATTTGACGGGCGCGTAGACGCTGTGGCGCGGGCGCGGTTCGCCGTAGAGAATGGCGTGCGTGTCGGCGATGAAGTATTCGAGGCGGGCGTCGGCGAGCAGCGTCTCGATGCCTTCGGCGTAGGCGCATTCGGGCAGCCAGATGCCGCGCGGGCGACGCCCGAAGTGCTTTTGATAGTTGGCGACGGCGATCTGTACCTGGGCGCGTCGCGCTTCCGTGGTCGAGATGAGCGGGAGGAAGCCGTGGGTCGCGCCGCAGGTCATGATCTCGCAGACGCCCGCATCCTGGAGTTCACGAAAACCGCGTATGAGGTCGCGCGCATAGACTTCGTGCCAGAGCCGTCCGGTTGCGCCGAGGGCGCGGGCGTACATGCGTGCGGAGGGGAGAAACTGGCGCGCGTCGGCGCGCGTGCGCGCGATCTCTTTTTCGGCGAGGGCGGAGAGGTTTTCGAGGTGGCGGGTGTAACGCGCTTGCAGCAGCGGGTCGGCGAGCATCTCGCAGAGCGTGGGCGAGAGGTTCAGGGCGAGTCGCGGGTGCGCGCCAGCGTCTCGCAGGGCGGAGAGCGTTTGGAGCAGCGGCAGGTAGACTTCGGTGATGGCCTCGTAGAGCCAGTCTTCTTCTAAAAATTCGGGATGTTCGGGGTGGCGCACGAAGGGCAGGTGCGCGTGGAGGATGAGACTGAAGAATCCGTGCGGCACGACGTGGAATCAGCGATGCGGGTATTCGTCCGCCCCTTCGCGCGCGGAGTTTATGCCCGCGTCCGGACGTTCGGCCGTGACGACCGCACCGCCGCCCGGCGCGTTGACGTTCGTGCCCCCTCCAGCGTCTCCGGCGAGTCCGCGCGCGTAACGCTCGTAGCCCGCGCCGCCGAGGAGTCGTGAGAACTCGTTCGCCCCGAGTTGAAACTCCTCCGCTGCATCCGACAGGTGAGAGGCGCGGTCGCGCGGCGTCGTCACCGCGTTTGAAGAGAGCAGGCGGACGAAGGGGCGACCCGGCGCGTGGAATCCCACCTCGGCGCGATAGACGTGGCGGGGATAGACCTCGAACCACTGAGCGCGTTCCCTCGACGCGTCCTGTAAAAATTCCTCGCCGCTCTCGACGTTGATGAGACGCACGGCCAGCCGGTAGTGTGCGGCCAACTGGCCGAACGCCTCGCGCAGGGTGACGTGCGGATCGTGTGCGAAAGTCCAGTAGAGGTAGAGCCTGTGCGGTGATTGCAAAAGCAGGCTGATGAAGTCGCGTTTAAGGACGACGGGCATCATGTCGTCGAGCGCGTCCGTCAGGCGCGTGGTTGTGGCGGCGTCAATCGCGGGAGTTTCTTCGAGCGTGGTATCGGCGCGTAAATTCATCTCGTCTCCTGCGATGCGCGGCGTCGGAAAAGCGCGTGTGCGGCGTGGTGGCAGAGCGAGTTAGTTGTAAGTGATTGCCAGTGCGGTGTCAACAAAAGCGGGCGGCGTGGTATGCCGACGGGTCTCGTCTTTCAATATTGACTCTCGGCCGAACGCCTGAGACTAAGCACCAGAGCCAGCAGCGAGAGCGCCAGCCCCACGCCTTTGATCACCGCCACCCACTCGGAAGGTATCGGCGCGGGATCAACCTCGTGCAGACTCAAACTTTTCAACTGCCCGAAGAAACTGTAATAGCCCATGCCGCACGTGAAAGCCCACGCCGCCGCGAGGAAACGCTGCCCGCCGCGAACGTCCCGCCCCACACGCCACGCTCCGTAGAGCAGAAACGCGCCCATGATGTAATCGTCAAACAGGTTGGGCGGCCACTCGCGCCAGGTGCTCCAACGGCGAAAGGTTTCGCCGAGCGGGGCGAGGATGCCGAACGCGATGGCGAGTCGCCGGCTGAACTTGATGGTCATAGACGCATTCTCGCCGAACGTGACGGGATAGGGAAGGCAACGGAGAGAACTTGAAATAACGGCGCGGTCTTCCAGGTTGTTCCGACGCTTTGGCTCAACCCGCCCGGACGCTTTTGATTAAGTTATACCGACGTTTCGACTGCGACGCTCCAACAGCAGAGTGTCGCGCCACGCGCCGTGCAGCTTCCCGATGCGCTCGCGTCTGCCGACCTCGCGGAATCCGCAACGCAGGTGCAGCTTGATGCTCGCCTCGTTCTCGGGGAACACGCCCGCCTGTAACGTCCAAATGCCGACCCGCTCGGACGCTTCGACGAGCGCGGCGAGCAACGCCCGACCCACGCCACGACCGCGCCCACCTTCACCGACATAGACGCTCACCTCCGCGACCCCGCCGTACACGCAACGGTCGGACACTCGACTCAATGCCGCCCATCCCAGCACCGCGCCCGTCGCGGCGCGCGCCACCAGCCGCGCCTGACGCAAATGTCCCGCGTCCCACTTCTCCCACGCCGGGGCGTCAGTCTCGAAAGTCGCGACGCCCGTCGCGATGCCCTCAAGATAGATCGCGCTCACCTCCTCCCAATCTTCGGCCGTCATCCCGTCAATAACGTAGTCCATAGGTTGATAATTTGCGGAAGGAACTACTTACACATCATCGCGGATATGTTTCCGGTCGCCCGACGGCGGTTGTCGAGCGCGAGTTAGCGTTGCGAACCGGGAGCGTTGCCGCCCGAGACTTTTTTGAGGGTGATGTCGAGCGTGCCGATGTCCGTGTTGACGCGCGCGCGCACGGGAAGGCGGCGGGCGTCGTCCGTGATCCAGAGGCTCATCTCGCCTTTGCGATCAACCAGACGCTCGGGGCCGAAAATTTCGAGATCAACGCGGACGGCCTGCACGCGCCCGACGATTGTTTTCATGCGCTTCGTGCGCGCGCCGACCTTGACCGGGATGCGATAGACCGCGCCGGAGTCGCTGATGACGAGTTCAAGAGTGCGGCCGGGTTCAAGCGTCTGTGTGCGCAGGAAGTAGATGGCGGAGATGAGATCGTGCGAGGCGTTCTGGAGCGGCGCGGTGACGACGCGCGGCTGGCTCTGCGGGTCTTTCGGGTTGCGCAGCGTCCACGTCAGCAGGTTGCGCGTGCGGTCGAAGACGGCCTCGCTCGTGCGCAGGCGTTGCCCCTGTTCGTCGCGCGTGCTGTTGCTCAGGATGAGAAACGAAGTCGGCTCGACGACGGATTCCGTGTTGTAGTGAAAGTCTATGCCGAAGAGTTTGCGAAACCAGCCGCGCGCGACCACGTCGCCTTTGAAAATGAGATTCGCCGGAGGTGCGGGTGCGCCCGCGCGTTCGGGCACAACCGGCGTCTTCGCGCGCTCGACCGTGAATTTGAACTCGGCGATGTTGATGCCGCGCAGCAACAACTTGGAAAACTCGCCTTCGTAGGTGAGTTGTTCGTCCGGCGCGAAGGGGAGCGGTTTCGGCGTGCTTGCTCGCTCCGCGTCTTTAGTCGCCATCATCATCGCCGACGAGGGCTGGCGCGCGTACACGACGGCACACGAGAGCGCGAGCAGGGCGGTTAAAATTGCTGAGGTTCGAGACGGCATCCGAAATTTCACTTCACCAGAAAAGCTTTGAGCGCGAGCACGCTCCACCCGACCAGCAATCCGAGCGCGGCGCGATACTCGCGATAGCGCAGGTACAGATTCATGTCAAACTTCAGACCGCCCGTGTCGTCGCCGCCATACGGCGTGAGGCGCGGGAAGAGCAGCGGCACGGCCGCCGCGTAACGTTCGTAGTCCTCGCCGAACAGCTTTGCGAGGGTCAAGGCTTCGACGCGCATGACGGGCAAATAGATGCCCAAAAACAACGCCGCGAACAGACAGGCGAGCACGAAGAACAGCAGCCACCCGCCAGCCGCCGCGACCGTGAAGCCCATCCCCAGTATGAACGTGCCGAGGTAGAGCGGGTTGCGCGTGTAGGCGTAGGGGCCGGAGACGGCGAGCGCATCGTTTTTGCGTATGTGACCCGAAGCCCACGCGCGCACGAGCAGCCCGCAGACGGCCACCGCGCCGCCGAGCACGAGCGTCAATGGGCGCGGCCTCGCCAGCACGATAAAAATGGCCGCCGTCAAAAACCCGAGCGGCACGCGCCAACGCTGCACCCATGTCCCGCCTCTACGCAATCGTCAATGCCTCCACACGCTTCGACTCAGCCACGCGCCCGAGTCGTTCGTCCGCAGCCGCCAGGACGCGCGCCACCTCGATGTCCATGCAAATCCACGCGGAGCACGCGCGGCGATGACAATCCGTGCGACAACCGATGTCCGTGCGTTCGACGCACACGTCCCGCGAGCGCGGGCTGCCGTTGCGCCACCACTCGGTCGGGCCGAACAGACCGACGACGGGCGCGCCCGCCGCGACGGCCAGATGCGTCGGCCCCGTGTCGCCGCCGACGTACAGAGAGGCGCGCCGCGCCAGCGCGTAAAAACCTTTCAGAGAGAGACTCAAAGGCTGCGCCGCGCCCGTCCGGCTCGCGCGCGCCACGCCCTCGGCCAACTCTTGCTCGCCCGGCCCGTAGGTGACGAACGAGCGCAGGTTATGTCGCGCCAGCAACTCATCGGCGAGCGCGCCGAAACGCTCCGCGCTCCACAACTTCGTCGTCCACCCGCCGCCCGCGTTCAAAATCGCAAAGTTCCCGCGGGCGAGCGACGCGGCGTCCTGCGCCTCTCGCTCCTGCTCCGGCGAGACGGCGATGGGAAACTCGAAGTCGTCTCCGTCCGACGGAACGCTGATGTCGAGCGCGCCCGCGGCGAGCGCGAGATTTTTACGTATGACGTTCGTGTCGAGCGGAACGTTAACGGCGTGGGTCAACAATAGGCGGCTGGCCGGTTCGCGCAAGGAGCGGCGCGTGAAGCCATAGACGCGCGGAGCGCGGGAGAGGCGTGCGATGGTTGCGGATTTGAGTAAGCCCTGGAAGTCGAGCGCGACATCGAAGGCCGAGGCGCGGAGCCGTTGCAACTGCTGGCGCGTCGCCAACAGCGTCTCCCCAGACAGCGGCCTCCAGCGCCTCAAAGCCTTCGTGTCGAGTTCGATGAGCCGATCCAGCAGAGGGTTGTCCCTCAGAATTTCCGCCGCCCGCCGCTCCACCACCCACGACAATTCCGCCCCCGGCACGGCGCGACGGATGGCCGCAAGCGCGGGCAACGTATGCACGATGTCGCCGATGCTCCCCAATTTGACGATGAGAATTCTCATAAGACAGTGACAAGATAAAACAGTGAAACGTGAATCCGAAATCGTGAATAGAGAAAATTGTCTTCATCTATCCATGTTTTCGGATTCACGTTTCACTGCTTTGTTCCGATTCATCGCTCGTCACCATGTTCGGCCGATTGAGCCTGAGCAGCATGTCAGACGAAGAGTGGTCTTTGGGGTCGCCGACGATGGCGACACGGCCGCCGTAGGAGCGCACCACTTCGCGTTCGGGCACGGTGTCGGCTGTGTAGTCGGTGCCCTTGGCGTGGATGTCCGGGCGGATGGCGAGAAGCAGCGTTTCGACCGTCGCTTCCGGGAAGATGGTGACGAGATCGACGGCGCGCAGCGAGGCGATGATCTCGGCGCGCTCGCGCTCGGCGACGAACGGCCGCCCCGCGCCTTTCAGCGCGCGCACCTGCGCGTCCGTGTTGATGCCGACGACGAGCAGGTCGCCGAGAGCGCGCGCCGCTTCTAGATAGCGGACATGCCCGACGTGCAGAATGTCGAAGCACCCGTTGGCGAAGACGATGCGCGCCCCGTTCTTTCGCGCAATCGCCACGCGCGCCACCAGCCGGTTGCGCTCAAGTATCCGCGCCACGGCTCCGGCCTTTTGTTGTTCTTCGGACGGGTACATAGGGAAAACAGATTCTACCTTGCAGGGACGGACAAGTCAGCAGTCCGCTCAGGATTCAGGGGCGACTACACCCGAAAGAATAGCGAGGGCTAGGGACTTACTCCCGCCCCCTACGAATTCTCCGCGATTGACGAAAGAAGTTCGCGTGCCTCGACCGAGGCCGTGCCACGTTTCATCACGACGATGCCCCCGGCGTGGTTGGCGAGGTAGGCGGCGTGCGTAAACGATCCGCCGGAAGCGAGAGCGAGCGTGTAGGTGGCGATGACCGTGTCGCCCGCGCCCGTCACGTCCACGGCTTCGCGCGAACCGACGGGCGCGAGGTGCAGCGGCTCCGCCCCGGCTTCGAGCAGCAGCATGCCCCGGCTGCCGCGCGTGATGAGCAACGCCTGATGGCCGAGGCGTTCGCGTAACTCCGCGCCCGCCGCCTCCAACGCCGCCGCTTCGTCGAGCCTTCGCCCGAGGACGTGTTCGACCTCGTCCTCGTTCGGCGTGGCCGAAGTGAAGCCCGTGAAATCGAGCAGGCGGAAACGGGAATCAACCAGCACGGGCACGCCGCGCTCTCGCGTCGCCTCGCGCAGGGTGGCGACCGTCTCCGCGCCAGCGACGCCGTAGTTATAATCCGACACGACGACGGCGTCCGCCCGCGCCGCCGCTTCACGCAGCCGCGCGTCGAGTTCCGCTTTGACGGGCGCGGCCGACAGCGGCCGGCCTTCATAGTCCACACGGATCACTTGCTGCCGCATCGAGTGCGCCTGACCGGCGAGGACGCGCACCTTCGTCGTCGTGCTCAGTTCGGGCACGCGCAAGACCCCTTCGCAATCAACTCCGCCCGCCCGCAGCCGTTCGAGCAGCGCGTCGCCCGCCGCGTCCGCGCCGACCGTGCCGACGAGCGACGCTCGCGCGCCGAGCGCGGCCAGGTTGGCGGCGCAGTTGGCCGCCCCTCCCGGCACGGTCTCGGTTCGCTCATGTCGCAGAATCAACACCGGCGCTTCGCGCGACACGCGGCTGATCTCGCCGTATAAAAACTGGTCGGCCACGAGATCGCCCACGACCACCACGCGCCGCTTCGCAAACTCACGAACCAGATTCGCCAAACGCTCTCTCATCTTAAAGTGATGAGTGATGAGTGATGAGTGATGGGTGAGAAGAGTTTTTAACTCATCACCCATCACTCATCACTCATCACTTCTTCGTTATCAACCGCACCGCTTCCAGTAAATTCTCCGCCACGAGGTCGGGCTGGTGTCGCCACTCGCCGCGCTGGTATTCCCACTCGCCGCGCCCGTAACCGCTGAGGACGAACGCGGCGCGCAGGCCGGCGTTGCGCGCCAGTTCGGTGTCGCCGTAACGGTCGCCGACCATCCAACTGTGAGCAATGTCAATGTCGAGATCGACGGCGGCGCGGCGGACGAGGCCGGGGCGCGGCTTGCGACAGTCGCAGTCGAAACGGTAGGGCGGTTCGCCGACCGAAGGGTGATGCGGGCAGTAGTAGATCGCGTCGAGACGCGCGCCGCCCGCTTCGAGTTCCCGCGCGAGCAGCGCGTGAACCGCGCCGATCACTTCTTCGGAGAAGTAGCCGCGCGCCACACCCGCTTGATTCGTGACGAGGACGGCAAGCCAGCCGGCCTCGTTGAGTAGTTTGATCGCCTCGGCCGCGTAGGGGAAGACGCGATAGCGCGAGGGATGGTTGACGTAGCCGACTTCCTCCGAGATCGTGCCGTCGCGATCTATGAAGACGGCGCGACGCTTCGATGCCTCGCCCATCAAGCCACCTCCGCGCCGACTTCGCGGGTTGACTCGCCGCCCGCCGCTTCATCCGACTCACCGCGCGCTTTGTTCTTTGTCGCCCCGGCCGACGCGTCCCGCTCCGCGTCGTGTGTGTGATCGCCGACGGGACGCGCGCCGCATTGGTGATGCGCGAGCATCTCGACAGCGCGGAGGAAAACCTCTTCGGGCGTAATGGCCGTCATGCAGCGATGATCAATCGGGCAATCGCGCAGCATGCAGGGCGCGCAATCGGGCGGGTGGCGGATGATGTCCGAGGTCGGCGAGAAAGGGCGCGTCGTGAGAGGGTTCGTCGGCCCGAAGACGACGAGCGTGGGACGTTCGAGCGCGGCGGAGATGTGCGCCGGGCCTGTGTCGTTGGTGACGAGCAAGTCCGCGACGCTAAGGACGGCGACCGTGCCCGCCAGATCGGTCTCGCCCGTGAGCACGACGGGGCGACGCCGCATCTTCGCCAACACTTCCCCGGTCACGTCCAACTCCTCGCGCGCGCCGATGAGCGCGACGTTCGCTTTGGCCTTGCCCATCAGGTGATCCGCGAGCGCGGCGAAGCTGGCGGGCGGCCAACGCTTGGCGCGGCTGTTGGTCGAGCCGGGGCAGAGCGCGACGAGCGGGCGGTCGTTGAGCGCGCCGTGGCGACTCAGCAGATTGCGCGCCGCCGCCTGTCGTTCGGCCGATACTTGTAATTGATATTGCGGCTCGCGATCTGCGAAATGCGCCTCGCCCGTCAAAGCGCGTTCGAGTTCGAAGACGAGATTGAGGTAGTAAAAAACTTCGTGTTGCTCGCCCCGCCACGCGGGCACGGCAAACGGGTGCGTGAGCAAAAGGGCGCGCCCGTCCGTCGCGTAACCGGCGCGCAAAGGGACGCGCGCGGCGGCGGCGATAAAGGCGGGCTGAAAGGCGTTCGGGAAGATGAGCGCGAGATCGAAACGGCGCGCGCGCCATTCGGAGATTTCGCGGAGCGTCGCGCGCAGGCCGCGCCGCGCGTCGTCAACGGGCAACAGCTCGTCAACGATGTCCGCGCCCGCGAAGATGCCTTTCGCCCACGGGCGCGTGGCGAGCGTGATGTGCGCGCCGGGCAGCACGCGGCGCAGTTCGCGCAGCGCCGCGATGGTCATCACGGCGTCGCCCACCCAATTCGCGCCGCGCACCACCACGCGCTTGATCTGTTCCGTTTGAAGTGTTCGCGTCATTTACTGTCCGACAGACTAGACATTTAAGTCCGATATACTAAATGTCTCACGCAAAGGCGCAAAGGCGCAAAGGAAGACGGCGGAAGAAACGGTTGCGCGCGTTTTCCTTCGCGACTTTGCGCCTTTGCGTGAGATTAATGCTTTAGGATTGTTACAACAAACTTTTTAACCCGTCTTCGATTCCGATGAGAGGCTGCCAGCCGAGTTCGGCGCGGGCGAGCGAGATGTCGGAGACGTAGTTGAAGGGCACGGGCGCGGGCGTGCCCGCGTTTTCTTCGATGACGGGTTCGAGTTGAATCAGACGCCCGACCGTCTCGACGATGCCGCGCAGGGTCAACGCGTGACCGCGCCCGCCGCCGAGATTGTACGTGCCGCGCACGCGGCCGGAATCCATGAAGGCGCGGCAGGCACGCGAGAAATCTTCGATGTGCAGCGGGTCGCGCACGGGTTGGCCGTCGCCGGGGAGACTGAGCGGCCAGCCGCGCTTGACCGCTTCGACGTAGTGCGTGACGAAGTTCGACTCGTTGCCCTCGGACGGGCGCGCGTAGACGGATGACAGGCGAAAGATGCAGGCGCGCACACCGCGCGCCTCCGCGTAGTATTCGACGTAGCGTTCGCCGATGAGCTTCGACCATTCGAGCGGCGACTGCCCGCAGTAATCGGTCGGGCAACTTTCAGGCACTTCCGCGTAGCGGTCGGCGTGCGAGCCGTACACGTCTTTGGTCGAGGCGTAGATGAAGATCGCGCCTTCGCGCATCTGTGAGATCATGTTGGCCGTGCCTTCGGCGTTCGTGCGAAAACATTCGGCGGCCGCTTCGCGGCTCTTGTCGAGATGCGCGGCGAGGTGTATGACCGTGTCGTAGTCGGCGACGCGCGTGGCGTCGTAAGGGTCGAGGATGTCGAAACCGGCGCGGCGCGAAAAATCGTCCGCATCGAAGAAACGCCGGACGTGGATGCCGAGATAACCGCTGCCGCCCGTGACGAGAACTTTCATAAGTTTCAGGTTTCAGGTTTCAAGTTTCAGGTTAAAAGCAAATAACCGTAGACCGGCGGTTTCGAGTTGAAGAACCGGCGAGCCTCAGACCTGAAACCTGAAACTTGAAACCTGAAACTTCATTCATGAAACTAAACATTCCGTTGCGCCTGCGCTTTCAGCCGCGCGAGCGAGTCGGCGCGCCCGATGGCGATCAGCATGTCGCCCGCTTCGATCTGCGAGTCGCCCGAAGGATTGAAGATCATCTCGCTGTTGCTGCTGCGGCGCACGGCGACGATGACGACATCGAGTTCGGAGCGAATGTTGGTGAACTTCAACTTGTGCCCGACGTAGGAGGAGTGCGGGGCGACGACGACTTCCTCGAAATCGAGATCGAGGTCTTCGGCCGCGATGGAGTCTATGAAGTCTGCCACGGCGGGCTTGGTTAAAGCCTGCACCATGCGCTGGCTGCCGATGATAACGGGCGAGATGACGCGGTTGGCCCCGGCGCGGATCAGTTTCGGCTCGGCCTGCGCTTCGATGGCGCGCGCGACGATGTGCAGATCATCGTTCAGCCCGCGCGCCGTCAGGACGACGTAAACGTTGTCGGCGTCGTCGGGCAGACAGGTGGCGAGGGCGCGCGCGTGTTCGACGCCCGCGTCGCGCAGGGTCTCTTCGAGCGTCGCGTCGCGCACGAGCACGAGCACGTCCTCTTCGATGAGGTTGGCGACCTGCTGCTGGTCGCGTTCGACGACGATGAAAGGCTCTTCGCGGCGTTGCAGTTCGCGGATGATGCGCGCGCCCACGCGTCCCGCGCCGCAGATGATGAAATGGTTTCGCAGTTTGCTTATCTCCCGGTAGCGTCGCCGCTGGCCGTAGGCCGCGACGATCTCGGATTGAACCAGAGCTTGAATGGCCGTGGAGAGCAGGAAGCCGACGACGGCGACGCTCACGAGCATGAAGACGATGGCGAAGCTGCGCCCGCCGCGCGAGAGCGGATGCACGTCGCCGTAACCGACGGTCGCCATGGTCATCACCGTCAGGTACAGGCTATCGAGCAGCGTCAGCGGTTCGAGCAGGCCGAAGCCGAGCGTGCCGAGCGCGGTCAGGGCGACGAGCGCGGCGAGCGCATAGAGCATGCGGCGGCGCGCGCTTTTCGAGAGTTGGGGGAAGGTTGGCGTCAAACTCATAGATCAACCGGCGCATCATACGAGCGCGCATCGGCCGACCGGCGCGCCGCCGTCACGTTAGCGAAAAGGCCCGCGCAGTGTCAAATTTGGTGAATAGTGAAAGGTGAATAGTAAATGGTCGAAGCGGCGCGGTAACGACGAAGGATGCTTTATCCATTTACCATTTACCATTTACCATTTACCATTGCAGTGTATGGCCGTCCGTCATCCACCTAACAATCATGTCCCGCCTCCGGCGTCGCGGCGGCGCGCGGCGCGCATCATTCGTTACGACGAACCGGAGGAGGGTTTCTTCCGGCGTTGGCGGCGGCGCATCTTTCGGCCGTGGATCGTCGTCCTGCTGGTCGTGCTCAGCACCTTTACCATCGGCGTTCTCGGTTATTACTACTACATTTTCTCTGAGCGCGTGGATCGTCTCATCAGCGGCGAAATCTTCACGCGCTCGGCGGGCGTCTATACCGCGCCGACGCAGTTGCGCGTGGGCGGCGGCCTGTCGGCCGACGAACTGTTGAAGCGTTTGCAGCGCGCCGGCTACGTCGAGCGCGCGCTCCAGGCCGACGACGCGCGCGGTCGTTACACGTTGAACGGCGCGAGCGTGGATGTCGAGCCGGGACAGAACGCCATCGTTGACGGCCAACGCCTCTTCCCGCGCGTGCGCGTCACTTTCGCCAGGACGGGGAAGGGCATCGCCGCCCTCAACGATCTGGACAGCAAAGCGAAACTCGAACACGCGCTCGTCGAACCCGAACAGATCAGTTTCGTCACGGGCAGCGACCGCCAGAAGCGGCGCATCATCGGCTTTCAGGACATCCCGCCGCATCTCGTCAAAGCCATCACGGTGACGGAGGATCGCACCTTCTTCGAGCACTACGGCATCAACATCCGCGGCATCGTGCGCGCCTTCGTCCGCCGCTACGATGCAGACCCCAACTCGCCCATCGCGCGGCAGGGCGGTTCGAGCATCACGCAGCAACTCGTCAAAAATCTCCTGCTCTCGCCCGAATACAGCCTGCGCCGCAAACTCGCCGAAGCCTACATGTCCATCATCCTTGAGACGCGCCTCAGCAAGCAGGAGATTTTCGCGCTCTACTGCAACGAGGCGTATCTCGGCCAGCACGGCGGCTTCTCGATCAACGGTTTCGGGCAGGCGGCGCAGGTCTATTTCGGCAAAGACGTGACCGGCGTGACGCTCGCGGAAGCGGCCTTCCTCGCCGCCATCATCCGCAGCCCCAACCGCTACAACCCCTATCGCCACCTCGCGACGGCGACGGCGCGGCGCAATCAGGTGCTCGACTCGATGGCCGAGGCCGGCGCGATCACCGGGGACGAGGCGGCGCGCGCGAAGGCGACCGAGTTGAAGGTCGCGCCCGCGCGCGGGCGGCTCGACAACTCCGATGCGCCCTACTTTGTTGACTACGTGCAGACGCAGTTGGCCGACATCCTCGCCGACTCGCGCACGGCCGAACACCTGCGCATCTACACGACGATTGACATGGGGTTGCAGCGCGCGGCCTACGCGGCCGTGACGAAGCAACTCGCCGCGCTCGACAAGATTTACGCGAAGCGCGCGAAGAACCGTGTCGAGCCGGGGACGTTGCAGGCGTCGCTCGTCGCCATGAACGCGGAGACGGGCGAGGTGGTGGCGATGGTCGGCGGGCGCGACTACGAGCGCAGCCAACTCAACCGCGCGACCGACGCGATGCGCCAGCCCGGTTCGGTCTTCAAGCCCTTCGTTTACGCCACCGCGCTCAACACGGCCTTCGACCCCATCCCGCGCGTTATCACGGCGGCCACGACCTACATGGACGAGCCGAAGACCTTTACCTTCGACAATCAGGAATACTCGCCCGGCAACTTCGGCGACTCCTACGCCAACGCCCCCGTCACCTTGCGCGACGCGCTCGTCCACAGCAAAAACGTCATCACGGTTGACGTGGCGATGGAGGTCACGATTGGGCGCGTGATGAATCTCGCCTCGCGCGCCGGACTCCCCAAACCCGCGCGCGCCTACCCCGCCATGGCGCTCGGCACGAACGAGGCGACGCCCCTGCAAGTCGCCTCCGCCTACACGGCCTTTGCCAATCAGGGCACGCGCTCGACGCCGATTGCGATCAATCGCGTCACCACCGGGCGCGGCGCGACCATCGCCGCGCCCGCCACGCAGAAAAGCGACGTGATGCGTCCCGAAGTCGCCTACCTGATGACCTCCATGATGAAAGATGTCGTCAATCGCGGCACGGCGGCGCGCGTGCGCTCGCAGGGCTTCAAGTACAACGTCGCGGGCAAGACCGGCACGTCGCGCGACGGTTGGTTCGCCGGTTACACGCCGCAACTCGTCTGCGTCGTCTACGTCGGCTTCGACGACGGCTCGCCCCTGAACCTGACCGGCGCGGATTCCGCCCTGCCCATCTGGGCTGATTTCATGTCCGCCGCGCTTGCCGCGCATCCCGAATGGACGGGCGATTGGCAGATGCCTCCCGGCATCGAACAGGCTTCGATTGATCCGCGCACCGGTCTGCTCGCCGTCGCCGACAGTCCCAACAAACGCGCCGAATTCTTCATCTCGGGAACCGCGCCGACCGCGGAGAGCACTGCCCCGCTCGACGAAGAACTACCGCCTCTCGACGGCGGGGAGGAAGAAGGCGACGAGTTCGACTATGCGCCCGCACCCGTCGTGCCTTCCGACGGAAGCGACCCGCCGCCGCCCATCGCCGTGCCGCAGCGTCCGCGCACGAGCGCACCGCGTCTCGAAGGGCGCGGCGTCGCGCCGCCGGACAACACGTCGCGCCTGCTCGGCACGATCACGCTCGACATTGATCCGACCACCAACCTGCTCGCCGCGTCCGGATGCCCCGTCATCCGTTCGAAGACTTTCGCCATCGGTCAGGAGCCGCGCCGCTATTGCGGCCCCGAATATCACAACGGCCAGACGATCATGCCCTCGGGCACGCGCCCGCGCGTCGTCTCACCCTGAAAAATCCGCAAGGTAACATGAACACTCAACCGCTTCGCCAACGCCGCGCGCTCATCCTGTTCGGCTTCGCCCTCATCGCCTGCCTCGTCGCCACGAGCGGCGCGCAAGTATCAAACGCGCAAATTCAAAGTCCGCCGACGACGGTGCAAACGCCCGCTCAAACGCCGCCGCAAACGGCCGCGCCACCCGCCGGTCGGCTCGTGACGCTGGACGTGATCGTGTCGGACGAGTCGAACCGTTTCATCGGGGGATTGCGGCAGGATGATTTCCGCGTCGAGGTGGACGGCGCGCCGCAGTCGCTCACGTTCTTCGCCGAAGAGTCACCGCCGCTCAGTTATAGCCTGTTGGTTGACAACACGGGTTCGATGCGCACGATCTTCGACCATGTGTTGAGCACGGGGGCGGCGCTCGTCGCCGGGAAGCGGGCGCAGGATGAGATGTCCGTGGTGCGCTTCGTCAGCCGCGACCGGATCGAGTTGATGCGGGATTTCACGCGCGACCGGAACGCGCTCATGGCCGCCCTCGACGAGATGCACGTCGAAGGAGGGCACACGGCTTTGCTCGAAGCCGTGTACGTCGCGGCGGAAGCGGTCGTCACGCGCGCCCCGGGCGACAACCGCAACCGCGTGCTCGTCGTCATCACCGACGGCGGCGAGCGCGACCCGCGTACCCGACTCGAAGAGGTGCTGACGTATGTGCGGCGGCACCACCTACCGATCTTCGTCTTCGGCCTGACGGACGCCATGAGCAGCGAGGCATTCGATCAGGTGAAGGGCGGACGCCGCGGGGCGCGCGAGTTGTTGGAAAGGCTCGCGCGCGAGAGCGGCGGCCACGCGGTCTTCCCGAAAAAGCCTGCGGAGTTTGAAGACGCCGCCCTCGCCCTCAACGCCCGACTCCTGATGCCGCGCTATGCGCTCGGCTATGCCTCGCCCGCCGATGCCACAAACCGGACGCCCAATATCGAAGTCAAACTCGCCGATTCCGCGCGCAAAGATGAAAAGAAGCCGCGTCTGCTCGTAGGCTTTCGCGTGCGTGGCGCGGCCGTACCCACCACGCCCACGAAAAAATAGGGTTGACCCCGCTCGCCTGAACCGGCCGCGAAAGCGCGCCGCGGACTCGCGCCCCGACCGCCCCGTCACTTTGTGGAACTTTTCGGGCGGGCGGGGCGAATTACGTGTGTCGAGCAATTACGACGTGTGAAGATGAGAGCCTCCCCTGAGCACAGCGACGAAGAACTGTTGCGGCTGATGACCGCAGGCGATGCCGACGCTTTCGCCGCGCTCTACGCCCGGCGGCAGGCGGGCATCTATCGCTTCGCGCTACAGATGTGCGGCTCGGAAGGAATCGCGGAAGACGTGACCCAGGAAGTTTTTATGATGCTCGTGCGCGACTCGCATATGTACGACCCGGCGCGCGGCGCGCTCTCCTCTTATCTCTACGGCGTCGCGCGCAATCAGGTATTGCGGCGTCTGGAGAAGGAGCGCCATTTCGTGGCGATGACTGATGAGACGATGGAAGACGGCGGCACGACGAACGTCTCGACTCATCTCGTCGCGGCCGACGACCCGCTCGCGGAACTCGCGCGCAGCGAGTTGATCGAAACGGTCAGGCAGGCGGTGCTGGCTTTGCCCGCGCATTATCGAGAGGTCGTCGTGTTGTGCGAATTGCACGAGATGAGTTACGCGGAGGCGGCGGCGGTGCTCGGCTGCGCCGTCGGGACGGTGCGCTCGCGCCTCCACCGCGCGCGCTCCCTGCTCTGCGAGCGTTTGCGCGAGGCGCGCGGCCGGGACGCGGCGACGACCGACTTTGATCCTCTAAGGTGTTTCGCATGAACTGTCAGCAATTCACATCTCACATCGTTGAAGCGGCGCGCGGGCGGATGATGGACGCCGCGACGCGCGACGGGGCGATGCGCCACGCCGAAACGTGCGCTGCCTGCGCCGCGCGTCTGGCGCAGGAGCGGAATTTGACGAACGCGCTCCGCACCGTCGCCGCGAACATGAATGGACTGAGCGCGCCCGCGCGCGTCGAGGCGAAACTGCTCGCGGCCTTTCGAGAGAGCCGTGCGAACTCCGGGGCGGCGACGACAAACGCCGCGCCCTCGCACGTCGGGCAGGCGGCAATCGTCGAGACGGCCGCGCGCGTCTCTTCGCAACGTCAACGCTGGCGCACAGCGTTTGTGGCGACGGCCATCGCGGCCTCGCTCGCGCTCGTCGCCCTCCTTACGCTCTATCAACAGTTCGCGCAAACCTCTCCGTCCGCCGGGGCGAAAACTAACGTCGTGGCGCAGGGCGGTACAGAGCCTTCACCCGCCGCGCCTGCGGTCGCAGTTCCGTCGCCGCCTTCGGATGTCGCCGCCACGGCAGTGCTGGCACAACGCGCCCGGTTGCAAACAGCGCGGCGCGACGATTCCGCGCGACCGGCGCGGCACGACGATGCTCAACGCGCTTCTCTCAAACCAGCGCGCACGGCGACGCCGAAGATGATCGCCTCGCGGCAGGTGATTGATGGCGGCAGCGCGATTTTTGCGGCCGGTGAAGGCGAGTCGGCGGCGAATCAAGCGGGCGCGGCGGCGAAGTCTAATGAAGCCGAGAGCGTGACGGAGTTTATCCCGCTCGTCGCCGGTGCGCCCGCCGCCGCGCCGCTTGAGAGCGGGCAGTTGGTGCGCGTGCAGTTGCCGCGCTCCGCGCTCGCCTCGCTCGGTTTGCCGCTGAACGCCGAACGCGGCAACGAGACGGTCAAGGCCGATGTGCTGCTCGGCGGCGACGGTTTGGCGCACGCTATCCGTTTCGTGCGCTGACGAGCGAGCGGGAAAAAGTTTCGACAAAAGTTTGAGAGGCGCACGGTCACTTAAGTGACGCGCGCGAGTTTTGCAAAAGTTAAAGACCAGCCATGTTCAGTGAAAGGATGAAAAGGAAGATGAAGAGACGTTTGATGACCGCCACTTTGTGCGCGCTCGCCCTGCTGGCGAACGGCACGGGCGCGCTTTTCGCGCAAACTCAACAGAAGACGCGGCAAGCCCCTCCGCCGCCGCCCGGACACGACGTGTTGATAGAACGACGGGACACGATGGTGAGAATACCGGGGATGCCCCCGCCGCCGCCGCACGAGGGTGAGTTCTTCCAGATGCAGATCGCGCCGGGCGCGCCGGCCACGCCGGGCGAGTCGTTCAGTTTCAGCTTCATGTCTTCGGACATGCACTTTGACAGCAAGGTCGTGAAAGGCGCGCCCTACTCGGCCGAGTCCGTCACCGAATCCGTCCAAGTGTTAGCCGACGGCAACCGCATCACGCACACCTCGAAGGCCAGCCTCTACCGCGACGGCGAGGGGCGCGTGCGCCGCGATCAAACGCTCAACCACATCGGCCCATGGGCAACCTCCAACGAACCGGCGCAGTCCATCTTCATCAACGATCCGGTCGCGGGCGCGCGTTACATTCTCAACCCGCGCACGCGCACGGCGCAAAAGCTGTCAAACGTGATGACGTTCTCGCGTGTGAGAGAAGGCAAGTCCCCGAGCGGCGACGCGCTCCAAACGCAGGTCTTCATGCGCAGCCGGGACGAAGCCGTGGCCGTTATGGAGCGGTCAAAGGCTTCGCCCTTGCAGGGGGGCGGGCTGTCGGGCAAGGCCGTCAAGAGAGTTCCGCCGACGTATCCGGCCGTAGCGAAGGCCGCCGGGGCGCAAGGGCCGGTGTCGGTGCAGATCGTCGTCAACGAAGCTGGCGACGTGGAAACGGCGAAGGCCGACTCCGGCCACCCACTTCTACAGCAAGCCGCCGTTGATGCCGCCAAGCAGTGGAAGTTCTCCCCGACGCAACTTTCCGGCAATGCCGTCAAAGTGTCGGGCATGATCTCTTTCAATTTCATGCTGCCGAAGGAAGAGGAAGCCGGCGGCGGGATGACCTTCATGCGCGTGCCCGGGCCGGGCCACGGCGTCGAAGGCGAACGCGTGAAGGTTGATGTTAATCCGGTCAAGGAGTCGCTCGGCAAACAAATGATCGAGGGCGTCGAAGCCGAAGGCACGCGCACGACCATCACGTTCCCCGCGGGCATGATGGGCAACGAACGCCCGATCAACGTCGTCTCCGAGCGTTGGTATTCGCCCGAACTGCAAACGGTCGTGCTGAGCAAGCACAGCGACCCGCGCTTTGGCGAAACCAGCTACCGCCTCGTCAACATCAACCGCGGCGAACCGGCGCGCACGCTTTTTGAAGTGCCCTCCGATTACACCGTCAAGGAAGGGCGGCAGATACAGCGTATGCGTCACCCCGAGCAGAAGTAGAAAACTTCCCGCCCGAAACGCAACAGGCGACGCGATCATCTCGCGTCGCCTGTTGCGTTTCGGGGGCGGAGAACTTACGGCAGAGACACTTTGTCGTAGATTTCCTTCAAGGGCAGTGAGCACCGGAGCGAGTCCAGTTGCACCGCGTCTTCCGGCGAGCGGTAGTCCGAGAGCAGCCAGCGGCCGTCGGGCTGCTTCGCGTAGTGCTCGACGTGCAGGGCTTCCTGCGACACGAGTATGTAGTCGGTCAGGGATTCGATGGTGCGGTAGAAGGCAAACTTCTGCCTCCGGTCATACGACGCGGTTGATTTGGACAGCACTTCGACGATCAAATCGGGGTTGAGCAGCGTGTCCAGATAAGTATCTTCAAATTTCGGCTCGCCGCACGCCACGGTTAAATCTGCGTAAGTATAAATATCGGCGTTCGGAATCCTGATTCGCATGTCGCTCGAATACACCTCGCAAGGCTGGGTCTTTAACTGCTGCGAGAGTTCGCGAGTAATGTTCGTCGTGATCAAATTGTGCTTCCTGCTCGCCCCGACCATCGCGAATATTTCGCCGTCGAAATATTCGTTCTTGTACTCGGCTTGGCGTTCGAGCGCGAGATATTCTTCGGGGGTAAAGCAAGTTTTAGGTTGGCTGGACATAGTTACCTCTCGACACTCGAAGGCCGGACGGTCGCAGTATATCACCGGCGATAGCCGGCCACGATAGCAATAGCAGTCAACTCAACTGCCGGAATCCGGCGGAGGCTCGCCGCCGCGCAACGCGGCGTGCAGCGTCTCGACGGCGAGGGCGGCGGCGTGGCTTTTGCGTGCGGGCAGGCCGTCGAGAAATTTTGTGAGTTGCTGGCGGGTGATGCGTGCGGCCTCCGCGGTTGCGATGCCTTCGAGCATCTCGGTGAGCGCAGAGCCGCAGGCGAGCGTGGGCGGGCAGCCGTAGGCGAGGAAGCGCGCGGCGATGATGCGTCCCTCCCGTATGCGCAGCGTGAGACGCAGGCGGTCGCCGCAGGCCGGGTTCGTCAACTCGGCCGAAGCGTCGGCGTCCGCGAGTTCGCCGCCATTGCGCGGGCGCGCGAGATGATCTTTGACGGTCTCGGAGTAGCTCATTGAAGTTTCAGGTTTCAGGTTTCAGGTTTCAAGTTAAAAAATGAAGCATCTCAGACTTGAAACTTGAAACTTGAAACTTGAAACTTATGACTCATGCGCTCGTGGTTTCGCAGGCGCGTTCGGCGAGCGACTTTTGGTAGAGAGGTGAGAGGCGGCGCAGGTTTTCCACGGCGCGCGGGAGCACTTCGTGGACGTAGGCGATGTCTTCCGCCGTCGTGTCTTTGCCGAGACTGAAACGAATCGAGCCGCGCGCGAGTTCGTCGTCGCGGCCGAGTGCGCGGATGACGGGCGAGGGTTCGAGCGAGCCGGAGGAACAGGCCGACCCGGTGGAGACGGCCACGCCCTGCATGTCCAGATTGATGAGCAATCCCTCGCCCTCGATGAAGCGGAAGGAGATGTTCGACAGGTGCGGCAGGCGTCTCTCGCGGTCGCCGTTGAAAACGATGTCGGCGACTCTCGCTTCGACGCCGGTTTCAAATTGATCGCGCAGGCGGCCGAGGTGCTCGATCCGCCCCGCCATTTCTTCGCGGGCGAGCGCGGCGGCACGGCCGAAAGCGACGATGAGGGGAACTGATTCCGTGCCCGCGCGGCGCTCGCGTTCCTGGTGGCCGCCGATTGACTGCGGCGTGAGCCGGACGCTGCGCCGCACGTAGAGCGCGCCCGCGCCTTTCGGGGCGTGGAGTTTGTGCGCGGAGAGCGAGAGCAGATCGCAGCCGAGCGCGTCCACGTCAACCGGCATGCGACCCGCCGCCTGCACCGCGTCCGTGTGCAGCCAGAGGTACTTGCGACCGCGTTCGCGTTCCTCGGCGACGAGCGCGCCGATTTCGGCGACGGGTTGAATCGTGCCGATCTCGTTGTTGGCGAGCATGACGGTGATGAGCACGGTGTCGGGTCGCAGCGCGGCGCGCACGTCTTCGAGCCGCACGATGCCTTCCTCGTAGACCGGCAGGCGCGTCACTTCCCACCCGCGCTTCTCCAGCGCGTCGCAGACGCCGCGCACGGCCGAGTGTTCGATGCTCGAAGTGATGATGTGACGGCCGTGTTCGGCGTTGGATTCGGCGATGCCGCGGATGGCGAGATTGTTGGCCTCCGTGCCGCCGGAGAGGAAGACGAGTTCGTTCGGGCGCGCGTTGACGAGAGCGGCCACTTCGCGCCGCGCGCGGTCGAGCGCGACGCGCGCCTCCTGCCCGTAGAAGTGGACGCTCGAAGCGTTCCCGAACTTCTCCATCAAGTAAGGCAGCATCGCCTCGACCACGCGCGGGTCAACCGGCGTCGTCGCACTGTTGTCTAAATAAACTCTCCGCATAAAAACGATCTTTGTCGGTTGTCCGTGGTCAGTTGTTCAATCAAATTTCAGCGACTCGCGCGATAACCTAGAAACAACGGACAACGGGCAACGGACAACGGACTAAAGAAAACGGACAACTGGCGGTCGGCTGTCGCACATCACAAGCAACCGACAGGTTTACGCGTCGCCGGCGATTTTCTCTCTCCCACGGCCGTCCGGCGCATCTTGTGAGCAACACGTTCGGAGTCTAGCGGCGCAGGGAAGCGCGGTCAAGCGGCTTCAAAAGTCAATTCACGGCGGCCGGACGAAGTGTTAGCATAAGCCGCTATGAGAGACTCGGACGCGCCAGATTAGCCGACAGCGCGCCGCGCAGGTTCGACTAGCCGCAATCCTTTTGCCGGAACATTTTTAAGGAGAGAAAATATGCAGACCCGCACACGATTTTTGCCCGCCGCTTTGTCCTTCGCGCTGGCCGTCGTCGTCCTCCCCGCGACACTTGTCTCGCGCGCCGCCGCAAAACGGGACGACGCGAACGCCTCCGCCGTCGCCAACGCGGCGCAGCAGGCCGGCGCGCTCGAACGCGGTTATCGCACCGGCTATTCCGACGGCTATCAGGCGGGCTATCGCGATTCCATCGAACGCGCCGCGCGCGACTATCGCAACAAGGAAGAGTATGGCCGCGCCGACCGCGCCCACATCGCCGCCTACGGCTCGCTCGAAGATTATCGCGACGGATACAGGCAAGGATTCGAGGTCGGCTACGAGGCCGGGTTTGATCGTCGCGGCTTCGATTCCATCGTCCCGCCGGGTCTCTCACGGCGCGGCGCGGCAACCGGGAGCGGCGGCGGGATAGAAGTCGGGCAGTCGAACGACACGGCGAGCGGCCCGCCCGCTTCCGACGCGCGCGCCAGCGATTCGGACAACCGCGGCGGCCGTAGCGGCGCAGGCGTCGTGCGGCAGATCGGCACGCTCGACATCCCGATGGACACGACGATGCGCGTCGAACTGTTGACCAACCTCTCGACCGACGCGACGCAACGCGGCGACCGCTTCGAGGCGCGCGTCATCGAACCGGCCCAATATGAGGGCGCGCAGGTGACGGGGCGCGTCAAGGGCGTCAAGCGCGCGGGCAAAGTGCGCGGCACGGCCGAACTGCAACTCGACTTCGAACAGATCAGTTTGCCCGACGGTCGCTTCACGAACTTCAACGCGCAGGTTATCGAAGTGGTCGGCCGCTCGACCGGCAACGTCGGCGAGGTTGACGAAGAGGGCGGCGTGCGCGGCCGGAGCACGACGAAAGACGACGTGACGAAGGTCGGCTCGGGCGCAGGCATCGGCGCGATCATCGGCGCGATTGCGGGCGGCGGCAAAGGCGCGGCCATCGGCGCGGTCATCGGCGGCGGCATCGGCGCGGGCGGCGCGATCACCTCGCGCGGCAGGGACGTGCGCCTCGAACGCGGCCAGGAACTCATGCTTCGCACCTCGACCGAAACGCGGATTCAATAAAGTCTCAAGTTTCAGGTTTCAAGTTTCAGGACTGAAAAGTCTCAGGTTTCAGGTTTCAAATTTCAGGACTGAGGTTTAAGGTTCTCCGCCTTGAACTTGAAACCTGAAACTTGAAACCTGAAACTTTATGCTCATCACTCTTCTGACCGACTTCGGCGCGGCCGACTATTTCGTCGGCGCATTGAAGGGCGCGATATTGTCTGTCAACGCGGGCGCGCGCATCGTTGACATCACGCACGAGATTCCCGCGCACGACGTACAGGCGGGCGCGTTCACGCTCTTCGCCGCTTACAGTAGTTTTCCGCCGGGAACGATCCACGTCGCGGTGGTTGACCCCGGCGTCGGCTCGGCGCGCCGCCCGTTGCTCATCTCGACTCGAAGCTACTTCTTCGTCGGGCCTGACAACGGCCTTTTCAGCTATGCCTGCGAAGGCGAACAGGACGCGCGCGTCTATCATTTGACGAATGAAAAGTTTTTTCGCGCGCCCGTGTGCGCGACCTTTCACGGCCGCGACATCTTTGCACCCGTCGCCGCCGCCCTCTCGAATAACGTGCTGCCCGAAGCGTTCGGCGAATTGATTGACGACTATGTGCGACTCGCCCCGCTCCGGCCTGTGCGCGCGGCGGGGGCGGCGTGGGCGGGCACGATTATTCACATAGACCGCTTCGGCAACCTCGTCACGAACATCACGCGTGGGGAACTGGCCGGGGATGAGTTCGGGCAGGGCGCGAGACTGGAGATCGGCGGGCGCGAGATCAGTTCGTTCCGGCGTTTCTACGCGGAAGAGGCGGGCGGGGCGGCGGGCGAATTGTTCGCCATCTGGGGCAGCGCGGGCTTTCTTGAGATCGCCGCGAATTGTGCGTCCGCCGCCCAACTGCTCCGCGCCGAACGCGGGCAAACCGTGCGCCTGACGAGCCTTGAACAGTAAGAAAACCGGCGAGTTGCCCGGCGTCGGTAAAGGAGTCGCGGCGCAGTTTCTATTCACGATTTACGATTTACGATTCACGTCTTTCCTCACGTCACCCGTCGCTTGTCACTTGTCACCCCATTTGTTATCTTCGACTCAACTTAAACAACTTCAAGGATACCTATCATGGAAAACGCGAAGGAAGCTGCAACCGCGCCTGCGACGGACACACCGAAGGAAGCGAGCGCGCCCGCCGTTGCTGCTGCTGCTGGGGGCGCGGGATTGCGCGGCGTGGTGGCCGCAAGTTCGTCAATCGGCGACGTGAACGGCGAGCAGGGCATACTCATCTATCAGGGCTACGACATACACGATCTGGCCGAGCATTCGACATTTGAAGAAACCGTCTACCTGCTCTGGCACGGTCGCCTGCCGAGCGGTGCGGAACTCGACGCGTTCAAGCGCGACATCGGCGAGCACTACGAGTTGCCGCCGCAGGTCATCGAACTCATCCGCGCCTTTCCGCGCTCCGCCGAGCCGATGGACATGCTGCGCACGGCCGTCTCCGCGCTCGATTTCTACGACAAAGAGTGCTGCGACATCTCGCGCGAGGGGGCGCTCAGGACGGCGACCCGCCTGACGGCGCAGTTTCCCGTCCTCGTCGCCGCCATCGAACGCCTGCGCAACGGCCACGAGCCGATCCCTGCCAAACCCGAACTCGACATCGCCACCAACTTTCTCTACATGCTCAAGGGCGAGATGCCGAGCGAGCGCGAGGCGCGCATCTTCGACATCTGCCTCATACTGCACGCCGACCACGAACTGAACGCCTCGACCTTCACGGCGCGCGTCGTCGCGGGCACGCTCGCGGACGTGTACGGCGCGGTCACGGCGGCCATCGCCGCGCTCTCCGGCCCTCTGCACGGCGGCGCGAACACGAACGTGATGAAGATGCTCCTGGAGATCGGCGAGATCGACAAGGCGGAAGAGTTTGTCCAGAGCGCGCTCGCGCAGAAGAAGAAGATCATGGGCATCGGCCACGCCGTCTACAAGACGGAAGACCCGCGCGCTACGCACCTGCGCCGGTTCTCTCAGGAGGTCGGCAAGTCGAAGGGCGAAACGAAGTGGTACGAGATTTCGCGCCGCATCGAGGAGTACATTCACCGCGAGAAGGGCATGTACCCGAACGTGGATTTCTACTCCGCCTCGACCTATTACATGATGGGCATCCCGCTCGAACTCTACACGCCCATCTTCGCCGTTTCGCGCATCTCAGGCTGGACGGCGCACGTGCTCGAACAATACGCCAACAATAAACTGATCCGCCCGCGCGCCGAATACATCGGCCCGCGCGATCTGAAGTACGTGCCGATCAGCGAAAGATAAGTCAGTGATGAGTAATGAGTGATGGGTGATGAGTAAAAGACAAGGCTGTTGTTTTTAACTCATCACTCATCACCCATCACTCATTACTCATCACTTTTCCCGGCACCTCCGCGTCAGTGAAGTTCTTCAACTCTTCGTCGGCACTGAGCAGCCGCGTCTTCCAGATAAAGATCGTCGAAATAATCAACGCGAGGGTGCAGGCCGCGCCGCCTTCGATGCCGTATGCGCCGCCGGTCAGCCACGCCGGGCCGTTGTCCGTGGCGCGCAGCAGCGGCGCGCGCGTCAGGCTCGTGATGCCGCTGACCGGCAGGCCGAGCAGTGCGCCCATCGCCCAGTTCCAAGCCCAGTGGAGGCCGAGCGGAAACCAGAGGCTGCGCGTGCGCAGGTAGGCGACGGCCAGCCAGAAACCGGCCAACGTCGTGTTGACGAAGGTGAAGCCCCAGGAGACATTCGGGTTGTCGAGATGCACGTAGGCGAAGAGCACCGACGAGGGCACGACGGCGGCGAGGAAGGGCAGCGCGCGCATCATCGTCTGCAACGGGTAGCCCCGAAAGAGCATCTCTTCCGCCGCCGCCGCGATGATGAAGATGACCGCCGCGCCGAAGAACGTCTTCAGGAACGCGACGCTTGAGATCGTCGGCGCGACACTGAATTGAAAGCCGCGAAACACCGTCGCGACGAGCGCGGCGAGCATGAGCGACAGCGCGCCGAGCAGAGACCCGGCGAGCAGGTCGCGCACCCACCCGCGATGCCGCGCCCAGCCGAGCGCGCGCAGGGGCAAGTCTTCAAACAGACGCCCGCAACCCCAGCCGACGACGAGCGCGGTCGTGAAAAGCACGAAGGCTTGCACGATGTAGCCGAGCGTCCCGGCGAGCCGCGCGTTCGGATTGGAAATTTTGAGCAGGAAAAATATTCCGTAGAGCGCGATGAAGAACGCGCCGAGGGCTGCGTAATAGACGGCGCAAAAGATTGTGAGTCGCCAACCGCTGCGCAGTCGGCCGTGGCGGTTGAGAAAAATGTCGAGTGGGTTCATCGGGTGAAAGAGTTCGCGTCGGGCGGATTGGAAAAAGTCGCCACCGATTGTAACCGAAAGTCCGCGCGGGAGTTGAGCAAGGGTAATGCCCCGGCGCGCGCTTTCGCGTGCTAAACTCTGTCGCGCGAAGCGTGATGACTGACCAATTGACCGAACAGACGCCGGAAGAGACGGGCGCGCCGAAACCCAAGCGACGCGGCGCGCCGTGGCTGCTCGGCGGCCTCGTGCTGTCGCTGCTCTTCGTCCTCATCGCCTTGCAGGTCTTCGGGCTGTGGGAAGTCTTCACGCCCGATACGGCCGCCGACACGCTGCTGCTCTACGCGCTCTCGTCGCTCAACTTCGTCGCCTTCATCGTCTTCACCTTCATCTTCGTGCGTAACCTCGTCAAGCTCAGGGGCGAGCGGCGCGCGCATGAACTCGGCTCGAAGATCAAGACGCGGCTCGTCGTCTATTTCATCACCGTGAGTCTCCTGCCCATTACGGCGATGGCGGTCTTCTCCTACCTCTTCTTCAACCGCACGCTCGAAAAGATGTTCGGGCGCATCCCCGAAGACGTGGTTCAAGAGTCCCGCCTCGCACGCGATGAGGACGCTGCGCAACAGGTGCAGCGTCTGCGTGAGACGGCGAGTGTGTCCGTCCTCGCAGTCGAACAGCAAATCGCACAGGGGGCACAGCCCGACCTGACGCTCCTGCGCGATCAAGGCAACTTCGACGCGGTGGCTCTCGCCACACGGGAAGGCTGGGAGCTTGAGCAGTTGCGTTGGCGGGAGGGCGTTGATTTCGTTCGCGAAAAGGAGTTGGCGGGCGCGCTCAAGACGGCTCTCTGGCGCTGGCAGAACGGCAGGCAGGAGCAACTGCCTACGATCAATAGCGACGGACTCATCGCGGACGCGATACCGCTAAGCGACGGGCGCGTGCTCCTCTTTACGCGCGCGAGCACCACGGTCACGCGGCTCAACCGAATCGTCTCCGGCGCGGAGAACTTCGAGCATCTCCGCAAGCGCCAGCGCAAAGTGCGCCTGCTCGGCCTATCCACCATCGGGCTGATGACGCTGCTTCTGCTGTTCGCGGCGACGTGGGCGGCCATTCACCTCGCGCGCGGCATCGGCGCGCCCATCCGCGCGCTCGCCGAAGCGGCCGACGAGGTGGCGCGCGGCAATCTCGCGCACCGCGTCACGACCATCGCCGACGACGAACTCGCCATCCTCGCTTCGTCCTTCAACCAGATGACCGCGCAACTCGAAGAGAACCGGCGACGCATCGAGGCGGGCGCGGGCGAACTGCGCGACAAGAATCTTGCGCTCGACGAGCGACGCAACTACATCGAAACCGTGCTCGAATCCCTCTCGACCGGCGTCATCTCGCTCGACGAAGAGAACCGCGTGACGACCATCAACGCCGCCGCGCTGCTCATGCTCCGGCTCGGCGAAGCGCCGCAGGCGGGCGCGCCGCTCAAAGAGTTGTTGAGCGTGGAAGACCATCTCGTGCTGGAACGCGTGCTCGCGCGCGCGCGGCGAACGGGGCGCGCGGCGTGGCAGATGGAACTGGCGCGCGGCGCATCCCCGGACGGCGGCGTCCTGCCCGTCGCGCTCACGGCCACCGCGCTCGGCAATTTCAAAGAGGACGGGCGGGCGCGCTCCTCGCGCGGCATCGTGCTCGTGATCGAAGACCTGACGGAACTACTGGTCGCGCAGCGCGCCGCCGCGTGGAGCGAAGTCGCGCGGCGCATGGCGCACGAGATTAAAAATCCCCTGACGCCCATCCAACTCTCCGCCGAACGCATCGCGCGCAACTTTCGTCGCCTGCACGGCGCGGGCGAAGCCCCCTCGGAGCGCGGCGAAGGGGCGCGTGTGGCGCAGGTGGTCAAGGAATGTACGACGACGATCACGCGCGAGGTGGCGGGGCTGAAGGCGATGGTTGACGAGTTCTCGCGGTTCGCGCGCCTGCCGCACGCGCGCCTCGAAGCGGCCGATTTGAACGAGGTGGTGAGACAGGCCGTCGCCCTCTACGAAGATCGTCTCGAAGACGTGCGCCTGAACGTTCACCTCGCGCGCACGCTTCCGCCCGGCATGCTCGATGCCGAGCAGATGCGCCGCGTCATCGTCAACCTGATTGATAACGCGCTCGAAGCGATGAGCGATTCGGAGGGCGAGCGTCGCATCACCGTCGCCACCGGACACGACCCTTCGCGCGGCATGCTCCTCGTCGAAATCGCCGACACCGGCCACGGCATCGAACGCTCCGACTTCTCGCGCCTCTTCCAGCCCTACTTCTCCACGCGCGGGCGCGGCACGGGTCTCGGCCTCGCCATCGTGCAGCGCATCGTCAACGAACACGGCGGGCGCATCCGCGCCGAACCCAATCGCCCGCACGGCGCGAAGTTTCTCGTGGAAATTCCCGTCACGGACGAACCACAACAGAGGTCAGAGGTTAGAGGTCAGAGGTTAGAAGAAGAACTGACCTCTAACCTCTGACCTCTAACCTCTGCTTTCTCATGGCTGATTCGATTCTCATTGTTGACGACGAGCGCGGCATCCGCGAGACGTTGCGCGGCGTGCTCGAAGACGAGGGCTTCGCGGTGGACGCCGTGGCGTCGGGCGAGGAATGCCTGAAAGCCGTCGAGCGTCGGGCTTACGGCTGCGTGCTGCTCGACGTGTGGCTGCCCGGCATGGACGGCCTGGACACGCTCGCGCGCCTCGCCTCGTCCGGCGCGGACTGCGCCGTCGTGATGATCTCCGGGCACGCCAATATTGAGACGGCCGTGCGCGCAACGAAGCTCGGCGCGTTCGACTTCATCGAAAAGCCCCTCTCCATCGAGCGCACCGTTCTCACCGTGCGCAACGCCCTGCGCCAGCGCGCCCTCGAACGCCAGAACGCCACGCTCGCCGCCGAAATCAACGAAGAGAACGCGATGGTCGGCGAGTCCGTGGCGATGCGCGCCCTGCGCAAGCAGATCGCCGCGGTCGCGCCGACGGACGGCCGCGTGCTCATCTACGGCGAATCCGGCACGGGCAAAGAGTTGGTCGCCCGCGCCATCCATGCGCAGTCGAGGCGCGCCGGGGCGGCGCTCGTCGAAGTGAACTGTGCGGCCATCCCCGAAGAGTTGATCGAGTCGGAGTTGCTCGGCCACGTTAAGGGGGCGTTCACGGGGGCGACCTCGGCCAAGCGCGGCAAGTTCGAGTTGGCCGACGGCGCGACGCTCTTTCTTGACGAGGTGGGCGACATGAGCGCGCGCACGCAGGCGAAAGTTCTGCGCGTGCTCGAAGAGCAACGCTTCGCGCCCGTCGGCGGCGGCACGCAGATACGCGTGGACGTGCGCGTCGTGGCGGCGACCAACAAGCGTCTGGAAGACGAAATCGAGCGCGGGAATTTTCGCGCCGACCTGTTCTACCGTCTCAACGTGATCCCTTTTGAAGTGCCGCCCCTGCGCGACCGCCTCGAAGATGTGCCCCTCCTCGTAGAGCATTTCAACCAGAAGTTCTCCGCCTCTTACGGCAATCCGCCGAAGCGTTTCGAGCTTGAAGCGATGGACACCCTGCAAAGCTACACCTGGCCGGGCAACGTCCGCGAACTGAGGAACACTGTGGAACGCGTCGTCATCATGAACCGGAAGACGAAAATTAACGCGAGCGACCTGCCGCCGCTCGGCGGCGACGCGCCGCCCGTCGCCGTCTATCGTTTCAACTCCTTCAAAGAGGCCAGCGAGGCGCACCAGCGCGAATTCATCAAGCGGAAACTAGCCGAGGCCGACAATAACGTCACGCGCGCGGCCGAACTGATGGGCATGGATCGCAGCCACCTCTACCGCCGCATGCGCGCGCTCGGCATCAAAGTTCGCGGCGAGCGCGAGAACGGCAGCTAAGCCGCCACCTTCGGCTTTTCACGCTTCCGACGGAGTTAGGCCGATTCGCTCGGCACAATATGCGTTAGGCGTCTTCTGTGATAGGAGAAGTAGCTGTATGGACAGTTCATTCAAAGAGTCTGCTGAAATGCTCAAAGCTCTTTCTGCTGACGTTGAATATTGCTATGACAAGATTGAGGAAGAAGAAGTCAATTTTGGAGAAGAACTTACATTCGTGCCGTATTTGCTTTTGCTGAAAGCTTCATTTTTCGGATGAAACAATCCGCTGTTGATATACACAATTTACGCGGCAATCTATTTGACGAAGCAGAGTTGGCATTTCTTAGGGAAGAAGATGCCCGTGAATACAGCTTGAATCGGAAAGGTGAAGTAGAGATACAGGCTAAAAAGAGATTTATTGCCTTCGAGAATAATTTCAAGTTCGCTTTCAAAGCGTATGCCTGCGCTTTTAATTCCTCTTATACTCTCGACTTGGGAGATGGAGGATGGGATGCATTCGGAGATGCCCTTAAAGTCCGGCATCGGCTCACGCATCCCAAATTCATCAGCCAACTTGATATTTCAGATGAAGAGTTACAAAGAGTTGAAAAGGGTGTGTCTTGGTTTCGTAAAGTAACTCTGGATATTTTCAAAAGTGGGAGCATTTCCGAGTAGCAGGTATCGTGCAGCGCGGCCTAACAACGTCATGCACCTGACCCGCATCAGCGTGCCTCTCACGCAAATCTTGTCGCTAATCACGTTGTGCGCGCGGCGAGTGATGCCGGGCGTTAGGCTGCGCGCGCTGGCTGGTTGTTGTGATTCAAGAAGTCTAATTGAAGGCACGAGGTGAGTGGGATAGTGTCGTTGAAGGTACACATCAAAGCATTAGGATACATCTACACGGCGTTAGCATGTTTCGTCGGCCTGTGCGCCGCCTTGATCTTGATTATGTATGCCACTCAGGGAAAGCTCTCTCAAGCGGGGGTTGTCGTGCCCATCCTCCTCGGGCTGGCACTGTGGTGGTTCCAGACGGGGATCGGACTGCTGCGCTACCGCCGGTCGGTAAGGCTGTATGCCGTCATCGTCGCCGTGGTGTTTATGGTCGGTCTGAACGCGCTACTCCTTTTCGCCGGCGGTAAGCCTTTTTCTTCCAGCCCCGGGTGGATAACGTTTCATCTCGCCTGCATGTCGGTCGGCATTTATACCCTAGTGGTGATGCTGCTGCCGGGCACAGGCGAAGTCTTGCAGTGAGTGTATATCGGTAGAGCAGGGCATCAAGGGGAGGAGCAGCCTAACAACGGCATGCACACGACCACCGACGCGATAGTTGCCAAGTTCCAATATATCGCTCGGGGCGGCGGTGATGCCGGGCGTTAGGTAGTCAACTTGATTGAAGCTTCTTAGGAGGAGAAGGTCATGAGTGAAACGAAGCCCGCTTACATCTCGCATTACGGTATTCGTGCGAGACAGTTTAGGGAGATGATTCAATGGTACACACAAGTCTTCCAGGCAAAGGTTCAGCATGAGAACGAATTCCTCGCCTTTATGACCTTCGACGAGGAGCATCACCGGCTGGTGATCTTTGAAGACCCGGAAACAGTGGACAGACCTGCAACCGCCGCAGGGATCGATCATATGGGCTATGGTCTGGCGAGCTTCGGCGACCTGGTCAGAACCTACGAACGGCTCAAGGCCGAGGGTATCACTCCGTTCGCGCAACTGAACCACAGGTTCACGACCTCCCTTTACTACCATGACCCGGACGGCAACGAGGTGGAATGTAGCGTGGACAATTTCCCCACCAAAGAGGAGTGCAGTGCTTTCGTCAGGAGCGAACAGATGGCGGAAATAGGCAGGCCGCCCTTCGGCTACGACTTCGACCCCGACGAACTGGCGAGACAGTATCATCAGGGCATACCGGCGGAGAAACTGGCGCGGATTGGCATGCCGGATAGCCGCTAGGAGCGCGGCGAGCCGCCTGACAAGGGAATGAACTAAACACGCAAATGGCAGAAACTTTCCGGCATGCGTCGAGGCGGAAATTAGCATCTAACTTGCTCACGGCGCGGTGTGCCGGGGCGAAAAATTTGCCTTTTGCCGCGCTGACGGTTACATTCTTCCGTTGCTTTGGATCGAGCGACACTTTGCCGCGCAAATTGATGGCGCGGTTTTTATTGCGGCATTATTAAAGGTTTTTCGATGGATTACACGACCAAAGAACTTCTCAAACGCTACGCCAAACTCGCGCTCGGCCAGCCGTTTGCGCCCGTGCTGTTGAACATTCTCGTCACGTCCGTCTGCGACATGCGCTGCACGCACTGTTTCTTCACGGACGAACTCGACGACCGCCAGCGCAAAAAGCTCCAGATGAAGACGCACGAAATCCAGCGCGTCTCGGAGACTCTGGGCGGCAACCTGGGCGTGCTCATACTCGCCGGCGGCGAGCCGTTCACGCGCAAGGATTTACCCGAAATCGTGCGCGCTTTCTACGAGAACAACAAGCTCGAATCGGTCTATCTCATGTCGAACGGGCAGATTCAGAAGCGCATCATCCCCGACGTGACGCGCATACTCCAGGAGTGCCCGAACCTGAACGTGGCCGTCGCCCTCGGCATTGACGGCCTCAAGGATCAGCACGAGAAGATTCGACAGAAGCCCGGCTCGTGGGACATCGCCATTGACACCGCGCGCCAGTTGCAGGCCATCAAGCGCGAGTACCCGCGTCTCGACATACAGACCTGCACCTGTTTCATGAACACGAATCAGGACACCATTTTCGAGTGGTACGATTTTCTCAAGTACGACCTGCGCCCGGACAAGGTCAACTTCAACTACATCCGTCCGCCCTCGGCCGACCCGAAGGAACTGGACATTGACCACGCGCGCTACGCCGAACTCGCGCACATGATTGATTCCGATTCGCGCCATTCGGCCATCAAGAACAACTACGGCGGCGACGCCGGTTTCTTCAAAGCCGCCATAGACATCTACATGCACGGCCTGATCGCCAAGGCTCAGGAAGAGCAGCAGGCGCAGATGACCTGCTACGCGGGCACGGCGGGCGGCGTCATCTACGACGAGGGCACGGTCTCCTCCTGCGAGAACCTCGACGCGGTAGGTAATTTGCGCGACTACGATTGGAACTTCCAGAAGCTATGGCTCTCGCCCGCCATGCAGGAGCGGCGCAAGAAGGCGCAGTCGGGCTGCTTCTGCACGCACGAGTCGAACAGCTATTACCCGTCGCTCCCGTTCAACCCGAAGCACTTGATTCAAATCAAGCGTCTGGAACGCGAGATGAAGAAGTCGCGCAAACAGCTTGAGCGCGACGAAGCAAAAGCGGAAGGTTTGACAGTTAAGGTCTAAAGAAGATTATGACCACCTATCAATTCACCGTCGTTATCGAGCCGGACGAGGAAGGATTCCACGCCTACGCGCCTGTCTTAACGGGCTGCCATTCATGGGGCGCAACCGTTGACGAAGCCCGCGCCAATATTGTGGAAGCGATGGAACTTCATATCGAGAGCCTGCGCGAAGATGGAGAGCCTGTCCCGACAGAGCCTGAACCATTATTCATTGCGAAACTCTCTGTGCCGGTAGCTGCATGAGCGAGAAACTGCCACGCATTAGAGGGGCAGCAACTAGTGCGTGCGCTTGAGCGTGGGGGCTTCGAGAAAATCAGACAGAAGGGCAGTCATGTGCATCTCCGGCGAGAGGCTGATGGAAGACGCGTCACAGTCCCGGTTCATCAAGGAAAGACCCTTCCTCCGGGTACTCTCAAGGCTATCTTGCGAGATGCGGGCATCGAAGTTGACGAGTTGCGGCAACTTCTTTAATTTGCGAACCACGATTTAAGTCTATGTTCCGAGCCAGAGTACCCAAAATCCTGATCATTTCGTCCGACACGGGCGGCGGGCATCGCTCCGCGGCGGTGGCTATCGCGGCGGGCTTGCAGAGGTTTTTTGCGGGCAACTCTTACGCCGTGCGCATCGTGCGCGCGATTGAGGAGTCGCATTCGATCTCGGCGAAGCTGGTCAACGTCTACAACTGGGTGCTGCGCCACCGGCAGCACTGGATGAAATATCTCTACTGGGCGGTCAACCGTTTTCGCCCGGAGACGCGGGACTTTTTCTACCGGCGCAGCGTCGGTTACGTGGGCGAGTTGTTCGAGCGTTGGTGTCCGCACGTGGTCGTCAGCGTACACCCGCTGACGCAGCACGCCATCGGTCGCCTGCTGAGGGAGTTGAAACTCGCCGACAAGGTTCCGCTCGTGACGGTTGTGACCGACCCGTGCTACGGCTTCTGGAAGGGCTGGGCTTGCGACGACGTGCGACTCTATCTCGTGGCGAGCGAAGAGGCGCGCCAGCAGTTGATCGATTACGGCGTCGCGCCGGAGCGGATCAAGATTTCGGGGATGCCCGTCCACCCGAAGTTTAACCTGCCGGACGAGCACGTCGCGCAGGCCGCGCGCCGCGCGCTCGGACTCGACCCGCAGAAGTTCACCGTTTTCGTCAACGCGGGCTGGGTCGGCGGCGGCAACATCCCCGAAATTTTTCGCGAACTCGTGCGCGGCGACCTCGATGTGCAGGCGATCTTCCTCGCCGGGAATAACAAAGAATTGCGCGCCGAGGCCGAGACGATTGCGGCGCGCGCCAACTTCCCCGTGAAGGTGATCGGCTATTCCGAACACGTCGAGCAATTGATGCAGGCCGCCAACGTCATGATCTCGAAACTCGGCGGCCTGACCACCTTCGAGGCGATGGCCTGCCGCGTGCCGATCATCGCCGACGCGACGACCGCGCCGATGCCGCAGGAGGCCGGAGCGGCGACGATGCTGGCGAAACGCGGCGCGGGCGTGTTGCTCGAACGCGCCGGCGACATCGTGCCCGCAGTCCGGCGCATGGTCGAGGACGCGCGCTACTACGCGACAATGCGCGCGGCCACGGCCAGTCTCGCCATCCCGCACTCCACGCGCCGGATCGTGGAAGAGATCACCGCACTGATCCCCCCGCCCGTGCTGGCGGAAGAGGAGCGTGCGACGCGTGCAGACGTGCGCATCGCTTGAAGTCCACGGTAAAAGCCGCGGCGCATGGCGATCATGAGATCATGAGCCAGGTTGACGCTCGCACCGTGTTCGCGCTTTAATTCTCGAATTCATTACATCTCGCCCGCTCCGAGTAAAAAGGAAGCGGGCTTTTTTGGAGAGCGGCTAAGTTGAGTCTTTTGCTGGAAGGGAAACGGGCGTTTATTTCGGGGGGCACGCGCGGCATCGGCGCGGCGATGTGTGAAATCTTCGCGCGCGAAGGCGCGGACGTGGCTTTCAGCTATCACTCGCGTGAAGACCTCGCCGAAACAATGTCGCAAAAGATCGAAGCGCACGGCCGTCGCGCGCACGGGTTCAAAGTTTCCGTCACGGATCGTCTGGGCATGAAACGTCTGACGCGCCAACTCGTGGAGGAGTGGGGCGGAGTGGATATTCTCGTCAACAACGCGGCGATCAATCGCGGCGACAATTTCGCGACGACGACCGACCGCGCCTGGGACGAAGTGATTGATACGAACGTCGGCAGCCTCTTCGCCGTGACGAAGCCGATCTACAAGCAGATGATCCGCCAGCGCAAGGGCGCGATCCTGAACATCACCTCCATCGGCGCGATCCGCTCGCTCCCCACCTCCGTCCACTACGCCACCTCGAAGGCCGCGATGATCGGTTTCACCAAATGCCTCTCGCGCGAGGCCGCCAATTTCAACGTCACAGTCAACGCCATCGCCGCCGGAATCTTCGACACCGAACTCGCGCACACACTGCCGGAACGGCTCATCCAGATGCACGACTTTTGGGTCTCGAAAGGCCGCATGGGACAACCGGCCGAACTGGCCGAGTTCGCCGCCTTCATGGTCAGCGACCGCAACAGCTTCATGAACGGCGAGGTCGTCATCGTTGACGGCGGCTCGGTGACGTAAGCCGCGCCCACACAAATCGCCCGATTTCACACCCTGCCGGTCATCCTCCGAGATCAACTTTTAACTCACAGGCACACGCCGACTATCGTTGAAACCCGCCCTGCCATTTTGCAACTGAAAACGGATTTCATTGTTAAGTTTAATTATTTCAATACTTAACTTGACAGCGGAGGCGTCACGCAGTAACATCGGCCTGCATTCAAACATTCGACGGTTTTTCGCGGGAGGCTTGAACCTGATGGCAGACGCTAATTTAATTGACGCCTTGAACCGCGCGCTCAGTCTCGAACTCGGCGCGGTCATACAATACATGCAGCACAGCTTTCTCGTGACGGGCATCGAGCGCGAAGTCTATCGCAAATACTTTCGCTCGCAGGGCGAGGAATCGCAGGAACACGCTATCACGCTCGGCGACAAGATCGTCGCGCTCGGCGGCGTGCCGACGGTCGAACCGGCCATGATTCGCCAGTCAACCGAACTCATCGAGATGCTGCGTCAGGATTTGGAGATGGAACGCGAGGCGCTCGCCGCCTACATGACGGCGTGGGCGGCCTGCGGCGACGACGAACTCCCCACGCGCTTCCAACTCGAAGAGCGCATCTACAACGAGAAACTACACGTCGAAGAACTCGAAAAATTGACCTCCGAGCGCAAAGCCAGCGTGACGAATGAGCGAATCACGCTCAAGCAAATCAGCTAGGAAGAGCGGCGGCGAGGGGATTAGGCCGCGCCGGACGAGTGTCGCGGCGGAAATGAAAAAGGCAGCGGGCAGATTCATCATCTGCCCGCTGCTTTTTGCTTTGTTTTCGCTGTTCTTTAGAGTTTCAGGCGACCGTGGGGAGTTGGATGACCTGCGCCGCCGGCCTGAACTGTCCGTCCTCGACGCGTTTCCGGTTCAGGCGATGACGCGCGACGCTGATCGCATGATGCAGGTCGTCTAGTTGTTCGCCGTCGAGCCGAAGGGTCTTCTGCGTACACCAGCCGAGGCCGTCCGTCCACGTTGACAGGCGCAACGCGACGCAGCCCGTCCCGTCTTCGAGTATGACTTCGACCTGTTGGTCTTCGCGGCCGGACGGCAGAACGTGCGCCGCCGCTCGATTCGAGGATTTCAATGTCTTAACTCCTGAGAAAATTCGTTGATGGCTTTGATGTCGGACTTCAATCGCCGCACGGTGAGCCAGCGAAATTGAAATCCAATTTCAAAACCTATTATCGTAGCCGCGTCTCATATCTGTCAAGAGAAATTTATTGCCGGGAGTGACTAAACAGCAGTAGTTAGGTTATAAGGCTCAAATGAGTCAATGTGCCTACTGCCAAGCAACAGAGCAACAGATTAAGAGCGGCCTCAACGCTTCCGGCAGCCAACGCTTTCGCTGCCGCCTGTGTGACCGC
>DATHAZ010000174.1:0-37548 GCA_035296445.1 Pyrinomonadaceae bacterium | reverse complement strand
CGAGTCGAATCTCGACTTGTGCGGCGTTCCCGAAGAGTTGACGGAAGTAGTACTCAGCGAGGCCACGGACTTTTTGCGGCGCGTGGAGGGGCGCGGCGGCGCGCCCTACGACATCGCCTTTCTCGATCCGCCTTACGCCATTGACTATGCCCCGCTGCTCGAACTTTTCGGTGCGCGCACCGCGTCGCTCCTCACCGCAGGCGGTATCCTTATAGTCGAGCATCACCACAAGAACGCCCTTAAGGATGCTGTCGGAGGCGTTCGACGCTGGCGCATTCTGAAGCAGGGAGATTCAGCCCTGAGTTTTTACGAAGCCGAAGCCGCGGAATGATCCGGAGCGTTCGACCCGGAGTTGAACGTTACACGCGAAAGCAATAGACTGTCTTTCAACCAACATTTCAACCATGCTTGTACTCGGAATCGAAAGTTCCTGCGATGAGACGGCGGCGGCGATTGTGCGCGACGGGCGCGTGATGGTTTCATCGGTCATCTCATCTCAAATCGAAACACACAGACGCTTCGGCGGCGTCGTGCCCGAACTCGCCTCGCGCGAGCATCTGGACAAGATCGTGCCCGTCGTCGAAGAGGCGTTCGCGCGCGCTCAGGTAGATAAGCGCGAGATTGACGGCATCGCGGTGACGCACGGGCCGGGGCTGGTCGGCTCTCTGCTCGTCGGCCTCTCATACGCGAAGGCGATGGCGTTCGCGCTTCAGAAGCCGCTCGTCGGCGTCAACCACATCGAGGGGCACATTTATTCGGTGGTCTTCGAGAATCCGCCGATTGAATACCCGGCCTTCGCGCTCGTCGTTTCGGGCGGCCACACGAATTTGTTTCTCGTGCCCGAACCGGGCAAGTACAAGGTGCTCGCGAGGACGCGCGACGACGCGGCGGGCGAAGCCTTCGACAAAGTGGCGAAGATGCTCGGACTCGGTTATCCCGGCGGCCCCATCATCGAGCGTCTGGCGCACGAGGGCGATGTGCGCGCCGTGCCCTTCAGCGTGCCGCGCATGGGCGACGGTTTGCCGGACTTTAGTTTCAGCGGACTCAAGACCGCCGTCTCTAAGTACGTGCGCGAGAGCGGCCTGCAACCCGTCGCCGAAGGCGAGACGCCCGCGCAGGCGGTGAAAGATTTGGCCGCGAGTTTTCAAAGCGTCGTCGTGCGCTCGCTCGTCGGCACGACGGAGAAGCTGGCCGCCGAGCACCGGCCGCGCACGCTCATCGTCGCGGGCGGCGTGGCCTGTAACGGCGCGCTCCGCGACGCGGCCGACGCGGCGGGCGCGCGCCTGCGGATTCCGGTCTACTTCCCCTCCCGCCATCTCTCGACCGACAACGCCGCCATGATCGCCGCCGCCGGGACGGTCAAACTCCAGGCGGGCGAGCGCGCCGACCTCGACCTCAACGCCGACGTGTCGCTGCGCCTCGGAAACCTCGACGCCGCAGAAGACGCCGCCCGCCGTGGACACATCCGCTATAGACAATAATGAGGGAGGAAACAGGAGACCGAATACAGGATTCAGAATAGAACGCGCGTGGGTCTTCAATTCTGGCTACTGTATTCTGTCTCCTGTTTTCCCCTTATATCCCCAAAACTAAAAGCCGCCTGACCTGTGAAGGCCAAGCGGCTCTTGATCACCGGCGAGGGCGCGAGGGGACGCCCCAAAGGGACGCCTCCATCTCACCGGCAAACTCGTTAAAGTTATGATTGCTAGGGCAGGTTTTCCGCCACCATCTCCCTGACCACGATGTTCTTCGCAAACTTGACCGGCTTCTCTTCGTCAAGCAGGATCGTCACCACGTCGTCCACGCGCAAGTCTTTGCCGTTAACATACTGCTTGCCGCGCTTCACCTGCGTCTTGATCTGGCAGATGGCGATAACGTGTTCGACGCCTTCCCGCGTCACCACGGAAATGCGCTCGTCGCTCACTTCCACAACACGCACATTAACCAGACGCCCTTCCGCATCGTTATCGTCAAGGCTCGCCGCCTGAGCAGCGTTTGCACCGAACATGAGCATTAAGGCCAAAGCGCCGAAGATCGCGCGGTTGAATGTTTTCATCTTTTTAACTCCCGTCGCCACATCTGTTTTGGGAGAGACGCGTTTAACGGTTCGCAGCGACATTCAGAGCAAGCATTGTGCCTCGCACGCGGCCAGGCGCGGTGCGGCGAAGTTTGCGGGGAAATACGCTGAAAACGGCCTTTGCTCGCGGGCGCACTGAAATTCGTGTGACTGTTTGCCGTCCGTATTGTTACGCGACAACACGCACAGTTTGTATCGTTGCAAAACGCTCCGTGCGCGGCTCAACGCGCGAGCGGCGCGTCGCCGGGTACATAAAAGCAAAGGCCGCTGCTTCGCCGGAAGCAGCGGCCTTTGCTCAAAACGGGTTGTGTGTTAGCCGAAGATGTCGCGCACGCGGTCAATGAGTCCCTTGTCTTCGAGGTCGCGGTCTTCGATCCTGGAGAGTTCTTCGAGGAGGCGACGCTGTTCGCGCGTAAGCGTGGTCGGCGTGCGGAGCGCGACGGAGATGAAGAGGTCGCCATGCCCGCGACCGCCGAGCACGGGCATGCCGTGGCCCTTGAGACGGAAGACCGTGCCCGTCTGTGTGCCTGCCGGAATCTTCAACGACTGTTCGCCGTTCAGAGTCTGCACCATGATCTCCGAGCCGAGCGCCGCCTGCGCGAACGTCACGGGGACGGCCGCGTAAAGATTGCTGCCCTGTCGCTCAAACTGCTCGTGCTCTTTGACGCGGATGACGACGTAGAGGTCGCCCGCACCGCCACCCTGTGTGCCTCCCTCGCCCTCGCCCGTGATGCGTAGACGCGATCCCGTTTCGACGCCCGCCGGGATTTTCACTTCCATCTGCCGCTCGCGTTCCACGCGACCCGCGCCCTGACACGTCTCGCAAGGGTTCTTGATCATGCGACCCGTGCCGCGACACGCGCCGCACGTGCGCGCGACGGAGAAGAAGCCCTGTTGATAACGCACCTGACCCGCGCCGCCGCACGTCGCGCAAGTCTCGGGCTGCGTGCCGGTTTTCGCGCCCGTGCCCGTGCAGGTCTCGCAGGTCTCAAGCCGGGGGATGCGCAGTTGCGCGGTCATGCCTTCCGCCGCTTCTTCGAGCGTGATCTCAAGGTCGTAGCGCAAGTCCGCGCCGCGCTGCGCGCTCGAACGCCGTCCGCCGCCCGCGCGCCCGCCGAACACGTCGCCGAATCCGAAGAGGTCGCCGAGTATATCTTCGATGCCGCCGAAACCTTGCGCGCCCCAGTTCGCGCCCGCGCTGTTGGAGACGCCCGCGTGGCCGTAGCGATCATAACGCGCGCGCTGCTCCGCGTTCGAGAGCACACCGTAGGCCTCGGCCACCTCCTTGAACATATCCTCGGCCTCCGCGTCGCCCGGATTTTTATCGGGATGATAACGAATCGCGAGCCGCTTGTAGGCGCTCTTCAACTCCTGCTCGGTCGCGTTGCGCCCGACGCCCAAAATCTCGTAATAGTCCTTTTTGCTCATAACTCAGAATCGTGAATGGTGAATGGTAAATGGTGAATGGATAAAACCTGCCCTCTTCCATTCACCATTTACCATTTACTATTTACCGCATTATATCAACCGGGATCGTTGCTGTTTGAGACGATAGTGCCCGCCGCCGGGGTCGCGCCGCCGAGCATGGCGTTTGTGAGTACCGACGCGACGCGCTCAACATCCGCGAGAGCGCGCCGAACTTGCTCTTCGTCCGTGGACTCCACGGCCTCCGCGCTTTCGGTGAAGACGCGCGTGGCGTCCTGCCTCTCCTCGGATGAGAGCGCGGTGGCTAATTCTTTAAACGTGCGCTGTGTGTTGCGCAAGAGGCTGTCAAGCCGGTTGCGCGTGTGGATGAGTTCTTTCGCGCGCTGATCCTTACCGGCGGACGTGGCGGCTTCCGCAATCAAGGTGTCAATCTCGTCGGGGTTTAAACCCGAAGTCGGCGTGATACGCATCTGCTGCTGTCGCCCCGTCGCCTTCTCCTGCGCCGAGACGCTCAACAGGCCGCTCGCGTCCACTTCAAAACTCACCTCGATCTGCGCCGCCCCGCGCGGGCCGGGCGGAATACCCACCAACTCGAACTTGCCGAGCGAGCGGTTGCCCTGCGCGATCTCGCGCTCGCCCTGCAACACGTGAATCTCCACGCTCGATTGATTGTCCGCGACGGTCGTGAACGTCAAACTACTCTTCAGGGGAATCGTCGAATTGCGCTCGATGAGCTTGGTGAAGAGGCCGCCGCGCGTCTCCAGGCCGAGCGAGAGCGGAAGCACGTCGAGCAGCACGATGTCTTTCACCTCGCCCGTCAGCACGCCGCCCTGAATGGCCGCGCCCATTCCGACCACTTCGTCCGGGTTGATCTCCGACGAAGCCTCACGCCCGAAAATCTCCTTCACCGTGCGCGCGATGATGGGCGAACGCGTCTGCCCGCCGACGAGCAGCACCTTGTCAATGTTGTCCGGTTGCAGCTTCGCGTCCCAGAGCGCTTTCTGGCACGGCTCGATGGTCTGTTCCACGAGGTCTGCGACGAGCGCCTCGAAGGTGTCGCGCGTGAAAGTCTTGCTGAAATGCTTCGGCCCGGAAGCGTCGGCGGCGATAAAAGGCAGGTTGACGTTCGTCTCGGTCAGCGAAGAGAGTTCACACTTGGCGCGCTCGGCGGCCTCTTTCAGGCGTTGGAGGGCGAGACGGTCTTCGCGCAGATTGATGCCCGTCTCTTCGCGAAATTGTTCGACCATCCAGTTGATGATCCGCTCGTCGAAATCTTCGCCGCCGAGAAAAGTGTTGCCCGACGTTGACAGCACCTCGAAGACGCCGTCGTTCATTTCGAGAATGGATACGTCGAACGTGCCGCCGCCGAGATCGTAGACGACGATGCGCTCGGAAGAACTGCGGCCGAGACCGTAGGCCAGCGCGGCGGCCGTCGGCTCATTGATGATGCGTTCGATGCGCAGCCCCGCGATTTTCCCTGCGTCTTTCGTCGCCTGCCGCTGTGAGTCGTCGAAGTAGGCGGGCACGGTGACGACGGCCTCCGTGATCGCTTCGCCGAGAAAATCCTCGGCCGCGGCTTTGAGGCGTTGCAGCACGATGCCGGAGATTTCCTGCGGGCTGTAGACGCGACCCTGCACGCGGATGCGCGCGTCGCCGTTCTGCGAATCAATGATCTCGAAGGGCGTGGTTTCAACCGCCCGCAGCACTTCCGGCGAGTCGAATTTACGACCAATGAGACGCTTGACGGCGTAGACGGTATTGGAGGCATTAGTCACAGCCTGTCGCTTGGCGATCTGCCCGACGAGACGCTCGCCCTTATCCGTGAAGCCGACCACCGACGGCGTCGTGCGCCCGCCTTCCTTGTTCGGGATTATCTGCACCGTGCCGCCTTCCAGGACGGCCACGCAGCAGTTCGTCGTGCCCAAATCTATGCCGATAACTTTGCCCATAGGTTTTTTAAGTGATGAGTAATGGGTGATGAGTGATGAGTAAGAAGAGTTTTTAACTCATCACCCATTACTCATCACTCATCACTATTATCTCGTTGCCACCTTGACCATCGCGGGACGCAACAGCTTCTCGCCGAGACGATAGCCGCGCACGATCTCCTGCATCACGACATCGGGATCGAACTCGTCCGTCTGTTCGGTGGCGATTGCCTCATGGATGTGCGGGTCGAAACGATGCCCGACGGTCGGCACTTGCTCGATCCCCAAACTTTCCAACACGCCGTTCAACTGCTTGCTGATCAATTCGACTCCGTGCAGAAAATTCCTGAATTCCTGCGATTCCGTCCGCTCGACCGACGACTCGGCCTCGTGCGCTCGGCGCAAATTGTCCATCACCGGCAACAACTGCTTGACCACATCCGCGACGACGCGGTTATAAGTTTCGCCGCGTTCGCGCTCGACGCGTTTGCGGTAATTGTCGAAATCGGCCTGCTGTCGCGCCGCCAAATCCTGTAGCTCCTGACGCTCGGCGCGCGCCTTCTGCAAGTCGGCCTCGACCATCTCCAACTCGGCTTGCGCGGCGAACAGTTCCGCCTGCATCGCCAGCGCGGAATTCGCGCCGCCGCGCGCACCCGCCGGGCGCGCGTTCGAACGCGCGCCGCCGTTCGCCTTGCCGCTCGCGTCCAAGGGGCGGTGCGTGTCCTGCTCGTCGCGCTCTTCGGGCATGTCGGCGCGCGTCGGGCCGCCGGCCGTGTCGCGGTCGTCGGCGTCGTCCTTGCCCTGTTCGCTGTCCTGCTCCGAACCGCGATCAATGCGCCGCTGCATCTCGGTCTCGTCTTCGTAGATCGAGGCGCGCCCTAATTCATCGGGCGTGGGCGCATTGTTGTCGTCGTCCGCCGTGTCGGGCGCGGCGTGGTAATCGGCGTCGCCCTCTTCATCTACAAAGCGGACGGGGATGCGCTTGGGAGCCGGGCTGTTTTCGTTAATCATTTCCATTCGACCCTGATGATCCTCTGCTGGCGTGGAAGTCGAAGCGACGCGACTCGCTCCACCTTCTTCGTTTAGACATGCGCGCTGTCTTCGCGCATTATACGTTCAATTAATTGCGACACGTAACCGACGACCGCCATCATGCGTTCGTACTCGATGCGCATCGGGCCGACGACGCCGACCGTGCCCGCCACGCCTCCCGACCCGATGCGGTAAGGGGCGGTAATAAGCGCGCAGTTCTGCATCGAAGGCGTCGTCAGTTCGCGCCCGATCTGGACGCGCACGTCGCCGAAGGCGCGCTCGCGCGTGATACACTCGCTCAAAATCTTCACGAGCCGCGTCTTCTCTTCCAGCGTGCGGAACAACTGGCGCAGCCGCTCGATGTCCGTGAAGTCCGGCTTGATCAGAATGTTCGAGGCGCCGTCAACGTAAACGTCGCCGGTCGCGGCTTCCTCGCCTTCCAGACTCAACTCGCACAGGAGCATGGCGTTTTGCAGCAGCCGGTCGTAGAGAGCCTTTTCGGCGCGCATGAGTTGGAGAATCTCCGCGCGAATCGTCTGCAAGTTCTTGCCGCTGAACTCCGCGTTCAGATAGCGCGCCGTGCGCTCAAGCTCTTCCTGCGTGAGCGGTTCGTCAATGCGGATGATCTTGTTCTGGATGATGTTCGGCGCGAAGACGAGGACGACGAGGATGCGCCCGTCCGTCAACTGCACAAACTCGATGTGCCGCAAGCGATTGTCGGCCATCGGCGGCGAGATGACGATGCCGACGTTCTCCGAGAGTTCAGACAAAAGGTGAGAGACCTTTTCCATCAGGCGATTCGGGGCAGTCATGTTCCCCTCGCCCTGCCGTATGCCGAGCAGGCTGTCAATCGCCGCCGTGTCGGCTCGCGACAGACGCGCGTCGCCGAGCATGTTGTCCACGTAATAACGATAGCCGAGGTCGGTCGGGACGCGACCGGCCGACGTGTGCGGCTGTTCGACGAGTCCGGCGTCTTCGAGTTCCGCCATCACGTTGCGGATCGTGGCCGCGCTCCCCCCCGCCGCGCCCGCCAGCCGTTCCGACACGGTGCGCGAACCGACCGGCTCGCCCGTGTTCAGATGCTCTTTGATGATGGCAGACAACACGAACCGGGCGCGTGCGTCGGGCAATCGCTCGGAGGTCGTCGCTGATGTGGAACTACGATTTGCCATCTGCTGCTTGAACGGGGCGCGGGGCGGTGCAGGTCAGTTCGAGACGGGCTACCGAAAACCCGCCGGGTCTCCTATCCATCATTACTGCCGCGCCCAAAGCCTGTCAAGGCTCAATTTTACGGGTCTCACACAGGTCTTCCGCCCGAAGTATAACGGATGTGGGAAACGGGGCGCAATCGCGTGCCGCCGACAGCACATTTGGGTCGCGCCGCGCCCGTTACATAACTCAATTTGTAGATTTCACAAGAGTTAGCGGCGCGAAGGGGCGGATGCTTCTCTATGAAAGGTTAACCTGCTCTTCACAATAGACTTAGCCTGTGCCCTGCGTGGCTCCGCGGTTGCCCGTCAAACCCTCTACGCTCACAATTGATGCTTTAAAAAGGCTTAGGGGCGAGCACCGAGAGCATCGTTGACGCCCTGCCGCTACGCTCGTAATATAGGGCTGCGTTCAGCGTTTATCGTCTCGTCGGTCAGGGGCTTCGGATTGAAGTTTTTTCTCGAAGTCTCGCGCCGGTTCTTCGGCCGCATTTTTTCGCCGTTAACTCGTCCAACGTCAGCGCAGAATTTAATTTTCCCATGTCAGCCGCGCAGACACACCTCAGCCCTTTTTTCATGGATGCCTTCCGGCAGCTTGAGCGTCAGCACCCGACGCCGGACATAGAGGTTCGCTTCTACCCCTACGCCGGGCTTAATCACACCATCCGCTCGCGCGCGGGGCGCATTTACGTGCGTATCTCAGACATCTTTCGCGACGCGCCGCCCAACGTGCAACGCGCGCTCGCCTTTATTCTGGTCGCCAAACTGCTGCGACGCCCGACGCCGCAAGTTCACGAACGCGTCTATCGCGACTACGCTATTTCGCCGCAGGTGCAGCGCGCCTCCGACATCGCGCGCCGCCGCCGCAGTCGCCGGACGGTCTCCACCTCGCGCGGCAGCTATCACAATCTCGACCGCCTGTTCGCGCGTCTCAACCGTCGCTACTTCGACGACGAAATGGAGAAGCCCACGCTCGCCTGGTCGCAACGGCGCACTCGCCGCATTCTCGGTCATCACGACCCGGCCGATAACACCATCGTCATCAGCAAAACGCTCGACGCGCCCGACGTGCCCGAGTGGTTCGTCGAGTACATCCTCTACCACGAGATGCTGCACATCAAGCATCCGGCGCGCGTCGTCAAAGGTCGTCGCTTCTCGCACACGAAAGCCTTCCTCGCCGAAGAAGAACGCTATCCCCTCTTCGAAGAGGCGCAGGAGTGGCTCGATCATGTCGCACGCCAACGCCGCATGGAAGTCCCTCCGGCGCGCGCCGCCTGAAAGCAAACACCGCACCCGATTTTTTTGAAACTTTCTCTTCCCCGCGCCGTTATTACGGGCAGGAAGGTGGGCTCCTCCGAAGAGAACGGGCGAGCGACAGTCACGCGTTATCACCCGGTAACGTTTGCATGTTGCTCGCCCGTTCTTAATTTTATTCGTCCGTAGTTAGTAATTTGGTGGCAGACGCATAACCGTAGATAGCGGGGTTGAAAGTATGTAGAGCGCGCCCTGCGCGCGTCTCTTCAACGCGCTAAAGCCGACACCGTCGCGTAAACTCCCTGCACGACCATCGCCATCCGCCGGTAGTCGAGCGTTTCCGGCGTGTCTTCAAACGTATGATAATTGGGATTCCGGTAGAAGGCCGTGTCGGTGATCATGACCGCGTTGTAGCCCTCATTCCAGTAGTTCAGGTGATCGGAGAAGTCAACGCCGGGGATCGCGCGCGGCGCGTTGATTGAATAGACCGGAAGCGTTGAAGCGCCGATCATCGCCCTCTTCACGCGTCGAAGCACCCGGCCTTGATCCGGCTTCCCCACCACCGTAATAAAATTCCCCCTCGAAGGGTAAAAAGCTTTCAGAATAGAGACGGGGTAATGTTGACTGTCGGCTTGATCGTTGAAGTAGCCGATCATCTCCAGCGAGATCATCGCGCGGACGGCGAAGCCCTGCTCTTTGAGTGAAGAGGCGTGAATGGCGCTCCCCATCAGCGGAGAACGAAAGTAAGGCGGCTCTTCCAAAGCGAAGGCAACCAACTCTACGCGCATCGGAGGGGACGTTCTGCCGAGCAGGTAAGCCAATTCGATCAGCCCGGCGACACCGCTCGCGTTGTCGTCCGCGCCGGGAAGCGGGCCGGCCGCGTCGTAATGTGCCCCGACGACGATCAGTTCCTTTGTCCGGGGGCCGAAGGAGGCGATCACATTACGGTAGGTTCTGCCGCGCGCCTGAAAGGGTTGCTCCAACACCTCGGCGGCCTGTGCTTGCTCGAATTCCTTTCGCAGATAGGCGGCGGCGCGATCAAGATTTTCAGGATGCCCTTCGTCGCGCGGGCTGAAAGTTTCAGACAGCATACGCACATGCGCTTCGAGCCGCGCAGCATCCACCGGCGGGCTGTCAACACCGGCCGTCGCCCCGCCGGATATTACAGGCTGTGTGATCGCGAACCATGCCGCCGCCAAAAGCCCGACCAATCCCAGCGTGACCAGCAACAGCATGGTGAAGCGTTTGCGCCTTTCAAATTTATTTCGCGAAGTCGGAACAGACGTGCCGGTCATAAATCATGAACACGTTTCTACCAGGCCCCGGATGCCTGATCCCTTAAGCCCAAAGGAAGAGGGCGAACTGCTGCAATCCCCTGCTCACTACGCGTCAAGCGACTAATCGGATTTGCGCATGATGACGCTGATGTCGCCGTTTCGTTCAAGGTGCGCCACAGCCACTTTGCTCGTGTCGGGCTGCTCGCCGCTGTTGCGCATCGCCTCTTGCAGGTCGTGCTCGGTGAGGTGCGCTTTCCTCATCGCCTCTCGCTGAACCTCGCCGTCGCGTACAATGACGCTGTCGTGCCCTTTGACCAGCGTGCCGAACCAACTGGAACGGAAAGCGATGGCGGATAACAACCAGTGTGATAGCACGAGGACAAGGCTGGCGACGAGGGTCGGGAGGAAAGGGGCGTTGCCGGTGATGGCGCGGCTGACCATCGAGCCGAAGACGATGCCGAGCAGCACGTCGAGGGCGGCGTTCTTCCCCATGAAACGCTTGTTGCCGATGCGGATCATCGCTATCGCCAGCATGAAGACGACGAACGCTCGCAGAGACATCTGACCGACGTTGATGTCCTTGTTTTCTAAGCCGAGACCCAACGCCCGATCCAGTAATGACTGTATTTGCTGAAACATAATCTCCTGCCTTGGCCGTGAATAAGGTCAACCGATCCCGGCCTCCGAAGTTGTTTTCATTTGAGCGGTTCGACCGCACTCGTCACATCGAGGTGGATGACGGCGTCGAATTGCTTCGACAGGCGCGCTTCGAAGTAGTGGCTGAGTCGCTCCGAGCCGGGCAGGTAAACGACCCCGATGGCGCGCTCAAGTCGCCGCTCTGCGAGCACGTCGGACACCGCCCCGCCTCCGCGCAGTATTAACAAGAAGTTCGGCACCCCCGTTTCGTGAAACAGCCCGGAATAGCTTTCCGGAAGCGCCGGGCGCACCTTCATCTTCCGTCCCTCCGCACCCCACGCGGAGGCCGCACGAACCTCACCCGTATATGTGGTAAAGCCTACGAGCACAGATTCCCCGTCATGGAATTGCCGCATCAGGTGTCCTACGTTTAACTCTCCGCGCTCTCCCATTTCAGTCATCCGCGCGTCGCCTTGATGCGTGTTATGCGCCCAGACGACAACCTTTGCTTTCTCGCCCCTGACGGCGTCTTCATATTTGGCGATCTCTTGCAGCGTCTCGGCCATGTGGCTGTCGCGCAAATTCCACGTGTTGAAGCCGCCCTGATAAATCAGCCGGTAGTAAGCTTCGCCATTCTTCACCACCCTGGCATTTTGGTAGGCCGAGAACAGGTCGTCGTTACGCTCCGGCCGCGGACGACTACGCCAAGCCGCTAAGCGCTGTTGCATTTCCTGCAACTGCGCCGCGGTCTCCTTCTCGCACGAACTTCTCACACCTGCGGCTACATCAGAACCATACTGCTCCGGCCGGCCGCGGTAAGAGCGGAAGCAGGCATACCGTTTGCGCGCCGTCTCACCGGCACTCGGTTCAACGCGCCTGAGGTACTCGATCACGACATCGGCCGAATCCGTAAGGCTATACAGGTCCATCCCGTAGATGCCGACTCTCCCGGCGGCGGCCGGGCGCGTGTCGTTGTAAGCGCGCGTCCAGGCTGCGAGATCACGGAAGTCGGTGTTGCGCCACATCCAGAGTGGGAAGCGTGTGAAACCCGAAAGCGCCTTCTCGGCGTTCGCGTCCTTGCCCCGCCCGTGGACGTATTCGTTCACGCGGTATGCGTCCGGCCAGTCGGCCTCCAAGACGACCGCGTCGAAACCCTTCTCCTCGATGAGGCGGCGCGTGATCCGCGCTCGCTCGTGATAGAACTCGCGTGTGCCATGGGTGGCTTCCCCGAGCAGGACGAAACGCGCGTCTCCGACCAACTTCATCAACGCATCGTAGTCGCCCGCACCGCCGGAAAGCGGGATGGCCGACTTGCTTACCAGAGAAGACACCGAGGCCGCGCTGTCGCGGGAACCGCCCACCTCTTGCGCCCCGGCGCGCCCTCGTTGGTCTATAGCAACCGATATGCACTGAGTCAGACAGATGACCAGCATCTGCCGTAGCAAAGCGGAAAGAGCGTGCCGGCACATGAACCCTCCGTGGCATTTGACTCCGGGCGAAATGCGGGGAGCGGTCTGGCTTCCCGGCCACACAACAGCCACCCTCAAGCGTTCCGTCGGATGAAATTATTAGGGGAGGATAAATATATTAGATTGGGAGGAAATTGATCTGTACTAAGCCGTACCTTTCCGTTTCGCACCAGACATTGGGCGGCGGCCGACGCCCGTTGCCGCAAGCCCCTAACCCGAGCCGGGAGGGACGGAGCCGCCCCTTCCTATTGCCTTGCCATACGGGGCGTGATATGCTCCTATGCCATTCCAATAGGAGGCTCTCTTGATGGGCGCTAAAACGGATGTCTGGCAGGGCACGCTGGCCTTAATGGTGTTGAAAACTCTGGAAGCGTTGGGGCCGCTGCACGGTTACGGCATCGCGCGGCGGATCGAGCAGACCAGCGGCGACCTGCTCTCCATTAACTACGGAACACTCTATCCCGCGCTGCTCAGGCTCGAACAGGAGGGTTACGTCTCGTCGGACTGGGGCGTCTCCGACAACAATCGCAGGGCTAAATATTACAAATTGACCCGCGCAGGTCACAAACAGCTTGCCAAAGAAGCCCGCGAATGGGAGCAGACCACCGCCATTCTGGCGAGGTTCTTCGCGCCGGCTGAGGAGTCCTGATGCACATACGACAACTGCGCGCCTGGCTGGCACGCCTGCTCGGCATCTTCGGCCGGGACGGACACGAACGTGAATTGGCTGAAGAGTTGGAGAGCCATCTCCAGATGCACGTCGAGGACAACATCAGGGCAGGGCTATCGCCGGGCGAGGCGCGGCGGCAGGCGCTCGTCAAACTGGGCGGCATCGAACAGACGAAAGAAAAATATCGCAGACAGAGAGGAGTGCCCGTGCTCGGCGACTTGTGGCAAGACCTGCGCTTCGGCGCTCGCGTGCTGCTCAAGCAACCTCTGTTTACGCTCGTCGCCGTGCTGACGCTCGCGCTTGGCACCGGCGCAAACACGGCTCTCTTCTCCGTGATCAATGCGGTGCTCCTCAGACCCCTGCCCTTCCCCGAGTCAGACCGCATCGTCGCTCTCTACGAGACCTTCCAGCCCTCCGGCGAGAGCGCCGTCTCCGTCCCGAACCTGCGCGACTGGCAGCGGCAGAACACAGTCTTCGAGGGAATCGCCGCTTATGTGGACGGAGTCTTTAACTTGCAGGCGAACGACAGCCCGCAGCGGCTGCAAGGGTTGACCGTCGGGGCTAACTATTTCGACGTGCTCGGCATTAAGCCGCAAATCGGCCGGGCGTTTCTAAAGGGCGAAGACGGGGCGGGCAACGAGCGCGTCGTCGTCTTGAGCGACGCCCTCTGGCGCAACAGCTTCGGCGCAGACCCCGGCATCGTCAACCGTGCGATCCCGCTCAACGGGCAGAAATACACGGTCGTCGGCGTGATGCCGCCGGAGTTGAGCGCGCTCGCAAGCACTCAACTCTGGGCGCCGCTCGTCTTCCCGGAGGGCGAGAAGACCGCGCGCGGCAGCCGCAACTACTACGTCATCGGGCGGCTCAAGCAGGGCGTGACAGTGGAGCAGGCGGGCGAGCAGATGAGCGTCATCGCGACGCGGCTGGAGCAGCAATATCCGGAGGCACAGGCGGGGCGAGGCGCGCGTCTGCAAAGGTACGAGGAACAGATTGTGGGCGACGTGCGCCAGTCGCTGTTCATGTTGATGGGTGCGGTCGGCTTCGTGCTACTGATCGCCTGCACGAACGTGGCGAACCTGCTTTTGGCGCGGGCTGCCGGGTGCTACCGCGAGATAGCCGTGCGTGTCGCGCTTGGGGCAGGCCACTGGCGGCTCGTCCGCCAGTTCGTGACCGAAGGCATGCTGCTCTCCATCGCCGGCGGTGCGGTCGGTGTCGCGACCGCCTGGCTCGCGCTCGACTTGCTCGGTAAGCTGGCCTTCGCCTTCCTCCCGCGTTCTAGTGAGATCAAACTCGATCTGCGCGTGCTCGGCTTCACGCTGCTCGTCTCCATCCTCACGGGCATCATCTTCGGCATCGCCCCGGCCGCGCAGGCGCTCAAGACCAATGTGCAGGAGGCGCTCAAGGACGGCGGGAAAGGCTCGGCCGTGGGCTTCGGCGGCAACCGGACACGCAGCGCGCTCGTCGTCACGGAGATCGCCGCCGCCTTCGTCCTGCTCATCGGCGCGGGGTTGCTGATCAAGAGTTTCGCGAAATTGCAGTCGGTTGATCCGGGACTCAAGCCGGAGAACGTTTTGACGGCCAAGCTGTCTTTAGCGGCCGAGAAGTATCCGGACGGCGACGCGCTCAGTCGCTTCCACCAACAGGTGCTCGAACGGGTGGCGGCGTTGCCGGGCGTCGAGGCCGCCGGGTTGACCTCGCACCTCTCCGTCGAGCAGTACGGGACGAACGGCTACGTGGCGGTCGAGGGTAAGACCTATGCGCCGACTCAAGAGCCGCTCGTCGAGTTACGCGTCGTCACTCCCGACTACTTCCGCACGATGGGGGTGAGGCTGGTGCGCGGTCGCACGTTCGACGAGCGCGATACGAAGGACGCGCCGCCCGGCGTCATGATCAACGAAACGATGGCGCGCGCCATCTGGCCCGGCGAAGACCCCGTCGGCAAGCGTGTTTCCGGCCGGCCTATCCGGCCTGACTGGGTTCCCGTCATCGGGGTTGTGGCCGACGTGAAGAATATGGGTCTGACGCAACCCCCGACCCCTGAGTTTTACTTCAACTACACGCAGGGCGGCGAAGGCATGCTGCGCAACATGACGCTGGCTGTGCGCTCGCGGCTCGACCCGGCCTCTCTGGCGACGGCCGTGCGGCGCGAGACGCAAGCGGTTGACCCGGGGCAGCCCCTTTTCGAGGTTCAGACGATGCAGGCCGTTCTCGACGGCGTCGTCTCGGATCGTCGTCTCAACATGACGCTGCTCAGCCTCTTGGCGGCCTCCTCGCTCGTCCTTACCCTCGTCGGAATCTACGGGGTGATGTCCTACAACGTCACACAGCACACGCGCGAGATCGGCATTCGCATGGCGCTCGGTGCGCAGAAGACGGACATCCTCAAGCTCGTCATCGGGCGCGGAGCGACACTGGCGTTTGCGGGGGTCTTGATCGGCCTGACAGCTTCTCTCGCTCTGACGCGCCTGATGTCGGGGCTGCTCTTCGGCGTGAGCGCCACAGACCCGTTCACCTTCGTCGGCATCGGCGCGCTCCTCTTCACCGTGGCGCTCCTCGCGTGTTACCTCCCGGCGCTAAGGGCGATCAAAGTTGACCCTCTAATCGCGCTGCGATACGAGTAAGAGCCTCTCGACGTTGCTGTCTAAAAACCCTACCTGAGATTAACCGCAGGTAAAGGACGAGGGACAATTTCCCACCCGTCTTGACACGTTCTACCCGCCGTGATTTCATGCCTTACAAATTGTCTTAACATTCGATCCGAAGTTTTATTAAGGAGATTCTACATGGGCGAGAGTGTTTTCAAAGGCGTCGAGATGGTGGGGACATCCGACCAGAGTTTCAGCCACGCCATCGAGGTGGCGGTCAATCGCGCGCGACAGTCGTTGCGCAATCTCTCATGGTTCATCGTGAAGGAGCAGCGCGGCGGGCTGCAACAGGGACGGCTGGAATATCAGGTGACGCTCGAAGTTTATTTCAAACTGGAAGCCGAAGGCGGCGACCGTGCGAGCGATTGAGATCGCCTGCGGTCGGCCTGGCTCGGCACGTTTCGCGGCTGGACAAAGCGCGTGGGCGCTCGCTAGACTACGCAGTTTGCGACACGGCATATAGTTTTGACCGAGCGCCGTGCGCTCTCCAGACGGGTAATTTTTTTCGATACGGAGCAAGAAAATTCCATGGCGATTCCAGCAACCCAAATCCGGCGCGGAATGGTAATTCTCTTTGAGGGCAACCTGTGCAAGGTGATTGATTTTCGTCACCATACGCCCGGCAACCTCCGCGCGATGGTGCAGACGAAAATGCGCAACCTGCGAACGGGCGCGTCCTTCGAGCACCGCTTCCGCTCGTCGGACACGGTGGACAAAGCCTCGCTCGAACAGCACGAGATGGAGTACATGTACTCGGACGGCTCGCAGCACCATTTCATGAACACGGAGAACTACGAGCAGACGGCTTTGAGCGAAGAAGACCTCGCCGACATGGCGCAGTGGCTTATGCCCGGCATGCGCATACAGGCCGAGTTTTACGAAGGCCAGCCCATCGGCATCACCCTCCCGCCCTCGATGGAACTCACCGTCACGCGCACCGACCCGACGCTTAAAGGCGCGACCGTCTCCAACGTCAACAAACCCGCGCTGCTCGAAAACGGCGTCACCGTCACCGTCCCGCCCTTCGTCAACGAAGGCGACCGCATCCGCGTAGACCCGACGGAAGGCCGCTACATCGAGCGAGCGAAATAAAGTGACAAGTGACGGGTGACAAGTCAAAACCACAGGCTTGCTTTGTTCTGACTTGTCACTTGTCACCCGTCACTTGTCACTGATGTACCTTCTCTACAGCCTCCTTCTCACCCTCGCCATCTTCGCGCTGCTGCCGTTGTTTCTGCTCGACGCGTTGCGTCATGGGAAATACGTGGCCGGGCTTGGCGAGCGTCTGGGCGGCGTGCCGGAGGTTAAGCGGGGCGGGCGCGAAGTGATCTGGTTGCATTGCGTTTCGGTCGGCGAGACGCAGGCGGCGCGGCCACTGGCGCGCGCGCTCATCGAACGCTTTCCCACACACGCGCTCGTCGTCTCCACCACGACGCTCACCGGCCAGAGACTGGCGCGCGAAGTTTTCCGCGACGACGCGGTCGCGGTTTTTTACTTCCCTTTCGACTGGGCTTGGAGCGTGCGGCGTTCTTTGCGCAAGATCAAGCCCTCGCTCGTGCTCGTCATGGAGACGGAACTGTGGCCGCGTTTTCTGCGCGAATGCCGAAGGCGCGAAGTGCCCGTCGCGCTCGTCAACGGGCGCATCTCCGAAAAGTCTTTCAAGGGCTACCGGCGTCTGGGAGGCTTCATCGAGAACGTCGTCGGCGCGCTCACGCTCGCCGTCATGCAGACGGAGGCGGATGCCGAAAGAATTCGCGCGCTCGGACTTTCGCCCGAACGAACTCGCGTCTCCGGCAACATCAAATTCGACGCCGAAGCGGGCATGGGCGAACAGGCCATCACCGCCGAACTGCGAGAGCGTTTCGCGTTCGACGACGCGCGGCCGCTCATCGTCGCCGCCAGCACACACGCGCCCGAAGAGGCGATCATGCTCGACGCATTTCGGAAAACGCGCGCCGCGCTCGCGAGCGGCAAACGCCCGCGCCTGCTCGTCGCTCCGCGCCACCCCGAACGCTTCGGCGAAGTGGCCGCCCTGCTCGAAGCGAGCGGCCTGAGATGGGCGCGTCGTTCGAGTTCGCCGCAAGGAGACGACCGCGCCTGCGACGTAATCCTGCTCGACAGCATCGGCGAACTGCGCGGTGTCTACCCGCTCGCCGCGCTCGTCTTCGTCGGCGGCAGCATCGCCGTGACCGGCGGGCATAACGTGCTCGAACCGGCTGCCGCCGCCCGCTGCATCGTCACCGGCGCGCACACGTTCAATTTCTCCTCCATCATGCGCGATTTCCTCGAACGCGATGCGCTCGTGCAGTTGCCCGCGCTCTCGGAGCGGGACGCGCCCGCCGCGCTGGCGCAAATTTTCCGCGAGTTGTTAAATACGGACGAACGGCGACGCCGCACAGGGGAACGCGCCCGCGCCGCGCTTGAAGAGAGTCGCGGCGCGACGGACGCAACGATCAAACTTCTCGCTCCGCTGATAGAGCAGAGGTCAGAGGTCGGAGGTCAGAGGTCAGCCAAGAATTAAGATGCCGCCTTTGTCTGAAACCTCAACCGGGAGTCTTTCAAATATCTCCTTTGCGCCTTTACTTTCTTCTTTGCGCCTTACGTTCTAACTTTGCGCCTTTGCGAGAAAATCAGGTTCACGCAAAGGCGCGAAGGTAAAGCGTAAGGCGCAAAGGGTTGAATGGTCGCGCCGGGGTTTGAGACAAATTTCAGTCCGTCAAGTCCCGCCCTTTTATGCTTAAGTTACCGGACTTTGTGCTCGCGCCGCTCGGCGTCGCTTACGGCGCTGCGGGCGGCGCGCGGCGCGCTCTGTATCGCGCGGGCGTGCTGAGGGTCGAACGCATCGCCGCGCCGGTCGTCAGCGTGGGAAACCTCACGGCGGGCGGCACGGGGAAGACGCCGCTCGTCGAATGGCTGGCGCGCGCGGTGGCGAGCGAGGGGCGGCGCGTCTGCATACTCACACGTGGCTACGGTCGCGCCGATCCGGGCAAGCGCGTAGTCGTGTCGGATGGTGAGCGAGTGCTGGCGGAGGCGCGCGAGGCGGGCGACGAGCCGCGCCTGCTGGCGGAGAGTTTGAGTGGTCTTACCGTGGCCGTCGTCAGCGACGCGAACAGGGTCGCGGCTGCGCGCTGGGCGCTGGAGAGTTTGCGCAGCGAAGTTTTTATACTCGACGACGGCTTCCAGCATCTCCGCATTGCGCGCGACTTGAACATCCTGACGCTCGACGCGACCGACCCGTGGGGCGGCGGCCGTCTGCTTCCGCGCGGGCGACTGCGCGAACCGCTCGGCGAGATGCGGCGCGCGGACCTAATCGTCATCACTCGCGCGGAACTCGCCGGAGACGTGGAAGACTTGCGTGCGCGTGCCGTGAGCTTGAGCGGCGGTCGTCCCGTGCTCGTAGCGCGCACCGCCACGGTTCGTATCGCCTCGCTCGACAGGGCGGCAGTTGACGAGACGGGGGGCTCGCGCGAAACAAACGAAATAACGCGACCGCTCCTCGCCGACATTCCGCAACCGCTCGCCGCCTTCTGCGCTATCGGAAACCCGTCGGCTTTCTTCGCGCACGCGCGCAACCATGCGCTCACGCTCAACTACACGCGCGCCTTCGCAGATCATCACGCTTACACGCAACGCGACGTTGACGATTGCGTGCGCGAAGCCGTGCGACGCGGCGCGCGGGCGTTGCTCACGACTGCGAAAGACGCCGTTAAACTTCGCGCGCTCCGCTTCGCGCTTCCCTGTTACGTGTTGGAAGTTGCGTTAAAGTTCGACGACGAGCAGAGGATGCGCGCCATCTTGAATAAATGTATCTCGAACGGCGGCGGACTATAACAAGTTGTTGCCGGGTGGCGGCGGGTCTGACGTCATATTGGACGAGTCGGGCGGCGTCGCTCTCGGAGAAGGCGGCGGCGGGTCGTCCCCCGGAGTCGGGGTAGTTCTGGCCGGCGGTGGAGTCGGGTTGCGCCGCGGGGCCGGAGTCGGAGTTGGATCGGGGTCTTCCTCGTCCTCGGGAGTGTTGCTGTTCCCGGCCTCGTCCGGCGTGGCTTCGGCCGAGGGTGTCGGCTGTGGGGTCGGGTTCGGATTGGAGGTCGTGCCTGCTCCGCCCGTCGAGGTCTGTGCGGGGGTGGCGATGGGCGTCGGCGTGCCGGCCACGGGCGTGACGTTGCTTTCTCCCGCGCCCGTCGGCGACGCGCCCGGTTGCACGGGCGATGCGTTCGGGTCGGCGGTGAGCGGTTGAGAGTTGTCGTTCGCGGGAGACGAACCGGAGTTGCGCTGGTAGGCGAAGAAGACGCCGAGCAGCGCGACTAACAGGACGGCCGCAGGGATCATGATGCGCCACGGGTTGAAACTCGCGGCGGGCGGCGGCATATCAAAAAGCTCAGGCTCGTCGGCGACATACACTTGCTCGCGCGCATGCACGACCGTCGCATCGTCCGCTTCGGTGCTAAGCGTCGGGCGCGTTTCCAGCGGCGCGGTCGGCACGATGATCCGATTCGTGCTGCCCACGCCGGGCTGCTCATTTTCGCTCGTCACCGCCCCGCCGGCGAGCGCGCCCGCTTCGTCGCTCGCGGCCGCCGCCAGCGCTTCGGCCAGTTCGCCCGCGCTCTGCTGCCGCTCGTCGGGCAGTTTCGACAGCGCGCGCGCGACGACATCGCCCACGGAGGGCGGCAAATCTTTCCGCTCGTCGAGCACCGAAGGCGCAGGCTCTTGCAGGTGCTTCAACATGATCGCCGTCGCCGACTCGCCCGTGAACGGCACATGGCCGACGAACATCTCGTAGAGGATGATCCCGAGGCTGTAGATGTCGGAGCGCGCGTCTATGTCGCTGGCCTGTGAACACTGTTCGGGCGACATGTATTGCGGCGTGCCGATGATCAAATTGGGCGCGGTGAGTTCGGGATCGTGCCCGTCGGTTTCCAGAATCTTGGCGATGCCGAAGTCGAGCACCTTCGCCCAATCGTTCCCGCCCGCCACCTCTTCGAGCATGATGTTGTCGCTCTTGAGATCGCGGTGAACGACGCCCTCCGCGTGCGCAGCGTCGAGCGCGCCGCAGATTTGCTTCGTCACTTCGACGACGCGCGCGAGCGGCAACGGACTTTCGCCCCGGATCACTTCCTTGAGCGTCTTCCCGCGCAGGTACTCCATCACGAGGAAGACGATCCCGTTCTCCGATTCCCCGAAGTCGGTGACGTTCAACGCGTGCGGGTTAGAGATGCGCGAGGCGGCTTTGGCTTCGCGCGTGAAGCGCGCCACGATCTTATCGTCGGCGGCGAGCGAAGGATGCAGCACCTTGATCGCGACGGCCTTTTCCATCAGGACGTGCGTCGCCCGATAGACCGTGCCCATGCCGCCTTCGCTGATGCGTTCCTCGATGCGGTACTTCCCGGCTAACGTCTGCCCGACCAGAGCATCGCCCGTCTTGACCAGAACTGTGCCGTCAGCCGGGCATAAGGTGGGCGCGTTCTCATAGGTCTTCCCGCATTTCGGACATTTTTTCATCAATCGCTTTCGCCTCGCACGAACGAATCTGAGGGATTTTCTAGGATGAAGCGTATCATACTGCTACGGACGCCCCAAGGTAAAACTATAACACGCAAAACTGAAGCCACGCGCGCTTTGATCCGGCGCGCCCGTTTTTCTTTTAACTTTTCGCCAATCTTAAGTAATCTTGCCCGCACGCGTTATTCAATATACGTTCGAAGGCGGCCAAACGTTTGGGTAAAGAACAGCTAATCGTCATCGGCGGCGTCGCCGCCGGACTCGCGGCGGCTATGCAGGCGCGACGTTCCGCGCCCGACCTGCGCATCACCGTGCTTGAGAAGACCGGCGACATTTCCTACGGCGCGTGCGGTCTTCCCTACGTCGTCTCCGGTTTAATACCCGCGCTCGAACGTCTCGTCCTCCACACGCCCGAAGACTTTCGCGCGCAGCATGACATTGACGTTCAACTGCGCACCGAGGCGTTGGAGATTCTCCCCGCGCGTTCCTTAGTACGCGTGAACGCGAACGGCGAGCGGCGCGAAATGGGCTTTGACAGTCTCGTGCTGGCGACCGGAGCGGCGGCCGTCTGCCCGCCGCTCGCGGGGCACGACCTCGCGGGCGTCTTCGTCCTGCGCCAACTACATGACGGACGGCGGCTGCTACGGTTCATCGAACAGACGCGACCGCGCGCGGCCGTCATCGTCGGCGCGGGCTATATCGGCCTTGAGATGGCCGAAGCCTTTCGCACGCGCGGGCTGGACACCACGGTCGTCGAATCCTCTGACAAGATGATGAGCACGCTCGACGGCTCTTTGCGTGATCGTGTGATTGACGAGTTGCGCGGGCGCGGTGTCGAAGTCGTGCTGGGCGAGCGCGTGTCCGCCTTCGAGGGGCGCGGCGAACAGGTGGCGCGCGTGATCTCTGAAAGCGGTCGCACGTTCGAGGCGCAGGTCGTGGTGATCGGCGTCGGCGTGCGTCCAGCGGTCGGAATTGCGAAGGATGCCGGCATAGAGATAGGTGAGAGCGGCGCGATTGCCACCGATGCGAACCAGCGCACGAGCGCGGCCAACGTTTTCGCCGCGGGCGATTGCTGCGAGACGCTGCACCGCGTGTCCGGGCGGCGCGTCTGGATGCCGCTCGCGCAACCGGCCGTGCGTCAGGGTTGGGTGGCCGGCGCGAACGCGGCGGGCGCGACGCCCGAAGCGCGATACGCGGGCGTCGTCGGCACGAACGCCGTTAAAGTTTTTGATCTGGAGGTCGCGCGCACGGGCTTATCTCTGGAAGAAGCGCGGGGCGTCGGGTTCGACGCCTCCACCATCGAAGATGAATCTTCAACGCGTGCCGGTTATTACCCCGGCGGCGCGAAAATGCTGACACGCGTCGTCTACGACAAAAGCGGGCGGCTGCTCGGCGCGCAAATGGTCGGCCGCGAGGGCGTCGCCCAGCGCATAGACGTGTACGCCGCCGCGCTCCACGCCAACCTCAAGATCGAAGAACTCAACCACCTAGACCTCGCCTACGCCCCGCCCTTCGCCCCGACCATTGACCCCATCATTCGGGCGACGAAGCCTAAAGATGAATGATGAACGCGGAACGATGAACGATGAAGTGAAAGCATTTGCCTTCATTCATCGTTCATCGTTTCGCGTTCATCCTTTCCCTAGTTGACCCTGATGCGGACGGCGAAGTTGCCGCCGTTGTCGCTGTAGTCGTCGTCGTTGATAGCGAGTATCAAGCGTCCGTCCGTCTGCGCGTTGAAGGTCAGTTGATTGCCGATGAGGAAGGGTTGCGAAATCTGACCGTTCGAGGCGCGGATGAAACCGATAAGCGCGCCCGGCCCGGCCGTCGGCACGGGGCGTGTCCCGATGATCGAGCCGAAGCCCGTGGCGCGTCCGCCCTGCGGCCCGACCTCGCCGATGCGCCGTCCGGCGATGACCGTCCCGCTGGCCGAGATGGTCACTTGCTCGCCGCTGCGCAGTTCAACACCCGAATCCGTATCGCGCGACGTGCCGGGCACGTTGACGCTCACTTCACGCGGCGCGCCGACGCGACCCGAGTCGCCGGTGTCACGGTTATCGCGGTTGTCGCGGTTGTCGCCTCCGGGCAGGCGCGAGCGTACAGGAGCGGGTGAGTTTCGGCGCGTGTCGAATATGTCTTCCTCGAACTCCTCGTTGTTGTTGTTGTTGCGCGAGGCCGTGTTGTCGCGTCGTCGCGGTGTAAGATCGCGCTCGGTGCGCACCTGCACGGTGTACGCGCCGCGCGCGTCGGAATAAGTGCCGCGATTAGCGGTCAGGTAGAGGCGTCCGTCTCTGTCGGCCACGAAGTCGCGCCCGATGCCGATCTCGATGACGGGCGAATCAGGCTCATTGCCGATTGCGCCGATGAGCACGCCCTCGGCGGCGCGCGGCAGCGGCGCGGTCGGGTCGGTCGAGCGCAGGCCGCCGGGCGTGATGCGCGAACGCCCGGCGACGATTGTGCCGGAGGCCTTCACGGACACGCGCTCGCCGCGACGCAAATCCACGCCGCTGTCAATCCAGTTGGCGGCGAGGCCGACTTCCACCGTGCGCGACGAGAAGCGCGCCTCGTCCAGCGAGCGGCCTTCGATTTCAACACGCTCGATCTGATTCGGCCGAAAGAATCGCACCTCGCCCTGTTCGGCGGTCGTGCCGGTCGTGGTTGTGCCCGTGCCGGTCGTCGCGACGCGCACGGCGAAGCGTCCGCCGATGAAGCCGAGCACCGTTCCGCGCACGGTAGTCCCGTCGCGCAGGTAGATCGTATCGGCCAGCGCGAGCGGCGCGCACACGATGACGCACAATAAGGCAAGAATTATCTTCTTCATATTTTTTCCCTCTCAAATTCGGAGTTCTAAGAGCGCACTCTAGTGTCCGGCAATTAAATTCACACGGGGCTGTCAACGCAAGTAAACTTGCCAGCCGCGATTGTTCACGGGGAAATCTCAACGTGGGGGGAAAGATGGCTTCAATAAAGACAGCTTTGGGGGCGATGATGGTTAAAGATTACAACGAAGCGTTGAAGCGGGCAAGTATGAGGCCGCTGGCCTGCGGCGACAAACGGCCACCAATCTCCCCTTTGTTCGCGGAAGTGATAACTTTAAAAAAACTTGCGGGCGCGCTCTTTTGACGGAGCGCGCCCGCGTGTTTGTCTCGTCAGGCCGTCCGCAGAGTTTAGCGAACCGCCGCGAAGACGATGACCAGCGTGAAGATGACCAACGTCTCGATGAACGCCAGACCGATGATCATCAGAATCTGGATGCGGCCGCCCGCGCCCGGATTGCGCGCCGTGCCTTCCGCCGCCGCCGCCGCCACGCGCGACTGGCCGATTGCGCCCAGACCCGCCGCAATCGCGAAGCCGAAACCGGCGGCCAGTTTCGCATACTTGGCGACGCTCGATTCGTTATCGGCGGCCACCTGTCCGGCCTGCGCGAGCGCGGGCATGGCGGCCATCAACACGCCGACCACGGCGAAGAATGCCATTCTCAGTTTATGCATTTTCATCTCTCCTTTTCAGAGTCGAATGTCGAAAGAGAGGATCGTGAACCCCGCCGGAGCGGTCGAAGCGTCGCACGCGCCCCTTATGATTTCGCCGACACCCGGTATCCGCCGCCCCTCTTACAACGGCGCTCCAGCGATGCCGACATCCGCCCGCTTTCAAACAGCGAAAGCTATTATTCTCCGCGTGCTTCGTGCGCTTCTCACCAATCCTTACGATTTTCTTCCTCTCCGTGTTGCATTACCCGACGCCCCAACGCGCGCGGGCGCATCTCCCCGCGCCGCTCAAGACGCTTAATTACAGTGACAAGTGACGAGTGACAAGTTTAAAGACAAGTCTTTGATTTAACTTGTCACTCGTCACCCGTCACTGTTCTCATAATGCCGGGGCGATGATCTCGTCGCCTTCTATCGGCTGAAGTTGGTTGCCGTGCGCGTCGTCGTGATCTTCGTGCGGCGCGTGCGAGACTTCGCCGATGTAGATCATCGAGAGCAGCGTGAAGATGAACGCCTGCATGACGGACGCAAACACGCTCAAGACCATCAGCACGGCCGGGATAACGATATAAGTCCAGGGGGTGTACAAGCCCGCGATGTTCACCGCCACCTGTTCGTCGCCGAAGATATTGCCGAAGAGACGCAGGCCGAGCGAGAGCGGGCGCACGGCGTTACTGATCAACTCGATGACGAACATCGCCGGCCCCATGATAAACAGGATCGCGCCGCTGAAATAATGCACGCCCGCGAAGTGGCCGAGATGGCCTTTCAACCCGTTCTCTTTGACCCCGATGTAGTTGTAGTAGACGAACGACGTGATGCCGAGCGCGAAGGTGACGGACGTGTGCGCGGTCGGCGGCATGAACATCGGGAACAGCCCCATCAAATTCGAGACGAGGATGAGCAGGGCGAACGTGCCGACGACGGGAAAGTATTTCAATCCGTGCGGCCCGATGATGTTCTCCACCATGTCGCGCACGGCGAGAACAGTTACTTCGAGGGTCTGCTGCCCGCCGCTCGGCTCGTCTTCCGAGAGATACTTGCCCTTCAAAATCCAGATGATGGCGAGCGTGATGAGACACGCGACGATGAACATCACCGTGTACCACGGCACGGCGTTCTCGACCGTGTAAGGCCCGAACACGCTTGCCGCCGTCGTGTCGAAGTGTTTGAAGACGTACTCGTTCCACATCGGCTCGGTGTACTTGACCTGAAAATTGTGAACCGGCTCGCCGATGAAATGATTGACCGCCTCGACGAGCGGCGGCGTGTGATGCGCCGCGGCCTCGCCGCCCCCGTGGGAAGCGGCCGCCCCTCCGGCCGTCTCGGCGTGCGCCGCCCCTTCCTCGCCATGCCCTTGCAGCAACCAGAACATTATTTAGTTTCCTCTCGATGTATGATCACGAAATAAGTCTGCATGAAACCTTCCGCGAGCGCGGCGACGACGAACGAGCAGAGGCCGACGAGCATGGCCGTCAAAGAAGCGATGTCGAGCCAACTGGCGACGAAGAGCGCGACCGCGACGATTATGTAGCGCGTGATGAAACGCACGATTTTCAGTTTCGGCCGCGCGCCCGTGTCCGCGGAGAGCGCGAACGCCGCCATGATGGCCGTCCGCATCCAATGATGATTCAGCAGCGAGAGCGCGCCGCCGATGAACAGCCCCGTCGTCACGCGCCACGGCATCAACACCGCGCTGACGATGACGGCCGCGCCCACCGTCCAGATCATCACCCGGAACAAACGCTGCGCCATCGCGGACGCATCGGTGCTTTCCACTTCGCCTGACATTTCACCGCCGGGCGCGTCGTTGTCTGCAATTTCATTCATCGTAGAACGCTAGATTCTACATGCTCGGGCGGCGGACTGTCGAGTTGTCGAGTTGCGAAATTTCCTCACGAAATCCGCGACATGACGCGTATGAGGTGCATGAAACCGGCGACCGAACCGACTATGATCCCGACCACGATGAGCCACGGGCTTGTGCCCAGCCAACGATCCAGCAGCCAGCCCACAATCAGGCACGACACGATGGAAGAGGACAACGCCATCACCGCGCCGATCAATGCGCCGCTCTTGCGGTTGATGTTTTGATCGTCTTGCTTAGCCATAGTTTCGGGTTTCAGGTTTCGGGTTCAAAGTTTCAAGTCTGTATGGGTTTCAAATCGCGCAACCTCAGTCCTGCGACCTGGAACCTGAAACCTGAAACTACCATTTTCCGCGCGTCGCATAGTTCTTCGGCAACTCGTAGAGGAGGGCGCGGCGCGAATGGCGCATCGAGTCGTGGATGAAGCAGACGTGCGTACACCAGCAGGTTTTTCCGCCGTCAATGGCGGCCAGTTCCGCGCCTCTCTGCCGGCCGTTCCAGAGCGCGCCGAAATCGTAATCGTAATCCGCGAGCGTGGCGAATTTTTCGCGCAACTCGCAGGCGCGCACGTCGCCGTTGTAATCAATGACGGCCGTCGTCTCGCCCGCCGTACAGGGGAACGGCCACGCGGTCTGGCGGTCGAAGTTGGCGAGTTGGGTTCGGTAGTGAGTCGTGATCGCGCCGACGTAGGCGATGGATTTGACGAAGCGCGTGGTCGCCTCGTCGTCGGCGAACATGCGCTCGCCGTAACGCTTCGTTAAAGCTGACACGCGCGCGTACATCTCCGGCAGCGCTTCGGGCGGCACTTGTTTGATGGCCGCGCCCGCTTTGGTCTCGCCGCGTATGAGGTTGAAGTAGTGACCGTCGAGCCGGAAGTTTTCCCAGAGGTACGCGGAGAGCCGTTCGATCTCGGTGTAGTTCTCGGCGCAGACGACCGTGTTGACGTTGAGGCGGAAGCGTTCCCCGTACTTTTCTTTCAGCGGGTAGAGAGCGCGTATGCAGCCGAGAGTTTTTTCCCAGTTGCCGGGCACGCCGCGGATGCGGTCATGCGTCTCGCCGTAGCCGTCGAGCGCGACGTTGAGGTAGAGGTCTATCGAGGGGTTGTCGCCGAGCGCGCCCGCGACCGCCTCTACAACGTGCGCCTTGATGATGGCGTTCGTCGGGATGATGACGCGGCGCACGCCGTTGTTGCGCACGAAGAGGTTGATGATGTCGCCCAGGTCGCGCCTGAGCGTCGGCTCGCCGCCCGAGAGCCAGAGGTCTGTGATGGGCGGCATCGTCAGCGAGACTCGTTCGAGTTGCGCCAACGTCATGTCGCCCGGCTGGTTGAGTTCGTCCCAGTAGAAGCAGGTTGCGCACCGTGCGTTGCAGCGCGAGGTGACGAACAGGATCACCGTGCCGAGACGCCGCTCGCGTTCGGTCGAGCGGAGCAACTGAAAAAGTTTGACTGCTTTGTTGGACATCTGGTTCAGGCGCGGCGCGCGACATCTCCGGTCGTGTCTGCCTCTGCGAAGCGTGTGGCGTTGATGATGACAGTTTCCGACGGGGATTTCAATTCATAGGTGATGCCGCGCCAGCGTATACGGCGAGAGAGGGCGGCTGTTACCGCGTTGTAGAGAAAGAGCGCGGACGAGAGCGGCCACAGCAGGACGTGCGCGGCGAGCGTCCCGGCGCGCCATATTTTTTGCTCCGGCGCGAACGCAAGCGCGACCGCGCGCAGACGCAAGACGGCTTTCGCCGAACCGAGCGCGAAGATACAGGCGACGAGGGCGAGCGGCGGCGCACAGGGCAGGCCGCGCTCATAGCGCAGAAGCGTGAGCGCGAGGCCGCCGTAAAAGACCGCGACGAAGAGGAAATTCGAGACGAGCACGATCCGCCACAGGCGCGGCGCGTAGACGCGCGTGATCTTGAGTTGGCGCGTGGTGAATTCGAGGAGTTCGCGCGCGTTGCAGACTTCGTGAGAGGCCGTCAGGCAGCGCGGGACGAAATAAACAGGGAGGCGCGCGTTTTGGAGCGCCCGGGTGAGCGCGAAATCGTCGGACAGCGTGCCGCGCCACGCTTCGGCCATGCGTAAGCGTGTGAAGGTTTCGCGTCGGATCGCGGTCGCGCCGCCCCAGCAAAAATTCGTGCGCGAGTTTTCGCCGAGCGCGGAGGCAATCGAGGCGTTCCAGACGGCGCGCAGGTGCGAGGCAAAATTTGTTGAAGGGATAAACCAGCGGTAGCCGGTCGCCGCGCCCGTCTTCTCATCGGCGAGCGGCGCGACGAGCGAGCGCAGCCAGTCGCGGCCGGGGCGCGCATCCGAGTCGGCGAAGACGAAAACTTCGCTGCGAGCGTCGGCCGCGCCGACGGCGGCGATGAGGTTATGAACTTTCTGGCCGATCTCAACGGCCGCGCCCGCCACCAGAGCGCGCGTCAGCGGATACGCGGCCTTCTCCCAAGCCCGGCGCACCTGTTCGATAACCCGTAAGGCCGGGTCGTCAGAGCTATCAACTACGAAGACGATCTCGAAGGCCGGATAATCCTGCCCGCATAGCGCGTCGAGGTTTTCGCGCAAGCCTTCGTCGAGGCCGCGACAGGGGACGACGATGGTGAGGAAGGGCGTGAAATCCGGCAAAGGCGCGGAGAGTTCGCGGCGGAAGTAGCGCAGGTAACGCGCGCAACCGCGGAGCGAGACGAGGGCTTGCAGGATGAGCAGCGCGGCGAAGAAATAAAAGACGGCCATAAAAAACGAGGGGCGATGCTCTCACGAGAGCACCGCCCCGGCAAGTCGCGACATGTGGCTTAACCGCACTGGCCCAGGCAAGCGGCCTGTCTCTCATAACAGCGCACCCGTTCAGCCCTGTTTCTTATGAAGTTGCAATTCCGCAGCTTACAGCGCGTGCGGCACGCCGCTCGGCTTCGCGCCCGCCGCCGCTTAAAGTTCGCGGGCAGCGCGCGGTTCTCATTGGCGGGCATTCGATCCCTGCCCGCCGTATTCGTATTTTGCGGGGGCGTGGGAATCGTGTTGCCCGAAGCCTGCGTCGCGGGGGCGAGCAGGAAGAGTTGGGTTGCAAAGACTAACGCGATGATCAGCCGGTTCAGGGCAGTCGGTGTGCGAGTCATGTTGCTTATCTCCTGAGTGTGAGTGGTTAGGGAAGGAGGCGTGTCACTTAAGAGCAAACGCGCCCGAGGCTGCGCCCGTCAACGAAGAGACGAGCGTCTGTGCAAGGTTGATGAACGGCTGCGGGTAGACGCCGATCACGATGACGCCGACGACGGCGACGACCAGCGCGGTGCGCAGCGCGGGCGAGAGCGAGAGCGGGCGCGCATCGGCCACGCCGTCGCCTAAATACATCACGCGGATGAAGCGGACATAGTAGAAGAAGGAGACGACCGTGTTCAGGATCGCCCAGATGGCGAGCCAGACGTACCAGTCTTTGCCGTCCGCCGAGGCGCGTTGCAGCAGCCCGCCGAAGAGAAACCACTTGCCGATGAAGCCGCCCGTCAATGGCAGGCCGCCGAGCGAGAGCATGAAGATCGTCATCATCAAAGCCATGCCCGGCGCTTTCTGCCCCAGCCCCGTCAGATCGTCCACGTTGTCGCCGATGATGCCGCGACGGCGCAAACTGATGATCACGCCGAACGCGCCGATGTTCATCAACGTGTAGACGAACAGATAGACGACGAGGCCGACATAGCCGTATTCGTTTGCGGCGATGACGCCGAGCAGCAGGTAGCCCGCGTTCGAGATTGACGAATAGGCGAGCAGGCGCTTCGCGTTCGTTTGCGTCACGGCCGCCCAGTTGCCGACCATGATCGTGACGGCGGCGACGAGGCCGACGAGCGGCGCCCAGTCGGCGCGCATCCCGCCGAGCGCTTCGAGAAAGATGCGCGCGAAGAGTGCGAAACTCGCGGCCTTCGATCCGGTGGAGAGGAAGGCTGTGACGGAGGTGGGCGCGCCCTCGTATGCGTCGGGCGCCCACATGTGAAACGGCACGGCGGCGATCTTGAAGAACAGACCGGCGGCGAGCGCGATCATGGCAAGCAGCAGGATCGGCCTGAGCGGCAACCCACCGGCGAGCGCGCTTTCGACGGGCGCGCCGTTGAGAATCTCGTTGACGCTCCGCGAGATGTCGCCGAGGTTGGTCGAACCGGCGATGCCGAAAAGGAGCGACATGCCGTAGAGCAGCACGCCGGATGAGAACGCGCCGAGCAGGAAATATTTCATGCCCGCCTCGTTGGAACGCCGGTCGCGCTTCGTGAACCCGACGAGCACGTAGAAGGTGAGCGCCATCAACTCCAGACTGATATAGAGCGAGATCAGATCATAGCCGCAGGCGAGAAACATCATGCCGAGGGTGGCAAACAGAATGAGCGCGTAATACTCGCCGCGCTGCTCGCCCTCCACGTCCAGATAGCGCAGGCTGATGGCGATGGTGAGCGCGGCTGCCAGCAGGAAGATCATCTTGAAGACGAGCGCGAAACCGTCTATGCGCACCATGCCGTAAAAAGCGTCGAGCGGGAGGTTGGCGCGGTTGGTCTGCCAGAGCAGGAAGAGCGAGACGGCGGCCAGCGCGATGCCGCCGAGGGCGAAGTAGGCCGTCCACTTGCGCTCGCGTCGCGGGAGGATGACTTCCAACACGAGCACGACGCACGCGCTCAGGGTTAAGATCAACTCCGGCGCGATCAACTGCAAATCGCGCACGCTGAACAGGGCGGTGGTGTTGGCTTGAAGCAGCATAAGCAGTAATGATGAACGCGGAACGTTGAACGAGAAGCCGTCAGTAGTCCGTTGCCCGTTGTTCAATCCGAATCTTCAGCAGCTTATGTGATTGCCACATGCGACTGACAACGGACTACTGACAACCGACAAAGAATTGTCTTCACTTCAACGTTCCGCGCTCCTCCTTCATCGTTTACCTTTCGACTCTCGCCGTCGTCGGCGTCTGGGGCGTGCCCGGCTGGAACGGGTAGTCAGGCCGCACCTGCCGGACGACGGCGTTGACCGGTCGCTGGATGTACTCGATAAAAGGTTTCGGGTAGACGCCGATCCAGAGGGAGAGCGCGACGAGTGGCAGCATGTAAGCCCACTCGCGGCCGTTCATGTCCGTCAGGTTCTCGTTCTTCGGGTTGTCTATGTGGCCGAAGAACATGCGCTGGTAGAGCCAGAGCATGTAGCCCGCGTTCAGGATGATGCCGAGCGCAGCCCATGCAGCCCACCACGGCTGCGCCTCGAACGCCCCGCGCATCGCCAAAAACTCCGAGATGAAGACGCACAATAGCGGCAGCCCGATGGCCGTCATCGCCATGGCGAGAAAGACCGTGGCGTAGCCCGGCATGACGTGCGACAGCCCGCCGAACTCGGAGATTTTGCGCGTGTGCCGCCGCTCGTAGATGATGCCGACGAGCAGGAACAGCGCGGCGGAATAGATGCCGTGGTTGATCATGTGGAGCACCGCGCCGTTCAGGCCGTTCGGGTTCAAAGCGAACAGGCCGAGCATGACGATGCCCATCGAGGAGACGGACGAATAGGCGACCAGTTTCTTCACGTCGCCGTCTTTTACGACGACGAAGTACATCGCGGCGAGCGCGCCGTAGATGATGCCGATGATCGCCAGCGTGACCATCACGTGGCGCACGCCGAACGTCGCGCCGAAGATGTGGAAGTAACTCAAATCCTTCGACGCTTCGGGGAACATCGGCAGGTTGAAGCGGAAGAAGCCGTAAGTGCCGAGTTTCAAAAGTATCCCGGCGAGGATGACCGAGCCTGCCGTGGGCGCTTCGACGTGCGCGTCCGGCAGCCACGTGTGGAACGGCCACATCGGCACTTTGATCGCAAAACCGATGGCGAAGGCGAAGAACAAAAGCACTTGCATCAATCCCATCGGCAAGGCGGAGCCGAGCGCTTGCAAAAACATGATGTTGAACGTGCCGCCGCTGCCGGCCGCCGCCCGCGCGTTGTCGAGAACGGCGCGCGCCTGCGTGCCCGACGCCGCGATGTTGTCCATCACGGCCGGGGTGATCGTCGCCGTGAGCGTCGCGTCTTGAGTTAAGAAATACATCTTCAGGACGCCGAGCAGCATGATGACCGAGCCGACGAGCGTGTAGAGAAAGAACTTGATCGCGGCATACAGCCTGCGCTCGCCGCCCCAGATGCCGATCAGGAAATACATCGGCACGAGCGAGACCTCGAAGAACAGGTAGAACAGAAACAAGTCCATCGCGGAGAAGACGCCGACCACCGCCGCCTGCAACAGCAGCAGCAGCACGTAGTATTCCTGCTCGCGCTTCCCGATGTATTCCCACGAAGAGAGCGCGGCGATGACGCCGAGGAGCGTCGTCAACACGATGAGCAGGACGGCCACGCCGTCCACGCCCATCTGGTAGCGCGCGCCGATGATCGGAATCCACTGGCAGTCTTCGATGAACTGCATGCCGCCCGCCCCGCGGTCGTAACCGATGAGCGCGAGCGACACCAGGAAGACCAGCCCGAACCACGCGGTCGCAAACCGCTTGATCGCTCGCGCGTTGTCTCGCTTGAACACGAACAGGATGATGAGCGCGCCGACGAGCGGCAGCCACGTGATGATGGAGAGCAGATAAGGGATTTTCATAAGTTAGTCAGTCGTCAGTTGTCCGTTGTCAGTTGTTTTCGTCCTGGCCGGGCTTGAGCGCCACGTCTTCAGCGAGTTCGATTGTCCGGCACAAACAACGGACAACTGACTACTGACAACGGACAATGCTTTATCTTCCGCGCACCAGCCCCAGAATGTCGCCGCTGAAAAAGAAGATGACGGCGACGACGAGGCCGAGCACCATGACGAGCGCGTAATTGGCCGTTAGTCCCGTCTGCGCCGCGCGCAGGAGCGGCGACATGAGCCGCCCGACGAATCCCGCGACGCCGTTGACCGCGCCGTCAACGACCGTGCGGTCAAAGTTGCCGGTATAGCGGCTGATGCGCCGCGTCAAGCCCGCCGCGCCGTTGACCGCGCCGTCCAAGACCTTCGAGTCAACGGCGTAGATGCCGCGCGCCGCGTCCATCGTGCGCCGCGTGAAGAGGAGGCCGTAGAGTTCGTCAACCCGGTACTTGTTGTAGCTCGCGCGATAGAGCGCGCCAAGACGCGCCGCCCAGAGGTCGGGCAGTCGCGGGTTCTTCACGTAGAAGAGCCAGCCGAGCAGCATGCCGATTCCGGCGGCGATGAGCGAGATGCCGATGAACAGCCATTCGGTAAAGAGGTGGCTGTGGGTCGCGCCCTCGACGGCGTGAGCAAGGTTGAAGCCGGTGTCGTTGCCGTAAGGACTGTGCGCCGCCGCTGCTCCGTGCGCCCCTTCGCCGACCGGAACATCCCCGGAAGTCGAAGCGATCAAATTAGCGCCGGGCTGCGTGCCCGCGCTTGCGTGTTCCCCGCCCCCCGCGCCGTGCGGCGCGTTGAACTGTCGGGTCGAGGGATTCCAGATGACCGGCTCCAGCCAGTTGACGATGTTCATGCGCCCGCCGACGTGCGCGCCGCCCGTGAACGCGGGGCTGATGCCGACAAAGCCGCCGACGACCGCGAGCACCGCCAGCACCGCGAGCGGAATCCACATCGCGGGCGGCGACTCGTGCGGGATGTGCGTGCCGTGGCCGTGCGAATCGTGATGGACGACGGAGGGCGCGCCGTGCGCGTCCGTGTGCGCGTGCGCGACGGCGCGCGGCTCGCCGACATAATCGCCGGGTTCGTGACGCGGCCGGTCGCCCGCCGATTCGGTGTGCGCGTCGTGCGTCTTGCCCGCGTCGTCGTAGCCGTGCGCGTGCGCTTCGTCGGCCTGCCCCCCGGCGGGCACTTCGAGGAAACGCTCTCTGCCCCAGAAGGTCATGGCGACGAGTCGCGTCATGTAGAAAGCGGTCAGGGCGGCGGTGAACGTGCCCACCGCCCAGAGCAGCCAGCCGTAAGGGATGAGCGTGGTCGAAGCGGCGTTCCACAGAATTTCGTCCTTCGACCAGAAGCCCGAAAACGGGATGACGCCGCAGATGGCGAGCCAGCCCGCGAGAAACGTCAGGTAAGTCTTCGGCATGTACTTCCTGAGTCCGCCCATGCGCCGCATGTCCTGTTCGTGGTGCATGCCGTGGATGACCGAACCCGCGCCGAGGAACATCAGGGCTTTGAAGAAGGCGTGCGTCATGACGTGGAAGATGCCGATGACGAACGCGCCCACGCCGCACGCGAGGAACATGAAACCGAGTTGCGAGACGGTCGAGTAGGCGAGGACTTTTTTGATGTCGTTCTGCGTGATGCCGATGGTCGCGGCGAAGAGCGCGGTCAGCGCGCCGACGACGGCCACGACGAGCATCATCGTCTGCGAGTGCTGAAAGATGACGTTCGTGCGCGTCAGCATGTACAAGCCCGCCGTCACCATCGTCGCCGCGTGAATGAGCGCGGAGACGGGCGTCGGCCCCGCCATCGCGTCGGGCAGCCACACGTACAGGGGTATCTGCGCGCTCTTGCCGCACGCGCCGACGAAGAGGCCGAGCGCGAGCCACGACATGAGGCCGAAATGCCCCAGCGGTTCGACGGGGTAGCCGCTCGCGGCGGCCATGACCTGCGTGTACTGCGTCGAGCCGAAAGTGGCGATGATGCCGAAGACGGCGAGGGCGAACCCGAAGTCGCCGACGCGGTTCGTGATGAACGCCTTGCGCGATGCGTCGCCCGCCTCTTTGCGGTCGAAGTAGTAACCGATCAAGAGGTAGGAGCATAAGCCCACGCCCTCCCAGCCGACGAACATCATCAAAAAGTTCGACCCCATCACGAGGATGAGCATCATGAACATGAAGAGGCCGAGGTAGGCGAAGAAGCGATAGAACCCCGCGTCGCCGTGCATGTAGCCGGTGGCGAAGACGAAGATGCAGAGGCCGACGCCGGTGATGACGAGGATGAAGATGGACGAGAGCGGGTCGAGTTGATAACTCCACTCCACGTCGAGCAGCGCGCCCAGGACTCTCGGCTCCGTGTCGCCGCCCATGAGAACCGCGCTCGGCGGCGTGCCCGTCTCCCGCTCGATTTCGCGCGCCCGCTCTTCTATCTTCGCGCGCGTGGCTGGAGATATTTCCCGGTATATACCGTGACCCGTGCCCTGCGTGATTTCGGTCGCCCCGCCCGGAATCCACTGGTAGCCGAACGCGCCGTCCTGACTCGTCACGTAAGGCGCGGGCCACTGCGCGTGCCCGCCGAAGCCGTAGGAATACACCGCCGCCACGCCCAGCAGAAACGCCAGCGCGACCGAGCCGACCGCAATCGCGCCGACCACGGTTTCCGAGAAGCGCAGGCGACGCCCGAGCAACCCGTTGACGGCAGCCCCCGCGAGCGGCAAAAGCGGAATGAGCCAGATGAGTCTGTGCATAATCAGCTGTTAGCTGTTGGCTGTTAGCTGTTAGCTCGTTGCCTTTTGATTGGCTAATAGCTAACGGCTAAAAGCTAATAGCTCCTCACCATTTCAACAGATCAATCTTGTCAACAAAGATCGTCTCTTTGTTGCGGTAGAGCGCGATGACGAGGCCGAGGCCGATGGCGGCTTCGGCGGCGGCCACGACGATGATAAAGATCGTGAAGACTTGACCCGCGACGGCATTCAGGTTGCCGGTGTCCTGCAAATAGCGCGTGAAGGCGATGAAGTTGAGGTTGGCCGCGTTCAGGATCAACTCGATGGACATGAAGATGACGATGATGTTGCGACGCGTCAGCACGCCCGCCACGCCGATGACGAACAGGAGCGCGGCGATCACAAGAAACTTCGACAGGTCAGGCTCCAGCACGCCCTGCTTGATCTCCTGCCAGCGGCTGGTCGCGGCTTCCTGCCAAACGAGCGCGAGCGTGAATGCGATGAGATTGATCATAAACGATTGAAAGACGTGAATCGTAAATCGTGAATGGAAGAAAGCGGTTTTAAATCTATTTACGATTCACGATCCACGAGTTGTTCATCCCCTGCTGTTTCAAGGCCGTCGGTGGCCGCTTCCTGCTTGCTGGTGCGGGCGAGCATGACCGAGCCGATGATGGCGACTAAGAGAAGCACGCTCGCGATTTCAAACGGCAGCGCGGCGAAACGGTAGAGGCTCGCGCCGACGAGTTGCGTGTCTTCCGAGAGGCGCGACGTGCCGGTCTCCGCGAGGCGTAAATCCTGTTGCCGCTCGCGCCGCGCGTTCGCCGCCTCCGCGCGCTGCTCTCGTGTGCCCAGATTGTTGCGAATGAGCATCCCTTCGTAACCCTGCCGGATGGCGTAGATGAAGCCGAGCGAGAGCAGCACGAGGAAGACCGCGCTCGTCGCCACCTGCGCGGGGCGGTTGAAGAGCATCTCGTTGCCGCGTTCCTCCGCGCCGACGTTGACGAGCATGATGACGAACAAAAAGAGCACCATCACGCCGCCGACGTAGACGAGAATCTGCACGCCCGCGATGAACTCCGCGCCGAGCAGCACGAAGAGCGCGGCCACCGCCACGAGCGTCGAGATCAGGAACAGGGCGGAATGGACGGCGTTGCGCGCGAGGATGGTTAACAACGCCGCCACCAGCGCCGCTATCGCGAAGACCCAGAAGAAGGCCGCTTCCCAACCGGAGAGAGTCATAAAATTTAACGTCGCGTGTCAGCACTCTAAAGTGCGTGCTTCAATTTATGTGCATGTCTTCGACAAACCGCGAGTCGTCCGAAAAATCATAAACCGCACACTGTTCTTCGATCACTTGCCGCACTATTAGCGCAACCTCTTCCCTCGACCTGCCGCCGCCCGCGTTCTTCTCCATGAGATAATCCGTCACCTTTCGCGGGGTGCTCAACCCGGCGGTGTCCGCGTCGGGGATGGAGACGCCGAACTTCTCTTCAAAGGCCATCACCAGTTCGACCGTGTCCAACCCCATCTCAGGACTCGTACTTGACCGTCTCGCGTCCCTGTTCGAGCATCTCCCGGTTCCAGACGAACCCTGCGCGCGAATAGGTGGCGAGTTCAAACTCCTGCGTCAGTTCGAGGCACGCGGTCGGGCACGCCTCCTGGCAGAGCGCGCAGAACATGCAGCGCGAGGTGTCGAAGATAAATTCGTCGAGCACCTTTTTCTTACGCGCCTTG
>DATHAZ010000173.1:0-7725 GCA_035296445.1 Pyrinomonadaceae bacterium | reverse complement strand
ACTGTACGAGCGGCACAACCGGCGTGTGTACAGCTTGTGCCTGCGCATGACGCAGAACGTCGCGGAGGCCGAAGACCTCGCGCAGGAAGCCTTCATTCAACTGTTCCGTAAAATAGGCAGTTTCCGCGGCGAGTCGGCTTTTACCACGTGGCTGCACCGTTTGACGGTCAACCAGGTGTTGATGCACTTTCGCAAGAAGGGCGTGAGGCTGGAGCAGACGACAGACGACGGGGAGACGCCCGTGCAGGTGGTGGTGGGCACACAGAACCCTAATAGTATGCCGGTGGTTGACCGGATTGCGTTAGACCGTGCTATCGGGCAGTTGCCGCCCGGCTACCGGACGGTGTTTATCCTGCACGACGTGGAGGGGCACGAGCACGAGGAGATCGCGCGCCTTTTGGGCTGTTCGGTGGGGACATCGAAGTCGCAACTGCACAAGGCGAGAATGAAGTTAAGAGGACTGCTCAGGCAACAGAAGCATTCCCGCAAATAACGCTTGGTCGCCCCCGTCCCGCCTTCAAGCGGGAACTCGACGGAGGCGACGAACGCGGAGAAAAAGAGACAGACATATTGAGAGGGCGCGGAGAGACTTGATTCTTCTCCGCGCCCTCTCCTTTTGCGTTAACAACTCTCGCACGGCTTCGTCGGAAATTCCGCGCGCGTCGGCCGGACATCAACCGAGATCGAACAGCAACACTTCGGACGCTTCCCGACCGGCAATCAACAGTTGCGCTTCATCGCTGACGGCCGCACCGTCGCCATGATTTAAAAGCTGCCCGTTGATCTCGACCGCGCCGCGCGCCACCTGCGCCCAGGCGTGCCGCCCCGGCGACAGGCGGTGCGCGACCTCCTGCCCCGGTTCAAGCAACGCGGCGTAAAGCTGCGCGTCCTGATGTATCGTCACAGAGCCGTCGCGCCCGTCGTCGGATGCGATCAGGCGCAGACGCCCGCGCTTCTCGTCGGCCTCGAACATCTTCTGCTCGTAGCCGGGGGCAAGCCCCTGCTCCTGCGGGATGATCCAGATTTGGAGCAGGTGTACATCCTCTTCCGCCGAAGAATTTTTCTCACTGTGGCGCACGCCCGTGCCCGCGCTCATACGCTGCACCTCGCCCGGCACGATCACCGTGCCGTTGCCCATGCTGTCTTTGTGTTCGAGCGCGCCTTCGAGGACGTAAGTGATGATCTCCATGTCGCGGTGCGGGTGCGTCGGGAAACCGTGGCCGGCGCGGACATAATCCTCATTGATGACGCGCAGCGCGCGAAAACCCATATTGCGCGGATCGTAATACTCGCCGAAAGAAAAGGTGTGATAGGTATTGAGCCAGCCGAAATCGAAGTGGCCGCGCGCGGCGGCCTTGCGGACGTAAATCATCGAATCCTCCCTGCTCTCACTAACGAAGTGAAAGCCTTTGTTAGATAGTCTCTTTACTCGAAAACCCCGGTCGCCGGGGCGACCGCCGGGCTGCTCTGCAAAATCATTTTGTCCAAAACGGCGTTGCGACAACTTTAGCCGGAAAGCCTGCCCGCTCGTAACGACGGGCTTATCAAGCGCGCCTGCCAAATTGTCGCGACGCTGCCATCTTGACCTGTCAAACTGTCAGTCGGCGGCCGACGAAATTGCGTGCGTCCGTTATTTAGATGCGAAAGGGTTGCAAAGTCGCTTATTCCCGGCGGGCGCGGGTCACAGAGGCTTCTGGCATAAAGTTTGACAGCGAAGTCGTAGCCGGAGGCGCGGAGTCTCCCCGCGCAGCCGCTTTTCCGCCGCAGTAAGTTTGACAACAGTGCATTTCGCCACTTCGACGAGAGAGTTCTCGCACTAACGCCTCGTTCCGGCCGACCCGGCCGGGCAGCCCCTTTCAGGACACGCCTACACTATGAGCAGCGCAATTTTTGATCACCCCTCCCACGAGCCGCCGACGGCTATCGCCCCCTTTATGCCCGACGCAGAGACCTCCCCCGAAGGAGAGTTTCAAACTGCGTCCGGAGAGATTTTGTCGCCGACGCTCGCCGCGCTCGTCGAAAATCTCAAGCCCGTCTCGCTCGGCGTGACGATGCGCAGGGTCTTCGTTGATCTCGCCCGCATGCTCGATTACCTGCGCCTCATCGAAACGAAGGTGCAGCAGAATCACCTGCTTGCCTCGACCTTCTCCGTCTTCACCAACATCCACAAAGAGTCGCTCGCGCTGATTGAACAGATTGACGCCGACATGCTCCACCTCGAAGGCGCGAACGAAGAACTGCTCTCCACGCTCGACGGCATCAGCTACGCCATCGGCCACGAAATCGGGCGCGTCTACGGCTTTGAACTCGTCGGCATCAACGACCCGCAAGCGCCGCCCATTCGCGGCAAGCTCGAACGCGCGCACGGGCTGCTGCGCAACTGCTTCCAGCAATCAACCATCGCGCTCACGCAAGTCTTCAACCCCATGCTCGACGGCGAGGAACTCTTCAACGACTTTCACGCGCGGCGCGAGGAAGCGCTCATCCTCTACCGCGACCTCTGGAATCTCGTCGGGCTGGCGCGGCGCGCCGACCTGGAGTGCGATCAGTTTTCGGTCGCGCTCCTGCTCGCGCACCTGAAGCGTTTTCGCGACGGCAGCATGTGCTACCTGATGTACAGGGATTGGGAGGAATACGAACGCTTCGTCAAGCAGGTGACGGCGGCGCGCAGGATTCTGGAGATCGGCCCCGCGCTCGAAGGTCTCGCCTGTTATCTCGAAACCCTGCTCGGTCAGGTGCGCCTGCGCAGCGTCCTCACCAACCTCTCCTTCATCGTCCCCGACTCCGACTAGAAGTAATCCGCCCTTTAAGAACGCAACACACAATTTCTTTGCGCCTCTGGTTTTTACCCTTTGCGCCTTTGCGAGAAAATCATCTCTCGCAAAGGCGCAAAGTTTGTTAAAGGGGAAGGCGCAAAGAGGATGTGACACGCCGCCGTATTTTTCGCCTGCTAAGTTTCGGCGCGCACGGCGTTGATGAAATCGGAGAGCAGGCCATAGGCGGTGCTGCGCAAATCGGGCTGGTGCGCCACGAGCGTCAGGCCGGGCAGAATGTCCAATTCGAAATGGATGATGAGGGACGTGCCGCTCGCGGCGGCCAGAGGGTCGTCCGCCGCGATCTGTTCGGGGCGAACGCGCGCCGCAACGCGCCCTTCCGCGGTGCGCTCCGCGCGACTCACCAGTTTGTAAGGCTTCCCGGCCGCCCGCGCCGCGCGCACGCTCTCGGCATCCAACCCGCGAATCCCTTCCCGCTCGATCTCGTCGAGCCGCACAGGGGCGTCCATCAACACGGTTGCCAGCGCGCACGTCTTCACGGCCGTGTCCCATCCGTCAACGTCGTAAGCCGGATCAGTCTCCGTGATGCCGAGACCTTGCGCGCGCCGCACGCCCTCTTCAAACGTGTCGCCCTGCTCCAACGCTTCGAGAATGATGTTGGTCGTCGAGTTGAAAATACCGTGGAAGGCGCGGAGGCGCGCCGCAGGCAGGCACTCGCGGAAGAGCGAGTAGACGGGCATGTCTGCCACCGTCGCCCCGAACAGGAAACGCCTGCCGCGCGCCCCGGCGAGCGCGTGCAACTCACGATAGGCATGGACGATTGTGCCTTTATTCGCCGTGACGACGTGTGCGCCCGCCTCCAACGCGGCGCGCACATGCTCGACGGCAGGCTCGCCCGTCAACGGCTCAAGCGACGTGATCTCGAACATCACGTCGCATCGCGCCGCCGCCAGCCACTCGCGCACGTTCGACGGCGACTGCCCGCCCCGCGACGCTGACGCGGCGAACCCGCCCGACAGCAGAGACTCCACGGCCAACCCTTCCGCCGACGCGATCCAACCCATGCGACGCGTCGCCGCGCCCGTGATGCGCCACTCGATGCCGTATCGCTCGCGCATCTCCACGGACTTCTCGCCGAGCAGGCGCACCAGCGCGTGGCCGACGTTGCCGAAACCCAGTAAGCACAGGTTGAAAGTTTTCATCGCGCTCCCGTCAGTCTCCCTGTCAATCTTCCCTGTCAGTCTTCCGAGATCAACTTATTAACCGCCAGCTCGACCGTCGCCGGGTCGAGCGAACGCTTGAAGATGATCGCGTGCGCGGGCGCGGCCACGAGCGGCTCGCGGCTGCCGCGCAGTTCCTCCCAGGCCGCGAGCAGGTAATCTCGAAACCCGCTTCCCGCAAATTCTCGCAGACGCTCTTTGAGATGCGGCGGCGTCCAGAAACCTAAGATTTCCAGATAGACCTGCCGCCCCGTCGGATGACGCAGCACGAAGTCGGGGATGAACGCGCCCGCGCCGAGGCTGATGATCTCGCCGCTCTCGGAAAGCGTCCACTCGCTCTCGAAACGCGCCCACGCGGCCAGCAGCTTTTCCCTCACGGGATTTTCGTAAGGCGTCACCGCGAGGTAATGCGAGCGCAGAGCGTGGCGTTCGCTCTCCATCTCGAAGAAGGCCGTGCCGTGCGCACGCTGCGCGATCTCGGCGCGCATGCGCCAGCCTTTGCACAACAGCAAGGCGGGCAGAAAGACGGCCATCTGCACGCCGTACTTCTGCGAGCGATGAAACATGGAGACGGGGCCGTCGAGTTCGATTTCGTAACCGTCGGCCGGATTCCCCTTGATCGTGTGGATCAGGCGATAGGCTTTGATCGCGCCGAAGAGTTCGCGATACCCTTCCGCCGTCTGTGGCCGCACGCTCAGGCGCATCCGCACGGAGCGATACAGCAAAGCCTGCGCCTGCGCCACGTTGTAGAGTTCGACGAGCGAGCGCGCGTCCGTCTCTTCAAACTCGACGAGCCGCTGGTTCTTCGTCAAGTCCGCGTACAAATTCGCGCGCACCAGTTCGGGCGCGCACCCGAGTTCACTCCCAGCCCCTTCGATGACTTCGTCGCGCGCGCCCTCGCCCGTCACGGGATGCGCGCCGCGCGCCTTGAGGAAGACGGCGCGGCGCAAGTCCGCGGGCGTGACTTCGACGCCCGCCGCAAACTCCGTCCGATCCATGAGCAACTTGATCAGGCCGCGCAGGATTTTGTAGTCCGTCCCCGTGCCGACGTAATCTTCGAGCGCGGCGTCGAGTTCGGCGCGCGTGCAGCCCTGATGCTCGCGGAAGAGTTCGATGAGCGCGGAGGCGGTTTCGAGCCAGCCATCGTCTTCCGCCCGGACGTAGCGCGGCCGGATTTGATTGCCGCGCTGCCAGCTTAATGCGAGGTCGGAGGTCAACATAGATTAGAGGTCGCTTAATAAACTCCGGCGTTCATTTTGTCCTACGCTACTGCGAAACTGCTCGCCGCCGCGCCGGCGGCTGATCCCCTCTTCGGTCGTATCGAGGGTGACGACTTCGTAGAGCGTCGCCTCTTTGTCGGGTTGCTTGCGAAGTATGCGCCCGAGTCTTTGGATGTGCTCGCGCGTCGAGCCGGAACCGGAGAGGACGACGGCGACCGAGGCGGCCGGGATGTTCACGCCCTCGTTCAAAACCTTCGACGTGGCGAGCGCGAGCACGTCGCCCGCGTTGAAGGCGGCCAGCCATTCGCGCCGCTCCTTGATGTTCGTTTCGTGCGTGATGGCGGGTATGAGAAATTGCTCCGAGATGCGATAGACCATCTCGTTCTCGGCGGTGAAGATGAGCATGCGTTCGCGGCGGTGTCGCCGGAGCAGTTCCGAGAGCACGCGCAGTTTCGCGTCCGTGCCGAGCGCGATTCGCTTCGACTCGCGGTAGGCCATCATCGCGCGTCGCCCCTCGGGGCTGCGCGCGCTCGCGGCGATGAAGAGTTGCCAGCCGTGCAGGCTGCTCAGGCGTATGTTTTTCTGCTGGAGAAAACTTTTGAAGACGGCGCGCTCCGCTTCGTAGGCCGCGCGCTCGGCCGCGCTCATCTCGACGTTGAGGCGCACGATGCTGTAGTCGGACAGATACTCGCCCGCCAGTTCGCGCGCCTCCCGCCGGTACACGGTCGGGCCGATCAACTCTTCGAGCATTTCGTCCGCGCCGTCGGCGCGTTCGGGCGTGGCGGTCAGGCCGAGGCGAAAAGGGGCGAGCGACATCTCTGCGGCGTAGCGAAACACGTCTCCGGGCAGGTGGTGGCATTCGTCGAAGATGACGAGGCCGAACGCGTTGCCGAGCCGTTCCATGAAACGAAAGGCCGAGGCATAGGTCGTCACGGTCAACGCGCCGACCTCGAAGAAGCCGCCGCCGATGAGTCCGACTTCGGCCTGAAACGACGAGAGCAACAGATCGTACCATTGATTCATCAAGTCAATCGTGGGCACGACGACGAGCGTCGAACGCTGCGTCTGTTCAATCGCCATCTGCGCGACGAGGCTTTTCCCCGCGCCGGTCGGCAAGATAACGACGCCGCAACGCTCGGCCTTGCGCCACGCACTGATAGCCTCCTGCTGGTAGGGGCGCGGCTCGACCGTGAACTTCGTCTGGAAATCGAACTTGTGATAGGCGCGCGCCTCGTCCGCGAAGGCCATGCCGCCGCGCGTGAGAGCCTTGACGACGTGGCGATAACTGAGCGCGGGCGCGCGCCAGCGCAGTACGCGCTCGTCCCAGCGAAAGGGCGCGGGCACGTCCGTCGCGTCGCGTTCCACTCCGTCGAGCAGGAGCGTCCCCGAGTCGAAGCGCAGCACGATCTGTCTGGTATCGGCGGTCACGCGTCCAGATTACAACAGGCGAACGCGCTCTGAGAAAAGCGCACGGGCGTGCGCTACAATCCGACTCGTTATGATCACGATTGACGGTTCACAGGGCGAGGGCGGTGGGCAGATCATACGCACCTCTCTCGCGCTCTCGCTCATCACCGGAAAACCTTTTCGCATTTACAACGTCCGCGCGCGGCGCGAGAAACCGGGGCTGCAACGGCAACACCTCACCGCCGTCCGCGCCGCTGCAACAATCGGCGGCGCGCAGGTTGAAGGCGCGGGGCTGGGCGCGACCGCGTTCACGTTCCACCCCGGTGCCGTCACGCCCGGCGATTACGCTTTTCCCATCGGCACGGCCGGCAGCACGACGCTCGTGCTCCAGACGATTTTGCCGCCGCTCATGATCGCCTCCGCGCCTTCCACGCTCGCCTTTGAAGGCGGCACGCACAACGTACACGCGCCGCCCTACGAGTTCATCGTCAAAACTTTTCTGCCGCTCCTGAATCGCATGGGCGCGCGCGTCACCGCCGACCTCACGCGCTACGGCTTCTACCCGCCGGGCGGCGGACGCTTTCACGCGCGCGTCGAACCCGCGAGCAAACTCAAGCCACTCGAACTGCTCGCGCGCGGCGAGATACGGGCGCGCCGCGCCCGCGCGCTCGTCGTCAAACTGCCGCCGACGGTGGGCGAGCGCGAGTTGGGCGTCGTCGCCGAACAACTCGGCTGGGGCGCTTTGCGAGGCGACGAGTTGCGCGTCGAAACTTCTCAAAACGCGATCAGCCCCGGCAACGTCCTGACCCTTGAGATCGAGAGCGAACACCTCACGGAGGTCTTCACCGGCATCGGCGAGCGCGGCGTGCGCGCCGAGACGGTGGCCGAGAGCGCGACCGGGGAAGCGCGCGCGTATCTCGAAACGGGCGCGCCCGTCGGCGAACATCTGGCCGATCAACTGCTGATCCCGCTCGCGCTCGCGGGCGGCGGCTCATACGCGACCGGCCAGCCCTCTCCGCACACGACGACCAACATCGAGGTCGTCAGGATGTTTCTCGACGTGCGGATCACGACGAGGCCGTTGGACGGGAATGTGTGGAAGGT
>DATHAZ010000172.1:0-2548 GCA_035296445.1 Pyrinomonadaceae bacterium | reverse complement strand
GCTGCCGTCCCAGGTGATGACGGTCGCCTCCTGAAAGCCGCTCGCGTAGTAGGCGCTCGCGGCGTGCGAGAGGTGATGGTCAACGCGGAAGAAAGGAATCTTGTCCACGTCGAGGCGAAACTTCTCGCGGAATCCGGCCTTCTGATTCGCCTCCTCTTCCCACGGCTTGAGCATCATATCGAACAAGCGCAAACCTTTCTTGACGCCGTTCTTCGATTTGTTCAGGCGGCTCGTCAAGCCGTAGGCCATGCGCTTGACGGTCGTGTTGTTGACCTTGATCCAACGCTCGTTGGCGAGATAGGGGTCGTTCGACCAGGCGATGGCGTCGAGTCGTTCGGCCGTGATGCCCGCTGTGTCGAGACAGAACTTGATGGCGTGATAAGGAAACTGGCCGATGGCGTTCTTGACGCGCACGAACCTTTCTTCGCCCGTCATCGCGACGATCTCGCCATCGCGCAGGAGCGCGGCGGCCGGGTGGTGTGCGTCGCCGCCGGAACCGCCCTGATTATATTTTCCGCTCACTCCCAGCACGTAAACCGGTCGCGGCCTGTCGCCGTTATTATTCACTGCCATGCCAAACTCTCCTTAACTCACATTTGACCCGCGATCCTCACACGGGCGGCACGCCTCATGCGCGCTTCGGCCGGGTCGGGGCGATGCCTCACGCCTCTCTGGTGCACAATAAGTTGATGACGTACTCTTTATCGGGAGTATAAGTCTCGACCAACCGGTTGATGTCCGTCGGCTCGATCCGTTTGTGCTCTTCGTCAATGCGCTCGAACTTAAATCCGAAATCCATCAACAGCCGGAGATATTCCTGCGGTTCGATGCCAAACTCCTTGATCGCAATCGGCGTATACTCCGTGACGAGTATCGCCCGCCGGCTTTTCCCGAGCAGCGTCGCCATCCCTTCGAGCGCGGCGTACTCCGCGCCTTCAATATCTATTTTAATAAAGTCAATCTTTTCCTCTCTCCCCGCGAAATAATCGTCCAGCCGAACCGCCTCGATCTCGATGAAGCCGTCGCAGTATTGCGAGTCGTAGACGCGGTGCATGGCCTTGTTGTCCCGGCAGAGATAGAGCCGCAACGTGCCGTTTTTGTTCGAAGTCGCTTTCATCACCGGCACGACATTTTTATAGCCGTTCAACGCGATGTTCCGCTTCAGCAATTCATAGTTGGTCGGGTCTGGCTCGAAGGCATAAACTTTGCCGCGCTCGCCGACCAGTCTCGCCAGTATCAGCGTGTAATATCCGATGTTCGCGCCGATGTCGAGAACCGTGTCGCCCGGTTTGACCAGACTGTGCATCAGTTCGGTCTCGAAAGGCTCATACGCTCCGTTGACCGAGAGCGAAAGCGAATCCGCCGCGTCGAGGAACATCTTGTGTCCCTGCACTTCGGCGTAGGTCTGCTTGAAACTTTTGACGAGGAAATCATTTGCTCCCCGCACCACGGCGAACCGCCCGACGCCACTGCCGATCAGCATCTTAAAGCAATATTGATAAACGGAGAGCAGTCTTTTGCGCATGATTTAAGAACTTCAACGAGCGCCAAGCTTTATTCTCCCGCCCCTCGATATGTCAGTTCCCGATCTCGTCCCTATCCTCCGTCGGCTTAAGTGTACCCGGTAGCTCGCGTCGCCGCCACGACGGCCGCGCCCGGCTCGCGGCGCGCCACTTCACGATATAAATTTTCCCACTGCGGGATCGTCAGTTCGCTATGAAAACGTTCCCGTGCGCTTTGAAAACCCCGCGCGGCAAGCGAGCGTCGCCGTGCGGGGTCATCATGCAAAGTCGCCATAGTCGCCTGAAGTTCCGCGACCGAACCGGGAGCAAACAGCAGACCGCTCGCTCCGTCTTCGATGATCTCCGGGATCGGGCCGACGCGCGAAGCCGCCGACGGCAGCCCTTTGAACATGGCTTCCACCAGCGCGATCCCGAAGCCCTCGAAAAGCGTCGGGAAGACGTAGGCGTCCGACATCTCCAGGCACGCGCCGACATCCTTGCGCCGACCAAGCAACCGCACGCGCGCGCCGACGCCGAGTTCGGCGGCTAACGCCGTCAGGTCAGCCGCGAGCGGCCCTTCGCCGACGATGATCAGGTATGTGTGCGGGCGGGAAGCGGCCATCCCCGCAAACGCGCGCAGCAAATACGCATGACCTTTCGGCGGTTCGAGCCGCCCGACGGTCACGTAGACGAAAGCGTCCTGGGGGATTTCCAAAGAACGGCGGAGAGAGCGCGGTTCGTCCGGTGTGCAGAGCAATGTGTTGGGGTCTACGGAATTGTAAATCACCCGAATCCTTGATGCGGCGACGCCGAGACGATCCATTGTCGACTGTCGAACAAAGTGCGAACAGGCAACAAAGTTGGGATTTGACCATCTGGCTGTCGCTTTGTCAAGCCAACGCAATGCGTTGATTTTCATGGGCGACCAGTTCGCCACGCGCACGGTTTGCGGGTCGTAGTTGGGCGCTTGCACGGACGTGATCAAAGGCACATCGCGCGAGGCCAGATGCGCGAGGCGCGCCGTCATGTCGGCGTCGAACAGCCAC
>DATHAZ010000171.1:0-1622 GCA_035296445.1 Pyrinomonadaceae bacterium | reverse complement strand
GCTGCCGTCCCAGGTGATGACGGTCGCCTCCTGAAAGCCGCTCGCGTAGTAGGCGCTCGCGGCGTGCGAGAGGTGATGGTCAACGCGGAAGAAAGGAATCTTGTCCACGTCGAGGCGAAACTTCTCGCGGAATCCGGCCTTTTGCAGCGCCTCCTCCTCCCACGGTTTGAGAATCATATCGAAGAGGCGGAGGCTTTTCTTGACGCCGTTCTTCGATTTGTTGATGCGGGTCGTCAGCCCGTAGACCAGACGCTTGGCGGTCGTGTTGTTGACCTTGACCCAACGCTCGTTGGCGAGAAAAGGATCGTTCGACCAGCCGATGGCGTCGAGTCGTTCGGGCGTGATTCCGGCGGTGTCGAGGCAGAACTTGGTGGCGTAATAGGGAAACTGGCCGATGGCGTGTTTGACGCGCGAGAAACGTTCTTCGCCCGCCATCGCGACGATCTCGCCGTCGCGCAGGATGACGGCTGCCGGGTGGTGCGCGTCGCCGCCCGACCCGCCCTGATTGTATTTCCCGCTGATGCCCAGAACGTAAACCGGCTCGCCGCTTTCACGCTTCTTAATACTGCTGCTGCTGCCGCCGTTATTCGCTGCCATAAGAAACTCTCCTTCTCTCACCCTTACCTTGATCTCAATTCTACTGCCGACGCCGGTTCACGCGCGTCCTACGCCGTCGTGTTCCATGTTGTTATGCGCTCTGCATCGCGCTCTCCGTCGCCAACCCAGCGCCAACCGCGCGCCGCGCGATCTCCCTATACAAATTCTCCCACTGCGGGATCGTCAGTTCACTTCGGAAACGCGAGAACGCGCTCGCGTAGCCGCGCTCGGCCAGAGACTCGCGCCGCGCCGCGTCGTCGGCGAGCGTCGCCAACGCCGACAGCAGTTCTTCCGTCGAACCCGCCTCGAACAACAGGCCGCTCACGCCGTCTTCTATGATCTCAGGAATCGGCCCGACGCGCGATGCCGCCGACGGCAGACGCTTGAACATCGCCTCGACGAGCGCGATGCCGAAGCCCTCGAAGAGCGTCGGGAACACGTAAGCGTCCGACATCTCAAGGCACGCGCCGACATCTTTGCGCCTGCCGAGCAAGCGCACGCGCGGTGCAATTCCCAGTTCCTCAGCCAGACGCGTCAGGTCTCCGGCGGCGGGGCCGTCGCCGACGATTACGAGATAGACGTGTGGTCGGGAAATTGCCAGTTGTTGAAATGCGCGCAGCAGGTATGCGTGACCTTTGGGCGGTTCGAGCCGCCCGACGGTCGCATAGACGAAGGCGTCTTCAGGTATTTCCAAAGAACGGCGGAGAGAGCGTGGTTCGTCCGGTTCGCAGCGCAGCGTGTTGGGATCAACGGAGTTGTAAATCACCCGAATCCTTGACGGGGCGACGCCGAGACGATCCATTGTGGACTCGCGGACGAAATGCGAACAGGCAACAAAGCTGGGATTTGACCATCGGGCACTCGCTTTGTCAAGCCAACGCAAGGCGTTGATTTTCATGGGCGACCAGTTCGCCACGCGCACGGTTTGCGGGTCGTAGTTGGGCGCTTGCACGGACGTGATCAAAGGCACATCGCGCGAGGCCAGATGCGCGAGGCGCGCCGTCATGTCGGCGTCGAACAGCCAC
>DATHAZ010000170.1:0-1527 GCA_035296445.1 Pyrinomonadaceae bacterium | reverse complement strand
TGCGCGACCCGCACGCTCCGCAAAACTGTGCGCCGCTGATCAACGTCGCACCACAATTCGGGCAATTCATACCCTCACTCCTTTCGACTTTTCGATGATAATTTCGACCGCCTCGTCCGGCGTCCCCGCCAGATCGAGCATATTGATGTCCGCTTCGCTCACGACCAGATGCTCGCGCCACGCCGCGACGACCGGCGGCCAGCAGTCGCCCAAGAGGACGAGCGGGCGCGGCTCTATGACGTGAGTTTGAATCTTGTTCCAGACGAGCGAGAGTTCCGTCACCGTGCCCATCCCGCCGCGCAGCGCGACGAAGCCCACCGAGCGCACGATCAGGTGTTGCAGGCGGTCATAAAAATGCGGCGTCGCAACTTTGTCCGTGAGAAAACGGTTCGGCTCTTTCTTAAACTGGTTCATCACGATGCCGAGCACACGCCCGCCGCGCTCGTGCGCGCCGCGACTTGCAGCCTCCATGATGCCCAGATAGCCGCCCGTGCAGATCGTAAAACCCGCCTCCGCCAAAAGCTGCCCGACGCGACGCGCTTCAGCGTACTCAGCGGAGTCCTCCCCGCATTTCGACCCGCCGAAAATCGTTACGATTCGCTCTTGTGTACTACTCATATTTTTAAGTGACAAGTGACGAGTGACGAGTGACAAGTTAAAGCAAAACTGTTTTCGGTTTTAACTTGCCACTCGTCACCTGTCACTTGTCACTGCCTTTATGGTCTGAGCCGGTAGAGCATGCGCGGAAACGGGATCGTTTCGCGGACGTGCTCGATGCCGCACATCCAGGCGGTGCAGCGTTCGATGCCCATGCCGAAGCCCGCGTGCGGGACGCTCCCGTAGCGTCGCAAATCCAGATACCACTCGAAAGCTTCGCGCGGCAGGTCGTGCGCCTTGATCTGCTCTTCGAGGAATTCGAGCGACGTAGCGCGCTCGCCGCCGCCTATAACTTCGCCGTAGCCTTCCGACGCCAGCACGTCAACGCCCAGAGCCAACTCTGGGCGTTCGGGGTCGCGCGCCATGTAGAACGCTTTGATCGCCGCCGGATAACGATGCACCATCACGGGCTTCTCGAATTGCTTGGAGATGTAAGTCTCGTCGGGCGCGCCGAAGTCGCCGCCCCACTCGAAACGCGCTTCGAGTTCGCCGCGTTCGTGCCCTTCGTGCAGCATCTTGACGGCATCGTCGTAATGCAGGCGCGGAAACGGCGGCACGATCAGTTCGAGCTTCGACGTGTCGCGCTCCAGTACCTTCAACTCCTCTTGACGTTCTTCGAGCACGCGGCTCGCGATGTTCGAGATGAAACGCTCGGCCAGATTCATCACGTCATCCAGACGGGCGAAAGCCATCTCCGGCTCGACCATCCAGAACTCCGTGAGGTGGCGTCGCGTCTTGGAACGCTCGGCGCGGAAGGTCGGGCCGAAGCAGTAAACTTTGCCGAAGGCGGCGGCGGTCGCCTCGTTGTAGAGTTGGCCGGACTGCGTCAGGTAGGCTTTCTCGTCGTTGAAGTAGTCAACTTCAAAGAGC
>DATHAZ010000169.1:0-4391 GCA_035296445.1 Pyrinomonadaceae bacterium | reverse complement strand
CTAAAAGAGGTCAGCGCGAAGGGCAAGCGGATGCCGGTGGCCGAGCCTAACTACGAGGACGTGCGAGCGCGCAATCACAGTTTCGAAGCGATTGCCGAATACAGTGGTGGAAGCGCGTCAACAATGATGACGACGATCATTGGCGGAAGCGAGCCGGTGCGCGCTCCCGTCTATACGGTCTCCGGCGAATTCTTTCGTGTGGTTGGTGTTGCACCCATCGTCGGGCGTTTATTCCTGCCTGAAGAACTGAAGTCCGGCGCCCCGGCGGCGATTGTCAGCTACGGATTCTGGCAGCGACACCTCGGCGGCCAGACCAATCTCGCAGGCAAGATTTTGCGGATTGACAATCAGAGTTTGCCGGTGGTCGGCGTGCTGCCGTCCAACTTGGGTTTTCCGAAGGCAGCGGACGTGTGGGTGCCGCGAGAGATGTTTCCGCCCGACGTATCGCGCACGGCGCATAACTGGGGGGTCATCGCAAAACTGCGCCCCGAAGTGACGCTGGACGCCGCGCGCGCAGACCTGAGCGCCATCGGTCAGCAGCTCAAGCAGGAGAACGGCGCCGGGACGGACGCATCGGATTTTGCCGTCATCCCGCTACAGGAGTATCTCGTGGGCAACGCGCGGCAAGCGCTGCTCATTATCCTCACGGCGGTCGGCTTCCTCTTGCTTGTCGCGGCCACGAACGTCGCGAATCTGCTGCTGGCGCAGATGACTGCGCGGCAAAAAGAGTTTACCGTGCGTGCCGCGCTCGGAGCCGGGCGCATGCGTCTCGCGCAGCAGTTCCTGACTGAGAATTTGCTGCTCGCGCTCATCGGCGGCGCGTTGGGCGTGCTGCTCTCTTTCTGGGGCGTTGATTTAATTCTCAAACTGAATCAGGGCAATCTCCCGCGCGCCGACGAGATCAGCGTGAATGCGCGCGCGCTCATCTTTACGCTCGCGCTGTCGGCGCTGATCGCAATCGTGCTCGGAGTGGTGTCGGTGCTGCACAGCACGGGCAGAGACTTGCAAGCCGGTCTGAAAGAGGCTGCGCGCGGGCAGACGGCACACGGAGCGGGGAAACGCCTGCGCGGGGCGCTTGTCGTCGCACAGGTCGCGCTGACTTTGATCCTACTTGTCGGCGCGGGACTCCTGTGCAAGAGCTTCGTCGAACTGCTGCGCGTTGATCCGGGCTTTCATCCGGAGAGCGCCGTTGTGATGAATCTGTCGCTGCCCGCCTCGGACGATAAGGATCAACAGCAGCGGAACGCGCTCTTTTATCAGCAACTGCTCGAACGACTCGAACAACTGCCGGGCGTCGTCGCCATCGGCGGCATCAATGGCTTGCCGATGACCAATACGGGCGCAGACGGGACGTTCCTGATTGATAACGATCCGGCTCGCACCGGCCATGCCGAATACAGACTTGCGAGTTCCGGCTACTTCGCAGCAATGGGCGTTCCCGTTTTGCGCGGTCGTGTGTTCAATGCGAACGACAAACCCGGCGCGCCTCCCTCCGCCGTCATCAGCCAATCGCTCGCGGAGAAATATTTTCCGGACACGGACGCAATCGGCAGGCGCATCCAGTTCGGCAACATGGACGGCGATACGCGCCTGTTGGAGATCGTCGGCGTGGTGGGCAACGTGCGCGAATACGGACTTGATCGCGCGCCCGCACAGACCGTCTATGCCAATGCTTTTCAGCGACCGCAGTCTTATTCGCTCGCGATGGTTGTACGCGCGCAAAGCGATCCCACGACTCTCATTCCCGCCATGCGACAGGCGGTGCGCTCGCTCAACCCGGAGATGCCGACGACGTTTCGCACGCTCACGGAAGTTTATTCTTCCTCGCTCGACGCGCGTCGTTTCAGTCTTGTCATCTTTGGCGTCTTCGCGTCGGTCGCGCTCATCCTTGCGATGCTCGGTCTCTACGGCGTCATCTCTTACACGGTGGCACAGCGCACGCAGGAGATCGGCATCCGCCTCGCCCTCGGCGCGCAGGCACGTGACGTTCTGCGGCTCATCCTCCGACAGGGCATGACACTCACCCTCTGCGGGCTGATACTTGGACTCGTCGCCTCGTTTGCGCTGACGCGCTTGATGGCGAGCCTGCTCTTCGGAGTAAAGGCGCACGATCCTTTGACGTTCGCTATCGTAACGCTGCTCCTGACAACCGTGGCTCTGGTCGCCTGTCTCATCCCCGCGCGACGCGCGACGAAAGTTGATCCGCTCATTGCGTTACGGTATGAGTAGTGTGACTAAGAATTGTCGGTGAGGCTTTGTTGCAAAAGCAAAAGGGCCGAATCACTCGCTCCCAACGGAAAAGAACAGGGAGTTTAAGCAGAAAAAGTCACTGCCGCCAGAGTCCGATAATATTAGTTATGCAAGCAAAGGTATGGCTAATCCATACTACGGTCGGGTAAAGCGCGAGAGGTCGTTTTTATCGGACGCGCGATGACATCTAAGTATCGAGCGGCAAGACATGCCGATTACAGGAACAGCAGTTATGAGCAAGATGCACGTGCGAGGCGCATCAGGCGCGTTGCCGATACAAGCTGGGGAGACCTCCGCGAGAGGTCTCCCCAAACCGGGATGTGCTTTATAAGCGTGCGCGCTTAACGCAAGCCTCGCAGGTTATAGTATTCAGCCAGTGAGTTTAATTCCCTTCGCACCACCGCCCAATGCTGCTCGGTATTGGATGCGAACCGACGGCGCATGACCCCGGCGTTAAGACCTTGGGCGGTGGACAGCACGCGCGAGACTTGCGCTCTCGTGTCATGGTAGCGATCCGTGCGGTCAAACTCCTGACGCAGAATGTCGAGTTCCCTCTCCAACTCCGCGGCTCGCTCGTTCAGGCGATCCTCACGCGCCCTGCCGTCAAGTCTGCTGCGGTCGAGTGAGTTGTCGAAGGATCGTACAAACCGGTCGCTCGCGTTCTCGACTCGGCGAATCGTCCTCTCCACCTCAGCCCTCGTGTCAATGCGGCCGCGCCGGTACTGCGCTTGACCCTGGACGGATAAAGCCAGCAGCAGGCATATAGCCGCCCCCGCCGTTAGCATTCTGTTCACGTTCTCATTCATCGTTCTCTCCCCTTTTGTTGATGGATTATTTTCGGGGAGAGAGCGCTTTCCGGCCTCGCCTTCGCGGCAGAGGTGCGCTAAAGAGTAAGACGACGACGGCAACTGGTTGGTAAAAATTTCGGTGGCTTTACCAAAATTTTCTGACTAGATCAGATGTTGAGGTCACGCCCCGGCACGGACACGCACGTACCATCGCTGTCGAATAACGTGGCCGCGCCAATTATGTTGCTGCTGCTTTCCTGCCCCGCGTTCGCAATCCTCTCGACAGGTCATCTGCCGACTCATGAAGATTATATCGGCAGCAATCAGTTGTGGAGTTGAGCGCGTTGGCAACTCAATATCCGGAGCAGTCAAAAATTTTTGCAACACTAACCCTAATGTCATAAAACCTTGACATCACTGATTCCAGGAAGCCATCAAAATAACTGAAACTTCAAATTCCAGACGATACTTTCAGGAAGGAAAGACATGAAAAAAAGTCAGACGGCATGTGTGATGGCGATGGTGCTGATGGCGGTCGGCACGGCTTGTGCGCAGGGCGGACGCGATGCGGTTAAAACTTCCGGTTCAACAGCCGCATCTACAACCTCAGCTTCGCCCTGCGTGCCGCTCGAAACAAGGACTGCGAACGCGCCGGAACAGAAACCTGCCTTCCCCGGACAGACGCGCGCCTGCGCGTTGAAGTCCGACGTGGCATTCGATGTGACTGTTCTGGCGAAAGGGTTGGAGAGACCCTGGGCGGTCGAGCCGCTGCCGGGCGGCGATCTCCTGATCACTGAAAAGCCGGGGCGGCTCCGCATCGTTTCGGCTAAAGGCGAGGTTGGGCAGCCAATTGGGGGCTTGCTGCCTGTCGGCTCCGGCGGAGTGTCGGCCGCGAGCGGGCAGGGCGGCCTGCCGCCGATTACCGCGCGTGGGCAGGGCGGGCTTCTCGACGTTGCTCTGAGCCCCAACTTTTCGCGAGATCGCACCATCTTCTGGAGCTTCTCGGAGCAGCGAGAGGGCGGGAGCGGGACGAGCGTGGCACGCGGCAGGTTGACCGAAGACCGCCGCAATGTTCATCAAGTCCGCGTCATTTTCCGCGCCTTGCCGACTTACAACAACGGCTTGCACTTCGGCTCGCGGCTCGCTTTCGGGCCGGACGGAATGCTTTACATCACGCTCGGCGACCGTTTCGACAAAACGACCACACGCCCTCAAGCGCAACATCTCAACAGTCATCTCGGCAAAATTATTCGCATCAACCCGGATGGATCGGTGCCCGCCGATAATCCATTCGCCAAACAATCCGACGCGCTGCCCGAAATCTGGGACATCGGGCATCGAAACGTTCAGTCG
>DATHAZ010000168.1:0-8393 GCA_035296445.1 Pyrinomonadaceae bacterium | reverse complement strand
GGCCGGATCGTGCGCGGGTCAACCACCTCGACGCTCACGCCCTCTTTCTCCAACTCTTCCGCCGCCTTGAGCGCGAGCGGGACGGTCAGCGAGCGCGCGACGATGGTCGCGTCCGTGCCCTCGCGCTTGATGTCGGCCACGCCGAGCGGGATGGTGAAATCGGGATCATCCGGCACTTCGCCCTTCATGCCGTACATGCGCTCCTGCTCCATGAAGATCACCGGATCGTCGTCGCGGATCGCGCTCTTGAGCAATCCCTTCGCGTCGGCGGCCGTCGAAGGCATGACGACCTTGAGGCCGGGGAAGTGCGCGTACCATGATTCGAGCGCCTGCGAGTGTTGCGACGAGACTTGATATGCCGAGCCGTTCGGGCCGCGGAAGACGATGGGGATTTTGAACTGACCGCCCGACATGTAGAGCATCTTGGCGGCCGAGTTGACGATCTGGTCGGTGGCGAGGATCGAGAAGTTGAAGGTCATAAACTCGATGACGGGACGCAGGCCGACCATCGCCGCGCCCACTCCTAGACCTGCGAAGCCGAGTTCGGTGATGGGCGAATCAATCACGCGCTTCTCGCCGAACTCTTCCAGCAAACCCTTCGAGACTTTGTACGCGCCCTGATAGGCGGCCACCTCTTCGCCGAGCAAAAAGACGTTCTCGTCGCGGTGCATCTCTTCGCTGAGCGCCTGATTCAAAGCCTCTCGAATCGTGATAACGGCCATTCAACCAACCTCCGAAATGAAACTAATCTCAACCCCGTCTCCCCTTAATACTTGCGCGTCGGCGGTTCGGCGGGGTCAGGCGGTAAGACGAAATTGTAGGTCAGCACCCCGTTGACTTTGACGGGTTGACCTGAGAGACGTACCGGCGAAAATCGCGCCTTGTACGCGGCTTTCACGGCTGCCTGTTGTAACAACGGATGCCCGCTCGCCGCTCGCGCCGAGATGACTTTGCCTTCTTCATCGAAAGTAATTTGCACAGTGACCGTCCCCGACGCGCGCGCTGCTTTGGCAATGGCCGGATATTCCGGCGCAGGTTTGCTGATCGCTTTTCCATTTATCACGCCGCCCGAAATCGGGGCTCTCAGCGCGCCCACGGGGCGATCAATCGGCCACGGGCCTTCCGGCGGAGGGGCTTGTGGCGTTGGATCAATGGGACGCGGCGGAATCATAGTCATCAAGGCACTCATGTCATCTGCGTCATCCAACTTCTTCGGTTCGGGTTCGCCCGTGTTCACTTTGAAGTTCTTGAGAAAACGATCAACTCTGTCGTCGCCATAGGTCGCGCCTAAAACAATGACGGCGTAGAAATGCTGCGGGGCTTCGTAGAGGCGAGCCACGCCTTGTTTGCCGCTCATACGGACGCGATACGGGCGAATCTTCATGCCTTGAAGGGTGAAGTCTTCTTCACCTTCGACTGTGTTGTCGCCCCCTTGGAGACTATGCCGCACGGCGTGCTCGAAGCCTTTGGAAAAACTGTCAAAAGTTTTCAGGATCACGAGTTGACCTGCCCGCACCGACTTCTCGAACGATATCACCATAAAGTGCAGGCCATCGGCGGAGACTTCGTAAACAGGACTCACTACCTTTAGGTCATCGGTCAGAGGCAGCACGCGCGACACCCCGAACTCCCCGACCGGCCTCGCCGGCATGAGCGCGGTAAACTCCTCGCTCGGTGGCGCGACCCTCTGCCATGTCGCCTGTGCTTGCCCTAATGCGGCTGCGGTTAACAACAGGAGCAGCGAGATAGTAAGCGTCTTTCTCACCATGTTCTACCTCCCGGGCGGGTTGGCGTAGATGTCCGTATAGAGTTCTTCCGGGGCGGGCAGGGGACTTTCCTCTGCGAACTTGACGGAGCGTTCCACCTCATCGCGCACACGATCTTCGAGTTCTTTGAGCGCGGCGTCGTCCATGACGCCCTTGTGCTTGAGACTGTCGGAGAAGAGTTTGACGGGGTCGCGCTCCTGATGCTTTTCGATCTCGGCGCGCGTGCGGTAGTTGCCGGGGTCGGACATGGAGTGTCCCATGAAGCGATAGGTGCGCACCTCGATGAGCGTCGGGAGCGACTCGTCGCGCGCGCGCGCCACGGCGCGCTCGGTCGCCTCGCGCACGGCCAGCACGTCCATGCCGTCAACGAACTCGGAGGCCATGTCGTAAGCGTGCGCCTTCTGCGATACGTCCTGCAAAGACATCGCGCGGGCGAGCGACGTGCCCATGCCGTACTGGTTGTTTTCGCAGAAGTAGATGCAGGGAAGTTTCCAGAGTTGCGCCATGTTCAAGGATTCATGGAGCGCGCCCTGATTAACGGCCGCCTCGCCGAAGAAGACGAGCGAGACCTGACCCGTGCCCTTGTACTTCGCGGCGAAGGCGACGCCCGTGGCGAGCGGAATCTGGCCGCCGACGATGCCGTGGCCGCCGAGAAAATGGGCGTCGCTGTCGAAGAGGTGCATCGAGCCGCCCTTGCCCGCCGAGCAGCCTCCGGCTTTGCCGTAAAGTTCCGCCATCACCTCGTCGGCCGAAGTGCCGCGCGCGAGCGCGTGGCCGTGGTCGCGATAGCTCGTCATCACGTAATCGTCAGGCCGGATGGCGGAGAGCGCGCCGACGGCGACCGCCTCCTGCCCGATGTAGAGATGGCAGAAGCCGCCGATCTTGCCGAGCGTGTAGGCTTCCGCCGCCTTCTCCTCGAAACGACGTATGAGCAGCATCTGGTAGAGCATTTTTTGCAGCGTCTCCCGGTCAATCTCTTCGATCTGCCGGTGCAGGTGCTGCTGGCGTTGCTCGTGTTCCTCGCGCAGTTCGGCGGGGTTGATGTTGTCTGTGCTGTCGAAGTCGGCGATGCCGGCGGGGGCGGCCTGACCTGTGGATTGGTCGCGCGGTTTCAAGGGTGTCACTTTAAGTTCGCTCATGAAAGTATTCGCTCAGAGTTTAACGGCGGGCGCGTGCGACGGCGATAAAGCGAAGGCTGCATGCCGCAAGCGGCCGTTCGCACGCCCGATTCAAGCCCACTGCTGTACGGTTGAAAGCAAAGTGGGATTATACGCGAGATGCGCGTCGCTCTGCAAAAGCAACCTAAAACGGGCAGGGGAAAGACACAAAAAGGCGCACCCGAATATTTGATTCAAGGTGCGCCGTGGATGTTTGTGGTGAACGCCGTAGAGGTTTGCGCCCGTCGTATCTGCTGCGGGGCGTGCGCCCGTTATCTGAAAGAGTCTATCGAGAGCACAACGTTTTCCCCTGCCGACGCGGGATTGAGCTTGCGGCCGTGTTTGTCCTGCTGCATGTTGTGGCCGGCCTGCGAGAGAAGCTCTTCGGCAGTTTCTCCGTCGTCCGGGAAACAGGCGATGCCGATGCTGATTCCGATCTTAGTCGTGCGTCCGGTGCGGATAGTAAACTCATGCGACTCTACGGCGATGCGAATGCGCTCGGCCACCATCTCGGCCACGTCGCCCGACGCCATCGGCATGATGGCGACGAACTCGTCGCCAGCGTAGCGTGCCAGAATGTCCATCTGCCTGAACTGCTTTTTGATGATCGCTGCCACGCTCGCCAGCAGACGGTCGCCGATGGCGTGCCCGTGTGTGTCGTTGATCTGTTTGAAGTTGTCCAAATCCATGCTGAGCACGGAGAGCGGTTCGCGGTTGAGCCGTTGGCATTCGGCGATGCGTTGCTGGAGCGCGAGGTGGAACGAGCGCGCGTTGGGCAAATCGGTGAGCGTGTCTGTGAGCGCGCTCTCTTTTGTCTTCTCGAAAGTCATCGCGTTGTTGAGCGCGATGGAGGCGTGCTGCGAGACGGATTCGAGCAGGCGGACGTGTTCGGTAGTGTAGGACGAGCGCGTCTTCGAGTAGACGGTGATCGCGCCGAAGGCGCCGTCCTCACGAATGAGCGGAGAGACCAGCACGCCGCGAATGTTGCTTGAGACTTCTTCGGGGAGGCCGACGAGGTCGAGTTCCGGCGGCGTGTTGCACATCGAACGCGAGTTCGCGATGACCCAACCGGAGATGCCCTCGCCGATGGTGATGCGGCGGCGCGTGAACGCGTCCGCATGTTCGCCCGACGCGTGAACCGCGACGGCCTTGCCGGAACGGTCGTCAACGAGATAAATGATGCATGTGTCGAAAGGGACGATGGAGCGCAGCTTGCTGGAAACCAGAGTCACCGTATCTTGCAGGTTGAGCGACGAGCCGATGGTCTGCGCGATCTCGTGCAGGGCGAAGACCTCGCGCTGCGCCTCGACGATTGAACGGAAGCCTGAATCGCCGTCCGCGGAAGAGCCGAGAATATCGGAGGCGAGACCGGCATCGGGGCGCGCGCCGTTTTGCGCGTCATGCTCTGACGCGACCTGCTCCTGGATGTCCTGCTCGGCGATGAGATTGTCGAAATACTCGATGTTGCCGACGAACACGTCAACCACGCGCGGGTCGAACGAACTGTTCGCCATTTTGCGCAGCAGCGAGAGCGAATCTTCGCGTTTCATGCCGACGCGGTACGGGCGGTCGCAGCGTGTGGCGTCGTAGAAGTCAACCACCGAAATAATGCGCGCGACCAGTGGAATCTGTTCGTCGCGCAAGCCCTTCGGATAGCCCGAGCCGTCCCACTTCTCGTGGTGGAAACGCACGATGTCTTCGACCGGGTAAGGGAAGTTGACGCGCTTGATGATGTCGCCGCCGACCACCGTGTGAATTTTCATCTTCTCAAACTCGGCGGCGGTCAGCTTGCCGGGCTTGTTCAGGATGTATTCGGGCACGGCCAGTTTGCCCACGTCGTGCAGGAGCGCGCCGGCGCGCAGGGCGTGCAATTCATCGTCGCTCACGCCGAGTATGCGTCCCAACTCCATCGCGTAAATCTGCGTGCGGCGGACGTGGCCGTGAGTTGTCTGATCCTTCGCGTCAATGGCGATGGCGAGCGACTCGATGGTGTTCATGTGGAGGTCTGCGATCTCCTGTATGTGCCGGAGTTTCTCCGCCTCGCCGCGACGCGTTTCGCCCACGCGCTGCTCGTCAAACAGGAACAGCAGGTAAACCAGAGAAACGATCACGACGCCGACGAAGAGGAACGAGAAGCCGCCGCCGATAAACGTCGAGTAGAAGAGGGCTGCCGCTGCCGCGCCCGCCAACTGCGTCATCGCAGTCCAGATGAGGCTCTCGCGCGAAAACTGCAATTTGTTCGTGCCGGATTCCAAAGCGACGTAAAAAGATGACGCCAGCGTGTTCAAGGCAAACTGCACGATGGCGAGCGCGAAGAGTGGGAAGATCAATTTTTCGAGCGGCGCGTTCTGCGCGCCGGTCGAGGCGTCGCGGCCGACCGTGAGGAGCGTTAACAGTTGGTAAGTGAAGACCGCGATACAGGTCGCAATGATAGCCGAAAGGGTGCGGAAGATGCGCGCGCGCCGGTCTGCCACGCGCCTTGAGGAGATGAAGCCGTCAACCCCGGCGAGGATGGCGGCGGGCGCTGCGCCGAACATCATCGCCGCTAAAAAGATGAGCGCGTCGGCCACGGACTTGCTGCCGTTGCTCGTGCCGTCGGCGTTGAAGACGGGGACGGTGAAGCGCACGGCGGCGGCGACCGTCAAAGCCAACAACACCATGCTCCACAGATAGTCGGATGTAGGGAGCGACCAGAGACCGTCGAGGCAAAAAATGAGGAGAGTGGCTGCCAGCGCCGCCGCCCCGCATAAAAGCGCGAGGCTCTTCCAATTTCCGTTGGGCATAATGATGGAATCCGCGTAGGTAATGAATTTTTAAGGCTTTTGGAGTTCTTGGGAGCCTGCTCGTGTCAGGGCACGAGGCGGGAGGGTTTGCGAAGTAAATCTGTGCCAAACAATGTTGGCACATACAAAATAGTCGGTTTTTCGCACATAGTCAAGGAGTTTTCACCCGAGGCAGAGGAGTATATTGTGAGTGTGAAGGCGAACGGGCGGCAAATAAAATATGGGCTTGACCGGGCAAAAGCAGGGGCGCGGACGTGGCTGCAAACACGCCATCCTACCCGGAAAGCGCGCTTGCGGCCACGTCTGCGCCCCTGCAAATCTATTGCGCGCACGTAACCGTATGCGTGCGGTATTCGGCAAAGAGCCTTTGAAAATGAAGCACGCTAGGCGAGCGGCGCGCCCTTCGTTTTGGCCGTCTCCAACTGTGCCGCGAGTTCGGCGGGCGTGGTTACGGGTTGAAGGCAACTATAGTTTTCACAGATGTAGGCGGTCGCACGTCCGCCCAGCGCTGGCCGGTCGCGCAGCAACGGGACGACGCTTGACGCCTCCGCGTCGTTCTCCGCCGATTGTGCGACGACTTTATTCGGCAGATAGCGTTTCCAGACTTCGCGCAGCAGGGCGTGCGAGTCGTCCGCTCCCGCTTGAGCGACGATGACGATCTCTTTCGGCGTCGAGAGATAAAAATCGAGCGCGCCGAGCAGGTAGCCGAACGCGGACGGGTATCGCGCTGCCTGATCGCGCAGCAGACGGAAGATGGTGACAGCCCTGCGACTGTACTCCTGATTCTCCGTGAGCAACGCCAGACGCAGGAGCAGTTCGGCGGCCACGGAATTTCCGGAGGGCGTGGCGTTATCCATGAAATCTTTGTTGCGCACGATCAACTGCTCGCCCTTCGTGCTGGTATAGAAAAATCCGCCTTCCGCTTCGTCCCAGAATTCCTCGCACATCTGTTCGGTCAGAGATAGACACTCGCGCAGCCAGCGGGTTGCGCCGGTCGCTTCGTAGAGCGACAAGAGGCCGGAGGCGACGCAGGCGTAATCATCGAGATAGCCGTGATGCTTGGCCTGCCCGTCTTTGTAGACGTGGAGGAGCGCGCCCTCTCGTCTGAGAGTTGTCAGAATGAAGTCGGCGTTGCGTTCCGCGATAAGCCTGTAGTCGTCGCGTTCGAGGATGGAGGAGGCTTCGGCGAAACTCGTGAGCATCATCCCGTTCCAGGCGGCGATAGCCTTCTCGTCGCGGCCGGGCTTGATTCTTTTCTCGCGCGCCGCGTAGAGCAGCGGCTTGCTGCGCGCGACCGCTTCGCGCAGGCGTTCGACCGGCACGCCCGACTCGGCAGCCACCGTTTCGGCCGGGCGGGGCACGTTCAGAATGTTCTTCTCCTCAAAGTTTCCTTCGGCGGTCACGCCGTAATAGGCCCCGACGAGGCGGCCGTCCTCTTCGCCTAACAGTTCGTTAAGTTCTTCGATTGTCCAGACGAAGAATTTTCCTTCAACGCCTTCCGAGTCTGCGTCCTGCGTCGAATAGAAAGCGCCGCCTTCGTCCGTCATTTCACGTGCGACGTAATCGAACGTCTCCACAGCTATTCGTCTGAAGAACTCGTTGCCCGTGACCTGGTAGGCATGCAGGTAAAGACGGGACAGGAGCGCGTTGTCGTAAAGCATCTTCTCGAAGTGCGGGACGAGCCAGTGCGCGTCAGTCGAATAACGGTGGAAGCCTCCGCCGAGTTGATCGTAGAGTCCGCCCTCGGCCATCTTGCGGCAGGTGTGCGTCACCATGTCGAGAGCTTCGGCGCTACCGGTGCGAAGGTGCGCGCGCAGCAGAAATTCAAGATTCATCGAAGCGGGAAACTTCGGCGCGCCGCCGAAACCGCCGTGCCTTTTGTCGTAATTCCGTGCGAGCGCGCTTTGAGCCGCATCGAGCAGTTGCGAGTTCAGCGGTTCGTCCGATTCGTGCGCCACGTTCATGCGGCGCAGTTCGTTGAGAAAATTCGATGTCGTTTCCGCGATCTCTTCGGGGCGCGAGCGGTAGGCATCGGCGACCCCCGCGACGACGCGCGGAAAGCCGGGGAGGTTGAAACGATCCTGCGGCGGGAAATACGTGCCGCCGTAGAAGGGTACGAGATCGGGCGTGAGGAAGACCGTGAGCGGCCATCCGCCGTGGCCGAGCATCAACTGCACCGCGTTCATGTAAATCTGGTCGAGGTCGGGTCGTTCCTCCCGGTCAACTTTGATGTTGACGAAATTCTCGTTCATCAACGTGGCGATCTGTTCGTTCTCGAAAGACTCGCGCTCCATCACGTGACACCAGTGGCAGGCCGAATAGCCGATGCTGAGCAGGATCGGCTTGTCCTCGGCGCGTGCCTTCGCCAGAGCTTCTTCGCCCCACGGATACCAGTCAACCGGGTTGTGCGCGTGCTGCAACAGATACGGACTGGTCTCGTTTTGCAGACGATTCGTGTGTTTGTGTTTAGACATCTCCCCTTGACCTTTCTTTTTGGATGCGACCATTCTACCGCCCCTGCGCGCCGTATGCACGAACTGAGGAATTGATTCATTGATTCAATGAAGAAATGGATCAATGAATCAATTCCTCTAATCCGCGCCTTCGGGGGCAGGGAGACTTTTGTTATACTGTCGTAAATGAATAGCCATTCATTTTGTCTTCTATCAACGCGCTGCGTCAAAGTG
>DATHAZ010000167.1:0-16079 GCA_035296445.1 Pyrinomonadaceae bacterium | reverse complement strand
TGAAGGCTCTGACGGGCGAAGACAAGATGGACGCCACCGCCATCATTGACTATTTCGCCCCGCTCAAACGCTGGCTCGACGAGCAGAACGCACAGCACCAGCGCAGGCAGACGGCGGCGACGAAATAGCGCGAACGGCCGATGGCCGAATGAAAGTAAAGCACGAGGCGGGCGCAGACTTTTGATAGCCTGCGCCCGCCTCGTGCTTTATATCATCTTTACGGAAAGGGACTGTTTAGCGCGGGCGGCGATCACCTGTCGGGATACTCTTCAGAGCCTTGTACCCACATGAAGGATTGGATGTCAATCATGTCGCGCGGTTTCAGGTCGCGTAGATCGTGGGCGATGGTGTTGGCGAATTCGAGGAAGTTCGAGTAGGTGTCCCGGTTGGGGCGCGACTTGTACTGGAAGTCGAAACCGTAGGCGCGGGCTGCCGTGCGCGTGACGTTGGGTTTGAGGAAGATGTGCGTTTCGGGTTGTGCGATGAAACCGAAAACAGTGACGAGCGGCCACGTCAGCACGCGCGTCTGTTTGCGCGGCAGCGCGTCCACCGTCTCGACCCAACGCTCGAACCTGCGCGCCGCGCCGCCCGCGCCGTGCAGAAATTCGTAGAGACCTTCGGCGAAGAGACGCGCGCCCTCTTCCGACCTGATCGCGTCGCGCAGAGCCATCTTCTCGAAAGAGAAGATCATGCTGTGGCGGCTGCGCTGCTCGACGCGCACGGCGCGCGCGGCGATCTCCGCGAACGCGCCCTCACGCAGGAGGCGGCGAAACTCCGCACGCCCCAACGCCTCTTCCCAACGCTCGTGCGACTCCCACTTATAATCGCGTTCCCAGTTCAGGTAGGTCTCGTCGGCGAACCCGTCGGGGAAATATTTGAGGAACTTGCGGCGGCACGCGTCCGCGCCGGGATTGTTAGTAGACATTGCTTTAGCCCCTTGTGAACTTTGCGCCTTTGCGCCTCCAGCGTGAGTTTATTCTTTAGCAAAGATAAGTCTCACGCTGGAGGCGCAAAGGCGCAAAGGGAAAGACGCCTCGCCGATTTTGAGTCAACACCTGATTCTTCTTCGCCTCTGATACTTCTTTCGCCCGCGCGCCTATCCCAACACGTCCGCAACGCTGACGGCCAACGGGGGGATAGTTTGGGAGCGCGCTTCCTCGCCGCGCCGGAAGTTGACGGTTGTTTGATACGCGCCGTCCACCAACCCCGAATATGTCTCGATCTGCTCTTCCGTCAGATTGATGATCCACGTCTCTCCGACTCCCGCCTTCGCATAGAGCGGCGCTTTAACCTGCCGGTCGTAGGCCAACGTCGTGTCCGCGACTTTGATGATGAGCAGGACATCCGCCGGAGTCGGGTGAGCGTCGCGGTAAAAATCATCACGCAAACGGAGCAATGCGATGTCAGGTTCCGGCTCGGAGAAGTCATCGAGCCGGATCGGATTCCGGACGCTGACGAGCGCGATGTCGCCGACGGTTCGATTCAAAAATCTGCTGAGAAATTTGACGCAAGCGGCATGACGACTGTTAATCCGCGACCTTTCAATAATCTCTCCCTCGATCAGCTCAAGGCGGGCGTCTTTCGTGAAGACGCCCGCCTCGCCCATGCGCTCAAACTCGGCCACGCTAAAGTAGTATCTGCTGATTTCGGGCAGCGACATAACTCAGTCTTCCTCTTCACCCCTGATGCGGCCTTCGGCGCGCGCCTGCTCGACGATCTTGTGTGTGAGTTGGCCGGGGACGGGGTCGTAGTGGGAGAACTCCATGTGATAGGAGCCGCGCGCGGCCGTGATGGAATTGAGCTTGGACTGGTAATCGAGCATCTCCGCCATCGGCACTTGCGCTTTGATGACCTGATTCTTGCCGCGCATCTCCATGCCCTGCACGCGCCCGCGCCGCGAGTTGAGATCGCCCATGATGTCGCCGCTCGCCTCGACCGGCGCGACGACTTCAACGTCCATGATCGGTTCGAGCAGAGAGGGCTTCACCTTTTCAATCGCGGCGCGAAACGCCTTGCGACCGGCGGCGCGAAAACTGTGCTCGTCCGAGTCAACGTTGTGGTACGAACCGTCTATGAGCGTGACTTTGAAATCAACGAGCGGGTAGCCCGCAATCGCGCCGCCCGCCGCCGCCTCGACGATGCCTTTCTCGATGGCGGGGCGGAACTGCTGCGGCACGCTGCCGCCGAAAATCTTGTCCACGAACTCGAAGCCGCCGCCGCGCTCCAGAGGCTCGAAGACGACTTTGCAGTCGCCGAACTGGCCGCGCCCGCCCGTCTGCTTCTTGTGTCGCCCCTGCACCTCGGCGCTCGCCGTGATCGTCTCCTTGTAAGGGACTTTCGGCGGGTGGAGCGCGACCTCGACGTGGTAGCGATCCTTCAACTTCTGCACCACGGTTTCGACGTGCAGTTGTCCCGAACCGGAGAGGATGAACTCTTTCGTCTGCGCATCGCGCGTGAAGTGGAGGCTGGGGTCTTCCTCCAGAATCTTGTGCAGCGCGACGCTGATCTTCTCTTCGTCCTGCCGCGACTTCGGTTCGATGGCGAAGGCAATGGCGGCCTCCGGGTATTGAAGCGCGTCGTAGACGATGGGCGCGGCGCGGTCTGAGAGCGTGTCGCCCGTCTGCGTCTCTTTGAGCTTGACGCAGGCGATGATGTCGCCCGCGCCCGCCTCTTCCACCTTGTCGAGTTGCTTGCCCTGCATCGAATGGAGCGCGCCTAGTCGTTCGGTCACGCCGCGCGTCGTGTTCTGCACCGTGGCGTCGTGTTTGACGTGGCCGCTGATGACTTTCATCACCGTGATGCGACCGGCGAACGGGTCTGCGACGGTGCGGAAAACGTAGGCCGAGAAGGGTTCGCTTTCGTTGTACTTGCGCGTGAGGGTTTCGGCGTCGGCGTCGGCCGAGGCGCGCCCGTGTTCGGCTTCGTGCGTGTCGGGGGCGGGCGCGTAGTCAACGATGCCTTCCAGCAGACTTTGCAGGCCGACGAGCGTGAGACTCGAACAGGCGAAGACCGGGCACAGCTTGCTCGCGGCGATGGCTTTCGAGATGTTCGGGATGATGTCGGCCTCTTCGAGCGTCCCGTTCTCGAAATACTTCTCCATCAGCGCGTCGTCCGATTCGGCGATCACTTCGATGAGGCGTTCGCGTTCCTTGTCGGCGAGGTCGCGCCCGGCTTCGGGTATCTCGCGCTCACGGGCTTTGCCCTGCTCGTCGAACTCGTAAGCCTTCATGTGGACGATGTCAACGACGCCACGGAAGTCGGCCTCTTTGCCGATGGGCAGGGTGAAGGGGACGATGGCGCGGCTGAAAGTGTGGCGCGCGCTGTCTAAGGCCGCGCCGAAATCGGCGCGCTCTTTGTCGAGCTTGTTGATGACCATGATACGCGGCACGATGAACTCGTTGGCGTAGGCCCAGGTCTTCTCCGTCTGCACCTCGACGCCGTTCACGCCGTCAACGACGACGAGCGCGCAATCGGCGACGCGAAGCGCGGGGCGCGCGTGCGCGACGAAGGCGGCATAGCCGGGCGTGTCTATGAAGTTGATCTTGTGTTCACGGAATTCAAGATGCGCGAGCGCGGTGTTCAGAGTGATCTGGCGCGCGATTGAGTCTTCCTCGTAGTCGGTGACTGTCGTGCCCTCGGCGACTTTGCCCCAGCGCGGGGTCGCGCCCGTCGTGTAGAGGAGGGAACTGATCAGTTGCGTCTTGCCCGCGTCGCCGTGGCCGATGACGGCGAGATTGCGTATCTGGTTGGTCGGATAAACTTTCATAGGCGGAAGAAAAGCATCCTTTCAGAGGGATTGAATTGCGCCGAGAAAATGCGAGCCGCTGTTGGGCTGACTGAACGAGCGTAAAAGAATGGCGGCGTCGCGCTCCGGGTGTACGGCAAATTTATCCGAGCAGGGGGGGGAAAGCAAGCGGGCGCGGGTGGGAAGAGCGGGCGGGTAAAGGGTAAAGGTTAAAGACAAGAGCGGGGCGCAGCCTTGAGTGGCTACGTCCCGCTTCCTGTCTTCACCTTCACCCTTTACCCCTATACTCCTCGGTCTTAAGGTTGACCGAAGCGCAGGCGATACTCGACCGACGACTCGAAGCCGCGCACCATCGTGCGATAGTCTTCGGGGCTGGCGTCGAGGACGGCGAGCCAGGCCTTGAAGCCTTCGGCCTCGGGGTCGCGGCGCAGGTAGCCGAAATACTGCATGGCGACGAACGCGCCGTTATATTCGACCGCGGATACTTCGTCGCTCTGCACGATGGCGCGTAGCACCTGCGCGCGTGAAAGCGTGCGCGCCGATAGCAGATTGAGCAGTTGCGCGCCCGTGAGCGACAGCTTCCGCTGAGCTTCGGGTTCGGCCGGATCGTGCGTCGTGATGGTCGTCAGATTGTAACGATTCAACAGCGTGTTGATGAAAGCCTGATCCGACAGCGCGTCGTACTGCTCGCGGAAGGCCGGGCGCGCGGCAAACACCTCCGCGAACTCGGCGCGTTTCCGGTAGACCTCTTCCGCGCTCCGGCCGCTGACGCTGCGCATGTCGGGCGTGATCTCGGCATAGAGCGGCAAGCGGCCGAGGGCTACCTTGTAGAAGCGGTAGACGTAGAAGCCCTTCAACTGGAACTCCTGCGAGCGGAAGAAGGCCGACGAGACCGTGTTGCGATCACATTCCGTGTCGCCCTCGGCGCAGTTGTTGAGGACGCGCGTCCACGCCGCCATGCCCTCCGCATCCGGCTCGCGGTTGAGGAAGTCGAGGTACTGCTGCCGGACGAAAAACTCGTTGTTGTCAATCGCGTTCGGCGCGTTGTCCGCGTCGTTGTCCGTGATCGTGACGCGCGCTACGGGTTGGCCGCCGAGAGCCGCGCCCGACGGGTCGGACAGCACGACCTCGAAGGACTCGCCGTGCTCCCTGTGCGAATCGTCAACGAGCGGGATCGTGAAACTCGCGCTCGTCTCGCCGGGGGCGAACGTGATGCGGTCAATGCTGGTCGCGTAGTCGCAGCGAGCGAAGGCCACACCGGACATCGTCGAGTTGTCGTCGCAGCGGACGGCGGCCGGGTTGTCGGTCGTCGCGTAAGCGACGGTGGATGTCCCCGCCGTGTTGCCGATGCGCGTGACGGTGAGAGTGACCCGCCCGCCGCCCTCGCTCTCGGTGAAATAGGCCGCTCCGAATTGCACGACAGCCGTGTAGGAGACGGCGACGAAATCGGCAAATTGATCCGTCTCCGGGTTATTGAATACCAGTTGGGAAGGGTTGAAGGTGTAGCCGTCCTTGTAAGGTGTAATGGTGTACCTCCCCGCGGAGAGGATATCGCGCAGCACTAACCGGCCGCTCGCGTCCAATTCGTATCCCATGTTGCGCTCGCCGCTGACAGAGATGTGAACCCCGTCAATCGCGTTTCCGCTCGCGTCGCTCACGCGCACGCTGATCGTGACGGTGTTGGCCGCGCCCGTGAAACTGGCGACCTGAGTGCCGCTCAAATTGTTGAAAGTGGCCGACGCGGGGGTGAAGCTGTAAAACCTCTTGCTCGGCGTCACTATGTAATCGCCGCCCGCGGCAAGCCCATCGAAGGAATAGACACCGTTCAAATCCGTCACCATCGTGTCGGACTGCGAGCCGGAGAGCGTGACCCTCGTGGCCGTCATCGGCATGTTGAATTCGTCCCTAAGCTGTCCGGCGATGGTATGTGTGTTCCGCGTCGCGTTGAAGTTGCCCGTCTGGTTGCCCGACAGGTTATTGAACGAGAGCGTCGCGGGGGCGAATGTGTAGTGCGCCAGTGTCGGCGTCACAGTGTAAGCGCCGCCGGCCGCCAGACCCGCGAATTCGTAATGCCCGTCGGCGTCCGTCCGGGTCTCGGCCGTGTGCGAGCCGCCGAGCGCGACGGTCGCGCCCGCGAGCGGCGCGCCGTTCGCAGTCAACCGTCCCGCGATAGCGTAGGTTTGCGGAGCAGCCCCGACCGTGACGATCTGAGTCTTCGACGTTCGGGCAGCCCCCTTGTCATCGGTCGCAAGCGCAGTGATTGCGTGCGCGCCCGTTTCGGCAGGAGACCACTCGACGGAAAAAGGCGCCGCCGTGTCGGTTCCGATCTGCGCCGTTCCGTCGAAGAAGTCCACGCGCGCGACAGTGCCGTCCCGGTCGGTCGCCGTCGCGGCGACGGTCACACTGCTGCCGGTTTTGGCCGTGGTCTGCACGTTCGCGTTCACGTCCGGCGCGGCGTTGAGGGCGGCGGAGAGGGGTGAGAGCTTGAAGACGACGATGTCGCCGGTTTGTGCGCCCGCCGCGTTCGGCACGGACGCGGAGCCTGCGACGTAGAGGTTGCCGGCGGCGTCCAGCGCCAGGTCGCTGACCTGATCGGACGTGTGCGCCGGGTTGTCGTAGCGGTAGACCCACTGCTCGGCGCCCTCGGCGTCATACTTGATAACGCCCGTGTCGGTGTTGAAGAAGCCCTCGGAGTAGAAGGCGACGTAGGCGCTGCCCGCCGCGTCGAGCGCGATGCGGCGACCCTCGTCCGTCTTGCCGGGGAAGCCACGATAGGCGCGCTCCCAGAGCACGTCGCCGCCGGGCGCGAACTTGACGGTTGCCACGTCCGCGCTCCGCACCGACGTGGCCGACTCGAAGTCGCCGTCGTAGCTCTCGCCGGTCAGGTAGGCGTTGCCCTGCGCGTCAACGGCCATGGCGCGCGCGTTGTCGGCACGCGCCCCTGACCAGTTGCGGTTCCAGCGCAGTTCGCCCGTGGCCGCGTCGTACTTGAGTAGCAGGTAGTCGGTTCCGGTCGCGCCGAACTCGCTCGTGCCGGAGACGTAGAGGTCGCCGGTCGCGGGGTCAAGACCGGCGCCGCCCGCGCGCACGCGCGAGGCAGGATTGCCCGGCAGCGGATCGGGAAGCTGAACGGTCGAGGCCGCGCGGTTGAACCGCGACGCCCACAGACGCGCGCCGTCGGGGGCGTACTTGACGGTAACGAGGTCTTCAAAGGTCGAGCCGTCGGTTGACGTGGCCTGCGCGTTGCCCGTCGCGTAGACGTTGCGGGCGGAGTCCACGGCGAGCGCGACGAGCCGGTCGCCCTTCGCGTCCGTGCTATGGCGACGCACCCAGGCGGCGACGCCCGAAGGGTTGTACTTGATGATAATGAACTCTTCGTAGAGACGACCCGACGTGTCGCCCGCCTGCGAGTAGCCGCCGACGATGACGTTGCCGGCGGTGTCAATCTCCATCGCGGCGGACGTGTCCCAGCGGCCGAGCAGGCCGTTGTAGGTGCGTGCCCACATCTGCGTGCCGTCGGCCGCATACTTGATCGTGACCAGGTCGTACTCGTAGACAGCCCCGCCCCAGGTCGTGCCGGAGACGTAGACGCTGCCCTCGGAATCCACGCGGATCGCGGTCGCCCAGTCCTTACCGTCGCCGCTCCCGGCGTACTCGCGCTCCCAGAGTTGCGTGCCGTCGGGGGCGTACTTGACGAGCGAGATGTTCAGGTCGCCGCCTGCGCCCGCGTCGGACGTGCCGGCGACGTAGGTGTTGCCCTGCGCGTCGGTGGCGACGAGCGCGCCGCCGTCGCCCGCGTTGTGCGGGCTGTTATAGAAACGCTCCCAGGCGAGGCCGGAGGCGCCGGGCGTCGGGGTCGGCGTCGGGCCGGCGGGCAGCGGCCCCTCGGCGATGAAGTTGTGGATCGCGTTCTCGACGATGCCGCTGTAGAAGACGGCGGGCGGGTAGAAGACGTAGCCCGGCTCGGCAGGCTCGACCATGTAACCGCCGCCGCGGCTGAGACCTGTGAACGTGTAGTAGCCGTTCGCGTCCGTGCGCGTCGCGCGGAGCGGCTGGTTGTTGAGGCCGAGCTTGACGAGCGCGTTCGGCAGGTAGATGGGGTTCGAGGGCGACGACTGCTGGTGCGTGATGCGCCCCGTGATCGTCAGGTTCCCCGCCGGGTCTTCGAAGTAGAGGAGGACGCGTGCGGACTCCGCGCGGTTGCCCGCATCGTCGTAGGCGACTGCGTAGAGCTTCAGGGCGGTCGTCCCCGGCCACTTGATCTGCGCGATGAAAGGCGCGGTGGAATCGCTCGCTATCGGGTTGCCGGAACCCTCGTACCAGAACTCGACGCGGGTGACGCGGCCGTCGCTGTCGGAGGCGTCGGCCGTGACGGCGACGCTGGTGCCGGGCGAGAAGCTCGCGCGGTCGGCGGGGCCGGTGATCGAGACCACCGGCGGCGCGCCGATAGGTGTCGGCGAAGGGGTCGGGGTCGGAGTGGGCGTCGCGACAGGGTTGATTGTGACGTTGATCGTCGCAGCCCTGCGCGTGCCGTCGTTGTCGGTCGCCCAGGCCACCAGCTCGTGCGTGCCCTGCGTCGGGTTCGACCAGATGACCTCGTAGTTGCCCTCGGAGTCCGGGGTGGTGTCCTGACCGATGTCGCCTAACAGGCTGCTGTTGAAGTGGACAATCGTGACCGTGCCGTCCGAGTCGGCGGCGCGCACCGCGAGCGTGATGCTCGCGGGCGCGACGAAGGTCGCGTTGTTCGCCGGGCTGATCCAGGAGATCGTGGGCGACTGGTTGCTCGCCGTGATGTTGACGGATTGCGAATCGCCGCGCAGTCCCGCCGCGTCGTAGACCTGCGCGAAGAGGCTGTAAACGCCGGGGGCGGGCGGCGTGAACTGCATGCCGTAGAGGCCGTCGGCATCCGGCGTCGTGTCGGTGCCCAGGTGCGTCCGCATGCCGTTCCGGCCGTAGAAGAACTCGACGCGGGCGACGGCCACGTCATCCTCGGCACGCACCTTGAAGTCAAGCTGCGTGCGTGCGGGAACGTTTAGGTTGGACAGCGGGCTGACGATTGTCGCCGTCGGCGGCTGGTTGATGGGCGCGGTGTTGTCCGACGTGTCGAGCGCGTAGAAGAAGGAGTAGGGCGGCCTGCCCGAATAGTCCGCGCCGGACACGTGCGCCGCGATGTAGGCGGTCTGGCCGTCGTCTGTGAAGCGCGCGCGATACCTGGGGACGACCTGCCCGTAGGGCGTGAGACCCGGCTCGTCAGGGAGGAGTTGCTTCCAGAGTTGGCGGCCGTCGCTCGAAACGGCCTCGAAGAATCCGGGCTGGCTGTAGTTGGCCTGCCCGCCCATCAGTATGAGGCGGTCGTCGGGGCTGGCGATGGGGTCGAAAAGCTGCTCGTTGTTGTCGTTGAACGTCCAGACCACGGAGCCGTTCTCCGGGTTGACGCGGTGGAGCTTCGCGCCGTCCTGCACGACGTAGACGGCCGACTCGTTCGGCGGCGCGTCCGGGATGGAGAGATTGCTGATGGGGCGGATGGGCGACACCCAGCGCAGCGCGCCCTGCGGGGAGACGGCGAACAAGCGACCCGCCGTCTGGTGATCCGGCATCGTGTAGATGGTGCCCGTCCGCTGCCCGACGACGGGCTGGGTGATCCCGACGGCGTTGGTCGGGTAGAGAAAGACCTGCTGCCCGGTAAGCGTGTAACCGAAGAGGCCGCCCGATTCGTACTGGAAATACTTCTGCGTCGGAGCCTGCCCCGGCGCGGCGGGGCCGAAGACGATCTCCGTGCCGATCCTGCCGTCCACGCCGAAGCGGCCATGCGGGGCATGGGCGAGCGTGCCGTCAGGGTTCAAGGCGAAGGCTCCGAGGCCGAACACCTCTGTGACGGCGTGAATCTTCCCGTCGGGGCCGACGTTCGGCCCGGAGAGCAGGTTGTCGCACGTCTTGTCGAAGAGCCACTTCTGCGTGCCGTCCGGGTTGACGGCGAAGATACCCTCGACGTTGACCGGATTGCCCTGACAGGTCGTCGCAGGGTTCTTCGGCACGAGACCGCCGACGTAAATTGTCCCGTCCGTGCCGACCGTGACGGGGCCGGAGGCGGCGACGAAGCCGGCCTGGAAAACCCACTTCAACCCGCCGTCGGGCGTGAGCGCGTAGAGTCTGCCGAGCACGTCGTTGACGTAAACAGTGCCGTCGGGTCCGACGGCGGAACGGCGCGGCACATGGCCGGCCGCGACGGTGAATTGCCAGCGGATGCGCCCCGCCGCAGGCCGCGTTGTGACGTTCAATGTCCCTGCGCCGGTCTTGCCGGAGGAAGTGATGCTCACGGGCACGTCGCCGAGAGCGGAGGTCTCCGGCACGTAAGCGATGATCAGGTTGTCCGACCAGTAGGCGATGTACTGCGGCTGCTTGCCGTCAATAGTCAAACGGCTGGAGTCGGGTGCGGGGCCGAAGTAGTTGCCCGTGATGCGGACGAGACCGCTGCGCGGGGCAGGGTTCGGCGACACCGCATCTATGCGCGGCGCGGACAGGAGCGTGCCGAACAGTTCGAAGGCCATGTCGTGCTGGTAGCCCGCGATTCCCGCCACAGTCCACGCCCCGCCCGCCAACCGATCCCGCTTGACCAATACCGAGCCGCGCACGTTCTGGTAGCCGCTGCTCAACACCGCCCAGGATTCCGCGCCGCCGAAGACGGGCTGGACGGAAAGGAAGTGTCGGCCGTTGGCGTTGAAGGGCGTGGGGAGCGTGATGTCGAAGGTGTTCGGCCGCGCCGCATCGTACACGACGCCGGGCGAACCCTGCGGCAGGTAGTGTTCGGCCTGAAGCGCGCCGGGCGTGCCGCCCGTGCCGTCGTAGAAGCGCACGTAAACTCCGTGGTAAGTCGGCGGCGGCGAGTTGAAGCTGCCGCTCACGCCGCGCGCGCGGACGCGCGTGATCGTCGCGTTGAGATCGAAGTCGTCGGCCACCTCTTTGTCCAACTGCTGCTGACCGTCTTGTAACTTAGAACTGGGGCCTTCGCTCCCGCGGCCATCGTAGGGCTGGCCGTAGAACGGCATCTCGTTAGGATCGGCCGCGACGTTCGCGCCCGGCTCGGTCGCGAAGTTCGATGTCTGACCCGCGGAACTCACGCGAGCGGCGTCGGCACGCTGCCGGGCAGCCCGGCTTGTTGCGGAAGCCCCGGATTGGAAGGGAAAGCCCAACGCACAGCCAACTGCTAACAGCGAAAGGAAAAGAATGATGCGGTGCGACCGGAAGGCACACTTCGAGGGGGAAGAAAATCGCGAGGGTGACATAATAATTCCTAATTGTCTTGAAGTACTGAAGTTGGAATATTAACTGTCTAAAACTTTTAGGAGGAGGGGTTAGCCTTCCTCAGATGTTTGAGACGGGCGCAAAGTTGTCTCCGTCCCCATACTTTTTAAGAAGAGAGGCATTGATAATTCAATGTCTCTGTTCGTATTCGCGTAGCAGCGGGCGCGACGCATATTCTGCGTCCATGTCGCGACGCGGGCGGCCGAAATGACTGCATGGCGACAGACGCAGACTTGTATGTCGAGCCACCTTCGTTGGGCAAGACTCATGCCAGCACAGGCCGGGAGGGAGACGCGCCGAAAAGGAGGGTTTGCGTCGAATTCCACGCTGGTCTTCCACTCAGCCCGGCTCAACGTTAGTGCGAACAAGGTATGCGGCAGCGGCGGGAGTCGAATCTATGTTGTGTAAAACTCTGATTTAGTTGATAGTGCGAATGGAATATCCAGTGCGAACGATGTATGCGGGGAAAGGGGCTTTGCCCGGAACCCGCTTGCCTGAAACCGAGGCTCCCAATCTGCCAACCGATGGCATATACTTTTACTCAGGTAAACTTTTGCGATGGAGGTCGAAGCCGTGATGACCGATGAAGAGAGACAGCGGCAGATGGACTTTATCATAGAGCAACAGGCGCAACTCACTGTGACCGTCGGACGCTTATCGGAGAAAGTCGACCGGACGGCGGACAGCGTTAACGCGCTCCTCGCCATTGCCGAAATTCACGACCAGGAGATCAAGGCGACCGATGAAAGGCTGAATGCTTTGGTGGGCGTGATCGAACGCTACATCACGGGTCGTAACGGGCAGGAAGGCGGCGCGCGATAATAAGGCGCGTTTCATAGCTGTTCCTCTATCCATCCGACTCACTTACCACGCCCACCGGGAGACGCGTCGCAGACGCCGCCTTAGCTCCACCTGATAGCTTTAAGCGTCTTATCCTGCGGTTGGGCGTCTATTGAGATCATCTCTATCTCACTACCGGACGCATGTGTGTCAATCGCTCTCATTCGCGAGCTTCGAAAGTAACAACAAGATAACAACTTTCGCCCGTCAAATGCGTATTAAACAGAGTGATGAAAAAGAGCAAAAACATCTGGCCGGAAATCGTTGACATCAACAAAGGAGATTCAATGACGAGCAGCAAATACCTCATCGCGGGGATTGTGCTACTGATTATCGTGGTTTTGGTCGGGACGATGACCGCTTACGCCAACATTGACTACGCCCAGGAAGGGACGGTTAAGGTCGTGACCTATTTCGGCCGCATCGAGCGCGTCTACATGCCTGCGGACGGCTGGTTTACGACGCTCGCACCGGGCCGGGAGAGTCATGAAGTCAACATCAGGTCGTTCACCGAGAGCGCGCCCGTGCGCGTCACGAGCAAGGACAACGCGGCCTTGAACGTCAACATTGACGTGACCGCCTACAGCGACGCTTCGAAGGTCGCCGAGTACGTGCGCAAGTACAGCTTCAATCAGGACGAGCGGCACAGGCGGCGCGGCGAGATTTTGAAAGGCTTGTTGCAGACCGAGGCGCGCAACGCCTTCGCAGAGTTTAACGCTTACGAGATTTATGCGAATCAGGAGGGGATTCAGAAACGCATCATCGACGCGTTGACGCCGCAACTCGCCAACCAACTGCAACTCGTCGTGGAGAGCGTGCAGATCGGCAACCCCGACTTCCTCGACGACCGCATCGAGGCCGCCGCCTCAGAAGTGGTCGCCAACGAGAAGCAGAAGCAGGCCGAAGAAGCGAAACTCGAAGCCGCCAAAATCTCCGCGCAGACGAAACAGATCGAAGCGGCCACGTTCGCCAACCCCGCCCTGCTCGAAATCAAGAAACTCGAACTCCAACTTGAGATCGAACGCGCCCGCGCCGACGGCATCAAGAACCATCAGGGCGCGCTGACGATCATGTACGGCGGCGGGCAGGGCGTGCAGTTGCAAGTCCCTTCCGGGAGGTGACAAGCGAATGAGGTTTCTGGTCATGTTGTGGGCGGGCGTGGAGGTGTTGCAACTCTTCGTCATCGGGATGTTGCTCGTCAACCAGCGCAAATTGCAGCGGCGTCTCGCCGAGGGGGAGTCTTTCGCCGCCCGCCCCCCGCGCTCGATCACGGAGGAAAGCAATTGAACGAGACGGCCGCACGGTTGGAAGTTTACACGGACGGCCAGTGCCCGCTCTGCCGGTTGATGCGCGCGCGCGTCGAACCCTTCGACCGCGAACGCCGGCTCGAATGGCTCGACTTGAATTCACCCGAGGCGCTCAGGCGCGCCGCGCCGCACACGCACGAGCAGTTGGCCGAAGAGATGTACACGCGCCGCGGGTGGGACGGCACGTGGTCGAAAGGCTTCTTCGCGTGGATCGAAGTCCTGCGTCTGCTGCCGCGCCTGCGCTGGCTGGCGTGGCTTTTCGCCCGCTGGCCGTTCACTGTTCTCGGCCCCGTCTTCTATCGCCAACTCGCCAAACGCCGCTACCAAATTTTCGGCATCCCTCCGCCCTGCGACGCCAACGGCGTCTGCCAGCTACACGCGAAAAAGGGATGAGGGCGGAGGGATGAGGGATGAACAAGAAAAAAGCTCAAGAGGTTGAATGCTTGTTCTGATTCATCCCTCATCCCTCCGCCCTCATCCCTTAATTTCAAGCCATCCCGCATGCCCGCGCGCGCATCTTAATTCCGCCAACATAGTTCGTTAATGATTGGCGCGATTATCCGTAGCGCGCGTGGCGAGCAATTTGAGCCTGCGCGTTTTCTTATGAGCAAAGGGTTTGGTTTGACGTGAATTGCGCCTGATTTCAGAGAGACTTCAGGACGAGGTGAAAGATATGTTGAAGGTTAAAAGATTATTTTCGGGGTTGGCGGCGCACCTTTTGATCGTCGCCGCAGTCGCATTGGCCGTCGTCCCGGCATCCGCCGCCGACGGTAATGCAGACGAGAGATCGCGGAATGCGCGCCGCGTCAGTGCGCCGCTCGATCTGGCGATCCTGGTGCAGGACGATCTCGTCCGGCGCGTGGGCAATGAATTGGACGTGACGCGGGATTTCGTGCGCGGGTTGCCGCAGGGCTCGCGCGTCATGGTCGGCTATTTGACGCGCGGAAGGTTGCAGGTGCGACAGGAGTTCACAGAGGATTTGGAGCAGGCGGGGAAGGCTCTGCGCGCCCCGGTCGGGAGCGAACTGGCTGCGCCTTTCAATCCTTACGTGGTGGTGCTCGAAGCCCTGCGCCGCTTCGAGAAGGAAGGGAAGAATCGCAGCGCGGTGTTGCTCATCTCCGACGGCCTCGACGTGTCGCGCGGGTTCGATGCCAGTTCGACGCTGAACAGCAACGATCTGGCGCGCGCGATTGACGAAGCGAAGCGTCGCAATGTCGCAATTTATTCCTTCTACGCGCCTTCGGTCGGCCTGACGAGTTTCAGCAGCCGGGCAGTCAGCTACGGTCAGGGCGCGCTCAGCCGCTTCGCGAACGAGACGGGCGGGCGAGCCTTCTTTCAGGGCACTGACTACATCAGCTTCAACTCTTACTTCGAGCGTCTGAGCCGTTCGTTGAACGAGGCGGCAACGACCGCCCACTAACTTTTCACAGCCGCCCGCGCCGGTCGTTTTACGCGACATGAACGGGCAGTTTAAGTGTCAGGGACGCCGCCGGATGCAGCATGCTTCCGGCGGCGTCTTTTTGCATTCGCCCGCCGGAGTTTCCGTCCTGTGCTCGCGCGAAAAAGTTTTGCCGCCCGCCGCCGCCTGATGTTAAAGTTAGCCACTCCATAGCGCACCCTGCGACAATTCTCGCGTGACGCGCGGCGCGCCCCGGCAGTGGCAGAACATGAAAACTAACAGCGTCCGCGAATACTGCCTGATCGTGGAAGGCCCCTACCTGACCGAGGCCGAGGCCGAGCACGCGTTGCGCGATCCGTTTCTGGAAGACTGGGTTGAGCAGACGGGTAAATTTCGCATACACAATCTGAAAGATATCGAGGTTGTGCCCGGCGTCTCTCTCGGCATGCTGGGCGTGCGCCTGCTGGATGAAGAGGTGTTCGAGATCGCCAGCCTCGACCCCGAACACCCGCTCACGGAGCACAAGTCGAAGGGTGTCGCGGCAGCCCTCATGCGCCACGGCATGTTCGACGAAATCAGCGTCGAGCCGCGCGAAGAAGGAGAAGAGGTCGCGGAGTAAATCGGAAGACTCCGGCGTTTGAAGGTTGCGCGAGCGAGAGCGGTTGCAGGGACGAGTTCGCCGCCCGTGTCTTTAGAAGATCGCGCGGCGAACTCGTCCCTGCAACTGCATTCATCTTCAACGGCGGGCGGTTTGATGACGGTCTTTAGCAGACTGATTTTCAGGCCGGACGGTGTTACACTTAGTTGTCAGCTCAAACAATGAATAGCTTTCTGGACGGGCGCGTGAGCGTCGTCGTCGGCGACATAACGAGCCAGGCGACGGACGCCGTTGTAAATGCCGCGAACTCGACGCTGCTCGGCGGCGGCGGCGTGGACGGTGCGATTCACCGTGCGGGCGGAGCGCAGATTCTCGAAGAGTGTCGCCGTCTCAGAGACACGCGTTACCCGAAAGGCTTGCCGACGGGCGAGGCCGTCATCACGACGGGCGGGCGGCTTGCGGCGCGCCACGTGATCCACACGGTCGGCCCCGTCTGGGGACAGCACGGCGGGCGCGAGACCGAACTGCTCGCCGCCTGCTATCGCAATTCGCTCGCGTTGGCCGTCGGACACGGACTCGCCTCGATAGCTTTTCCGGCCATCTCGACCGGGGCTTACGGCTATCCGCCCGACAAGGCGGCGCGAGTTGCGTCCCGTGCGGTTCGAGAATTTTTAACGGGCGAAAGCGCCGGCGCGGAGCAAGAGGCGGCTACTACTACGGCGCGCGCCGGTCTCGAAGAAGTCCGCTTCGTCTTTTTTTCGGAGCCGGACGCCGCGATGTTCCTGCGTCATCAAAAATTTGAATAGTCTTTCGTGAGGGTGAACGAACAAGTGGAAAACAAGTTGGGGCGCGCGCTGCCCGAAACGTTGAGCGCGTTAGAGCGTCTGT
>DATHAZ010000166.1:0-11324 GCA_035296445.1 Pyrinomonadaceae bacterium | reverse complement strand
CACGGAGAGCCTCCTGCTCGGCGGCCTCGGGGGATGCCTCGGCCTGTTACTGTCAATGTGGACGCTGGCTTTTCTGCAACAGCTAATCCCCGCGGGGTTGCGTGAATCGGCCGTGCTCGCGCTGGACTTGCCGGTGCTCGGCTTCACCCTTTTCGTTTCGCTGCTCGCGGGCGTCATCTTCGGGCTGGCTCCGGCGTTGCAGGCGTCCAGGATTGATCTGAACGATGCGCTCAAGAGTACGGCCGGGCGCGCGGGCGGAGGGGCAGGGCAGCGTCGTTTGCGCGGCGCGTTCGTCGTGGCGGAGATCGCTCTGTCGCTCGTGCTGCTGGTGGGCGCGGGGCTGTTGATACAAACTCTGTCGAAGCTGCGCGGCCAATACGCGGGCTTGCGCCCGGACAACGTGCTGACGCTGAGAACCCAACTCTCAAGCGGCAGATACCGCGAACATGCGTAGCGCGTGGCTTTCTACGATCAGGTATTGGAGCGGGTCAGGAATTTGCCGGGCGTGGTGTCTGCCGGTTACACCACTTCCGTGCCGCTCGTCTGGAGGGGAGGCGGGAACGGGCTCGCGATTGAAGGGCGAGAGGCCGAGCCGGGCGACGGTTTGAATGCCAATCACCGTCAAGTCAGCCCCGACTATTTTCAGGCCATTGGACTCGCGCTGCGGCGCGGGCGGAGTTTCAACGAGCGGGACAACGAACGCGCAACCCCGGTCGCTATCGTCAACGAGACGATGGCGCGACAGTTTTGGCCGGGCGCAGACCCTATCGGCAAGCGGTTCAAGGTGGCGACGCCCGAAACCAACCCCTGGTTGACGATAGTGGGCGTGGTCGCGGATGTCAGGCAGATGGGGCTGGACGCGCCGGTCAAGGCCGAGATGTATGTGCCCTACTGGCAGGCCGGCTACGGCGTGCCTTACACCCTCTTCGTCCCGCGCGAACTCGTTATCCGCACGGCGAACGCGCCCACAGACCTCGCGCCCGCCGTGCGTCAGGCCATCCGCGAAGTTGACCCGAACCAGCCTGTCGCAAGCGTCCGCACGATGAATGAGGTGCTCGGCAGGGCGATGGCGCAACGCCAGCAGGGGATGATTCTCCTGACGGCCTTTGCCGCGCTGGGGCTGCTGCTGGCCGCCCTCGGCATCTACGGCGTGTTGTCTTACTTCGTCGTGCAGCACACGCAGGAGATCGGCGTGCGGATGGCGCTCGGCGCGCAACCCGGCGATGTATTGAGGCTGGTGATCGGCAAGGGATTAAGACTGGCCGTGGCGGGCGTCGCGGCCGGACTCGCCGGGGCGTTTGCCCTCACACGCCTGATGAAGAGCCTGCTGTTTGAAGTCAGTGCGATTGATCCTCTGACGTTCGCGAGCGTCACACTGATGCTCATAGTCGTCGCTTTCCTCGCCTGTTATATCCCCGCGCGCCGCGCGACGAAGGTTGATCCGATGGTCGCTCTGAGATACGAATAGGAGATAACGTGCGGACGCTGTTACAGGATTTGCGCTACGGTTTTCGGATGCTCTGGAAGAGTCCGGGGTTCACGCTCGTGACGGTGCTCGCGCTCGCGCTCGGCATCGGCGCGAACACGGCCATCTTCTCGGTCGTCAACACGGTGCTCCTGCGCCCGCTGCCTTTCGAGCGGCCGGAGCAACTGGTGTTGCTCTGGGAGACGCACCCGTTCGGGAAGCAACTCGGCTATGATCATTTGCCCGGCTCGACCGGCAGCTTCGTCGAGTGGCGACGCCAGAGCGCAGACATCTTCGAGGGCATGGCCGCGCTCAACACTTGGAACGTGGTGCTGACGGGCAACGACGAGCCGCAACGTCTGACGGGCGTTAAGGCATCGGCCAACCTCTTCACGCTGCTGCGTGTGAAACCGATGTCGGGGCGGGGCTTCGTCGCGGATGACGAGAGGCAGGGCGCGAACCGCGTCGTCGTCATCAGCCACGGGTTGTGGCAGCGTCGTTTCGGCTCTGACCCCTCGGTGCTGGGCAAATCTCTGACGCTCGACGGCGACGGTTACACGGTCGTCGGCATCATGCCGGCGAGCGTCACCTTCCCGCAGGACATGGGGATGCCGGCCTTCTTCGACTTCAGCGCGAAGACCGACCTGTGGACGCCCTACGCGATGACCGACAGGGAGATACAGAATCGCGACAGCCATCACATCGCGGTCGTCGGGCGTCTGGCGGAGGGCGCAACGGTCGGGCGGGCGCAGGCGAAGTTAGACAACATCGCGCGCCAACTTGAGGAGCAGCATCCCGAGGATAATAAAGACTGGCGCGTGGCCGTGCTGTCCCTGCACGAGCAGGTGGTGGGCAAGAGTCGCCTTGCGATCCTGATCCTGCTCGGGGCGGTCGGCTTCGTGCTTTTGATCGCGTGCGCCAACGTCGCCAACCTGCTGCTGGCGCGCGCGACGGCGCGGCAGAAAGAGATCGCCATCCGCATCGCGCTCGGCGCGACCCGCCGGCGCGTCGTGCGGCAACTCCTGACCGAGAGCGTGCTGCTCGCGCTGGTCGGCGGCGTGCTCGGCATCTGGCTGGCGATGTGGGGCGTTGACCTGCTGGTCGCGTTCAGCCCCGGCAACTTGCCGCGCCCGGCCGAGATCGGAATTGATAACCGCGTGCTCGGTTACACGTTCTTCGTCTCGTTCCTGACGGGCGTCCTCTTCGGACTCATCCCTGCACTGCAAAGCTCGCACCCTGATTTCAACGAGGCATTAAAAGACGGCGGGCGTAGCGGCAGCACCAGCCCCCGCCGCCAGCGTGCGCGCAGCCTGCTGGTCGTCTCGGAAGTCGCGCTCGCGCTCGTGCTGCTCATCAGCGCGGGATTGTTGCTCAAGAGTTTTGTCGGCCTGCAAAACGTGCAGCCCGGCTTCTCGCCCGACAACATCCTGACGGTCGAGATCGGCTTGCCCGAACAGAAGTACGCGGACGACAAGCAGATCGCGGATTTTTACCGTCAGTTGATCGCGCGCGTGAAGAGCCTGCCGGGAGCGGAGGCGGTCGGCGCGGTGTCGCACCTGCCTTTGAGCGGCGCGGAGGAGATTGACGGCTTTTCCATAGAGGGTCGCCCCGAAGTTGAGAGCGAACTGACATCGGCCGACTTTCGCGTCATCGCGCCCGACTATTTCCGCGCGATGCGGATTCCGATCCTGCGCGGTCGCCACTTCGACGAACGCGACCGGCTTGATGCGCCCCCCGTCATGGTCATAGACGAGACGTTCGCGCGCCGCTTCTTCCCCGGCGAAGACCCTCTGGGCAAACGCATAGACGAGGACGGTTCGCACACCCCGCGCTCGTTCTTCACCGTGGTCGGCGTCGTCGGCAGCGTCAGGCATACCGGCCTGAGCGCCGAGGCGCGCCCGACGATGTATCTCTCATACGAACAGAGCGGCTGGCAAAATATGACGCTCACCATCCGCGCCCCGGGCGACCCGACGAATCTCTCCGCGGCGGTACGCAGGGAAGTTTTGGCGGTGGATAAGGATCAGCCGGTGACGAAAATCTCGACGATGGCCGAGACGTTCGCGCGGGCGGTTGCGCCGCAGCGTTTCAACATGCTGCTGCTCGGCTTCTTCGCCGCCGTCGCTATGATTCTCGCCACGGTCGGTATCTACGGCGTCATCGCCTATACGGTCTCGCAGCGCTCGCGCGAGTTGGGGATTCGCATTGCGCTCGGCGCATCGCGCGGTGATATTCTGAAACTCGTGGTTGGGCAGGCGATGTTAATGACCTTAATCGGCGTCGTGGTTGGGCTGGCCGGTGCGCTCGCCCTGACGCGGCTCATGTCCGGCCTGCTCTACGGCGTCAGCGCGACCGACCCGTTGATCTTCATCTCGATTTCGCTCCTGCTGGCGTTTGTCGCGCTCTTCGCCAGCTACATCCCGGCGCGCCGCGCAATGAAGGTTGATCCCATCACCGCGCTTCACTATGAATAGAAAAGGAATAGAAAAGAAGGTTTGAGGTTCAAGTTATGATTAAGAAAATTTTCATCGTCCTGTCGCTGGCGATGTGCCTGTCGGTCGCGGATGCGTCGGCGCAAGGTGAGAAGAACGCCAAAACGAAAAAGAAGGCGGATCAGGATCATATCCAGATCAACGAGACCACCCTGCGCTGGACGCACAGCAGCGACGAAGACGGGACGAACATCACGCTCACATCGAAGAACGTGCAGTTCAACGACGACTACACGGACGTGGAACGCATTAAAGACGGCGGCTACTTTCGCCTCTCGGAGAAACGCGGCGCGATGGTGCGCAGGCTCGAAGTGACGCCGGGGGCGGACGGCCAACTCAAGCGTCAATACTGGGAGCAGGATGAAGCGCGGCCGTTCGACGATAACGCGCGCAAGTGGCTGGCGCGGCTCTTGTCGGACTCGGTCGCCGGGAGTGGCTACGACGCGCAGGCGCGCGTGGACAGAATTCTCAGGCGTGGCGGCGCAAACGCCGTGCTCGCAGAGATCGCGCGGCTCAAAACCGACCACGCGCGGCGCGTCTATGCGAGCGCGCTCGTCGAGCGGGGAAATTTGAGCGGCGAACAGTTGTCTAAGCTGCTCTCGCAGAGTTCGAGGTCAATCAGTTCCGACTATGAGAAGGCCACGCTGCTCATCCACGTTTTGAAAAACAACCTCGCGGACGCGGGCGTGCGCGCCGCCTTCTTCGAGACGGCGGGCACGCTCTCGTCGGACTACGAGCGCGGGCGCGTGCTGGCCGTGCTGTTTAAGCGGAGCGATGTTTCGGCCGAGACGCTTCTGCTCGCGCTCAAAGCCGCGCGCGGGATGAGTTCGGATTTCGAGAAGGCGAACGTGTTGATCCGCGCGGCCGGAACCAACTCCGCGAACGCGTCCGTGCGCGCCGCCATCATCGAGGCGGCGCACGCGCTCTCGTCGGATCACGAACGCGGGCGCGTGCTGACGGCCGTCACGAAAAAGCAGTTGTGAACATTGCGCCTCGTTGCGGTCGAAAGTCGGAAAACGCGCCGGGGACGTGCAAGCTGCGTTTGAGTGAAATTTTGCGATTACAATGCCGCGAGCGAAGCCGATCTGACCGGGAAGCGTCTCACTTAAGCGTATGAAGCCACCTGAAGCATCCACTCCCCGCGTGCTCGTCGCCGACGATCAGCCCGACGTGCTCGAAGCCCTGCGCCTGTTGTTGAAGGGCGAAGGCTATCACATCGAGGCCGTCACTTCACCCCCCGCCGTGCTCTCGGCGATCAGGTTGACGGAGTTCGACCTGCTCCTGATAGACCTCAACTACACGCGCGACACAACCTCCGGGCAGGAAGGACTCGACCTGCTCTCGCGCATACAGGCGACTGACTCGACGCTGCCCGTCGTCGTGATGACGGCGTGGGGCAGCGTCGAGGTGGCGGTCGAGGCGATGCGTCGCGGCGCGCGCGACTTCATCCAGAAGCCGTGGGAGAACGCGCGCCTGCTCTCCGTCCTGCGCACGCAGATCGAACTCAGCCGCGCGCTGCGCAAGGGGCAGCGGCTCGAAGCCGAGAACAAGCTGTTGCGCGACGGCCACGCACCCGCGCGCATGATCGCCACCGCCCCGAGCATGCGTCCGGTGCTCCAGATGATCGAGAGCGTCGGCGCATCGGACGCGAACGTCCTCGTCACGGGCGATAACGGCACGGGCAAGGAAGTGGTCGCGCAGACGCTGCACGCCGTTTCGCCGCGCGCCGCGAAGACGATGGTCACGGTCAACGTCGGCGCGCTCTCCGAAGGCACGTTCGAGTCGGAGTTGTTCGGCCACGTGAAGGGCGCGTTTACGGACGCCAAGACGGATCGCGTCGGGCGTTTCGAGTTGGCCGACGGCGGCACGCTCTTTCTCGACGAGATCGCCAACGTCCCCATCGCGCAACAGGCGAAACTGCTGCGCGTGGTCGAGACGGGCGAGTTCGAGCGCGTCGGCTCTTCGAAGACGCGGCGCGTGGACGTGCGTATACTTTCGGCGACGAACGCGGACTTGCGCGAGGAAGTTGCGGCTGGTCGTTTCCGGCAGGATTTACTGTTCCGTCTGAACACGGTCGAGATACGGCTGCCGCCCCTGCGCGAACGGCGCGAAGACATTCCGCTGCTCGCGCGCCACTTCCTTGAGCTTTACGTGCGTCGTTACCGCAAATTTCTGACGACGTTTTCAGACGATGCGACGAACGCGCTGCTTCGTTACGAGTGGCCGGGGAACGTGCGCGAGTTGGATCATGCCGTGGAGCGCGCGGTGTTGATGGCGAAGGGTGAGGCGGTGGAGGTCGCCGACCTCAATTTGCAGGCGGGGGCGGAGGCCGAACGCAGGCTCGAAGAGATGAGTCTGGATGAGGTAGAGTGTTTCCTGATTCGCAAAACACTCGCGCGCTTCGACAACAACGTCGGGCAGGCGGCCGAAGCGCTCGGACTCAGCCGCAGCGCGCTCTACAGACGACTCCAGCGTTACGGCTTATGACCGAAGGCCAGCAGCCACATAAACCCCCCCGCCGTGACAGGCTGAACCACGAGCAGCGCATTCTCTTAATGGCCTTGTCCGGGGGCTTTCCCGGCACGCTCATCTCGCTCCTGCTGATCTGGTATCGTCCCTATTCGCCGAAGGTGCAGTGGACGCTTTCGCTGCTCATTCTCGGCTTCTGGCTCAGTCTCGCCTTCTCCCTGCGCGGTCGCGTGGTGCGTCACCTGCAAACGCTCTCGAACCTTCTGGCCGCCATGCGCGAGGGCGACTACTCGATCCGTGCGCGCGGCGCGGGACGCGAAGACGCCCTCGGCGACGTGATGCTCGAAGTCAATGCGCTCGGCGAAACACTGCGCGCGCAAAGGCTCGGCGCGATGGAAGCCTCCGCGCTTCTGCGCACCGTGATGGGCGAGATAGACGTGGCCGTCTTCGCCTTCGACGGGGAGGAGCGTCTGCGACTCGTGAACCGCGCGGGCGAGCGTCTGTTCGCGCAACCCTCGGGTCGCCTGCTCGGGCGCACCGCCGCCGAACTCGGCCTCGAAGAGTTTCTGCATTCCGCGGGCGCTGACGATTCGCAGATCATCCCGAAGACTTTTCCCGGCCGGGCGGGGCGTTGGGGCGTGCATCGCAGCACCTTCCGCGAGCGCGGTCTGCCGCACCAGCTTCTCGTCCTCTCAGACCTCAGCCGCGAACTACGCGAGGAGGAACGCGAAGCCTGGAAACGACTCGTGCGTGTGCTCGGCCACGAATTGAACAACTCGCTGACGCCGATCAAATCCATCGCAGGCAGCCTGGAGAGCCTGCTCGTGCGCGAGCCGCGACCGCTCGACTGGCACGACGACATGGCGCGCGGCCTCTCCATCATCGGCTCGCGCTCCGAATCCCTGAGCCGCTTCATGCAGGCCTATGCGCATCTCGCGCGCCTGCCCCCGCCGCGCTTCGCGCCCGTCAACGTCCACGAACTCGTGCGCCGGGTGGCGGAACTCGAAACGCGCCTGCACGTCAAAATCGTGCCGGGCGCGGAACTAACCATTCAGGCCGACGCAGACCAACTCGAACAACTGCTCATCAACTTGCAGCGCAACGCTGCCGACGCCGCCCTGCAAACAGGCGGCGGCGTCTCCGTCGGCTGGATCAGGAACACGAACCATTTCACCCTCATCGTGGAGGACGAAGGCCCCGGTCTTTCCAACACGACGAACCTCTTCGTCCCGTTCTTCACGACGAAACCGGGTGGCTCGGGCATCGGCCTCGTCCTCTGCCGCCAGATCGCTGAAGCGCACGGCGGCACGCTGACCCTCACCAACCGACGACGCGGCACGGGCTGCGAAGCGCGCCTTCAACTACCGCTGTAAACAGAGCAATATCGCGTCGCCCCGGCGGCGCGGGTTTTTGCGCCCGCAGCTTAAACGTTATAGTTAGGCGTTACACAAAATCCCAACGTCGAACAGTTAAAGAGCTTGATAGAGAAGGACGTGATCATCATCGGGGGCGGGGCGGCCGGCCTCTTCTGCGCGATTGAGGCCGGGCGGCGCGGGCGCAGGGTGCTGGTCGTCGAGCACGCGGGGCAGGTCGGGAAAAAGATCGCCATCTCCGGCGGCGGGCGTTGCAATTTCACGAACCTGAACACGAGCGCGGCCAACTTCATCTCCGCCAACCCGCACTTCGCCAAGTCCGCGCTCGCGCGCTACACGCCCGCCGACTTCGTCGCGCTCGTCGAGCGACACGGGATCAGTTACCACGAAAAAAAACTGGGGCAGTTATTCTGCGACGGCAGCGCGCGCCAGATCATCAACCTGCTGCTGGCCGAATGTGCGGATGCGCTTGTGGAAATTCGTTGCGACTGTCGCGTGCGAAGAATTGAGCGCGGCGACAAGTTTCGCGTGGAGACGGAGCAGGGAAGTTTCACCTCCGCCTCGCTCGTCGTCGCCACGGGCGGCCTGTCCATCCCGCAACTCGGGGCGACCGATTTCGGCTACCGACTCGCGCGGCAGTTCGATTTGCGTATAGAACCGCCCCGCCCCGCGCTCGTCCCTTTGACACTGGACGCCGACACGCAGGCGCGCCTGTCGGGTTTGAGCGGCGTATCGCTCGACGCGCACGCCAGTTGCGGCGGCGCGTCGTTTCGCGAAAACATACTCATCACGCACAGGGGCTTGAGCGGCCCCGCCATCCTGCAAGTCTCTTCCTACTGGCAGCGTGGCGAAGTCGTCGGTCTCGACCTGCTGCCGGATACGGACGCCCGCTCGCTACTGCTTGAGCGTGCGGATTCCGACATCGAGTTGGCGACGCTGCTCGGCCACTATCTGCCACGTCGCTTCGCGCAGGCGTGGTGCAATCTCTATGCGCCGTCTCGACCGCTCAGGCAATTATCGGAACGCGAGATCAACTCGCTCGCCGAAAAACTTCAACGCTGGCAGATCACGCCCGCCGGGACTGAGGGATTCAAAAAAGCCGAGGTGACGGCGGGCGGCGTCGCTACTTCGGAGCTATCTTCGCGCACGCTCGAAGCGACGCGCGTGCCTGGCCTCTACTTCATCGGCGAAGTGGTTGACGTGACCGGCCACCTCGGCGGTTATAATTTTCAATGGGCGTGGGCTTCGGGCTACGCCGCCGGGCAGTTTGCTTAGGGGGAATGATCTGCATGGCCGTCGCTTTCCCGGCGACCGCGCGTGAGCAGGTAAGCCCATGCGATGAGCACGGCTTGCAGTGGCAGTCTGAGCCACAAAACGGCGTGCGGGATTTCCGGAAAAAGTTGCGGGTTGAGCGCCATCTGAACGTTGGCGGGAAACACCGCGACGAGCAGCGCGACGAGTCCCCACGCGGCGAGGCGCGTGTACTTCGGGACGAACAACAATAAGCCGAGCGACGCTTCAAAGAACCCGCTGAGATAGACGAGGAAAAGATGCCAGGGCAGGTATGGCGGCATCATGCGCAGGTAGAGCGCAGGGTTCACGAAGTGATACAAGCCCCCAAGTACGAATAAAAGGCCGAACAAATATTTCAACAGGAGTTTGATCGTCGCGATGTATCTCATTCAAATATTACTGCCGCTGTACGACAACGAAGGTGAGGCTTTCGATCAAAAAGCTTATGACCGCGTGCGCGACGAGTTGATGAAAAAATTCGACGGCGTCACGGCCTTCCGCAGTTCGCCGGCGGAGGGAATCTGGAAAGAGGGCAGCCGCATCAGCCGCGACGCGATCATCATCTTCGAAGTCATGGCCGACGAACTCGAACGCGTATGGTGGACGACCTATCGCGCCGAATTGGAAACGCGTTTCCGGCAGGAGAAGATGATCGTGCGCGCGACGGCAATCGAACAATTATGAAGCGCGGCGCGGGAGGCCGGACGCGCTGCCTTCAGGGGCGTGCGTACATGTCAACGACGCGCTCGATGGCGCGACGGCAGACGGCGCAGAAAGCGTCCGTGCGCGTGAACATCAGGCAATCAACCTGCGGGCGATAGAACCCCCGCGCCTCGTAGTTCGCGCCCTCGAACGCGCCCACCCTGTTCGCATATTTCTCTCGCGCGAACATCCCTTTCTCGTGCGCCAGTTCTTCCGTAAAGAGCGCGTCCATCTCCTGCTCGGGTCGCCCCTGGCTGCGTATCTCGCGCCTGCGCGCCTGAATCTCGCGCGAGTATTTTTCAAACGCTTCTTTCTCCCAGGGCGTGGGCAGAGGCGTGTCGGGGCTGACGAGGTCGCGCCATTTCAAGTTCTTCGGGTCGAGCAGCGCGGTCACATTCGGCTCCCACGGTTCGACGCGTTCGGTCGCGGGTGCGTAGGCCACGGGCGAGGTGTAATACTCGTCAGCCAGCGCGGCGAAGTGATGCCCGAACTCGTGTACGAAGACGTAGGGCGCCCACTGGCTGTCGGCGGCGACCGTCCCGTAGAGATTGAATATTCCGCCGCCGCCGTAGGTTCGGTTGTTGGCGATAATCTCCACGAAGTCGTAGGGGGCGAAAGCGGCCGTCCGCCGGAAGGCGCGGTTGTCGAACGTGAGCACGTAACGCTCAGAGCCGAAGGCGTCGTAGGTCGTACCGAGCGGAGAGTCGCGATGAATGCCCGTCGAGGGGCGCGAGATGCCGGACTCCGTGGCCGGCGGGCATAAGCCCCAGACATTGAAATCCCTGCGCCGCTCTTTGAACGGGGAAGTTTGGAAAAGTGTCCCGGTGAGACGCCGCGCATCGCGCTCGAACTTGCCCGCCTCTGCCGCCGTGTAGCCGTCGCCGAGAATGAGCAGGTCAACTTTCGTGGACGGGTCGCCGTTGCGCTCGATTTCGATAAGACGTGCGGGCGCAGGTGTCCTGGCGTTCGAGATGAAGATGTCGCGCGGGTCAACCGTCGTCGTCCAGATTTCGCGGAAGTCGTTCTGTGCGTCACGCTTCTTCAACAGAACCTGCACGGGCGCGGTGGGCGCGGGAAAACGTAGCGACTCGTGAAAGGTGCGGTTCGCCGTCCTGGCCTCGTCCGTCGTCTCCCACTCGCCGTAGATCGAAGCGAAGCCGCGCGAGTAGAGCAGGCGATTGGTTTGTCTGTCCCTGATTTCAAAGAGGTACTTGCCGAGGTTCGACTCGTCAATGGCGCGGCGCGGATTGCCCGGCCAGGGCAACGGCTCGATGACGACCCTGTCCACGCTGAACAGTTCCTGCGCGGAGTTGCCGGTGTGATAGAAGTCGAGCCGCATGGTTTCGACCGCAAAAGTTTTCAGCGAAAAAACCGTAAGAAGGATCGCCAGCCACAGGATTCTTTTCATAAGCCTCACTCGAATTTGCCGTCTGATGCCCACCGCCCGAATCTCGCATGAACGGCGTTAGCTTACACCAGAGACCGGCGGATAACGCATTGGTAAACGAAATTAATAAACACGCCATGACC
>DATHAZ010000165.1:0-13236 GCA_035296445.1 Pyrinomonadaceae bacterium | reverse complement strand
GTCTGCGGAGTTGGAACTGATCTCGCCGCCGAAGAGATCGAGCGAGTAGGAGAACCAGAAGTTGATGTAGCGTTGCAGGATGTCGAGCGGGATGCCCCCGAGTTCGCGCACGTCGGCGTTCGGGTTTTCGCGCATCAACTGTGCGGTGCGCTTGACCACGCGGCCGACGCCCGTCTCGCCGACGAAGAGGTGATGCGCCTCTTCCGTCAACATGAACTGGCAGGTGCGCGCCAGCGGCTCGAAGCCCGATTCGGCGAGCGCGGCGAGTTGGAATTTGCCGTCGCGGTCGGTGAACATCGTGAAGCAGAAAAAGTTGAGCCAGTCGTCGCAGGGCTGGTTGAAGGCTTCGAGGATGCGCGGCTTGTCGGGGTTGCCGCTGCGCCGCGCGAGCAGTTCGTCGGCCTCGTCGCGGCCGTCCTGCCCGAAGTAGCGTTGAAGCAAATAGACCATCGCCCAGAGATGGCGTCCCTCTTCGACGTTTACCTGGAAGAGGTTGCGCAGGTCGTAGAGCGAGGGGCAGGTCTTGCCGAGTTCGCGCTGCTGTTCGACGGAGGCGGGTTCGGTGTCGCCCTGCGTGACGATGATGCGGCGCAGCGCGTTGCGAAATTCGCCGGGCACTTCCTGATAGACGGGCATCCCTAAATTGTCGCCGAAGCCGACTTTCGCATCCGCGTCCGCCGGCTTGAGGAAGATGCCCCAGCGATAATCGGGCATCTTCACGTAGTCGAAGTTCGCCCAGCCGTCCGGCTGCACGCTGATGGCCGTGCGGAGATAGACTTCCTTATCCTGAAAGCCGTCCGGCCCCATCTCGCGCCACCAGTCGAGGTAATTGGGCAGCCACTTCTCCAGCGCGCGCTGGAGCCGTTTGTCTTCCGACAGGTTCACGTTGTTCGGGATGCGTTCGTATAAATTCATGCTCATAATAATTCCCTCAAAGTTTCAAGTTTCAAGTTTCAGGTTTCAAGTTAAAGACCGAACAACCTCAGTCCTGAAACTTGAAACCTGAAACCTGAAACTAAGTTCTTTTATAGTCGAACTGCGCCTGCGTCGGCTTGCCGTAGTTCGTGAGCGCGCCTTCGGGGCCGACGGCGTTGGGGCGTTGGAAAATCCAGTTCTGCCACGCGGTCAGGCGGCCGTAAATTTTGGTGTCCATCGTTTCCGGTCCGGCGAAACGTAAGCTGGCTTCCATGCCCGTCAAGGCGTCGGGCGAGAGCGACGTGCGCTCTTCGATGTCCACGCGAATCTTGTCTTCCCAATCGAGATCGTCTGGCGCGAAGGTGACGAGTCCGGCCTCCTCGGCGGCTTCGGCGTCGAACGCGCCCGCATGTGCGAGAACCGCTTCAGCCTGTTCCGGCGCGACGAGAAAACGCGACCCGAGGCGCGTCAGCCCGTTCGACATCGGGAGCGCGCCCGCGTTGAACTCGCTCGTGGCGACCTCGACCCGCGCCTCCGGGTCGTTCAGCATATAGGTGCGGTCGGCCGAGAGCGCGAGTTCGAGCAAATTTCCGGCGAAGCAACTGCCCGGTTCGATGAGCGCGAAGAAACTCTTGGCCGTCAGATCGAGACGACGCAGCACGCGCGCCATGTGCAGGATGATCTCGCGGACGAGCCAGTGGTCGCGGTTGGCGAGCAGCGCGCGATCAATGGCGAGCACGTCCTCGACGTTGCCCTCGGTGCGCGTGCAGACGAGGCCGATCTCCAACTCGTTCATGCGCAGGTGCAGGAGCGCGTCGTCCAACTCGCGATAGGCCTGGAGCGGCCAGTAGGCGTCTCCGAGTCGTTCCATCTCTTCGACGGTCGCGGGTTGTTCGCCGTGCGGCGCGCGCACGGTTAGGTCCGCGTAACGCTTCTCTCGATTAAGTTTCACACTGACGTACTTGTACTCGCGCCCTTCACTCGTCGCTTCGACTTGCAGCGGGTTGAGCTTGATGCCCTGCGGGGCTGCGCCATTCGCGCCGCCGTCTTTAACGAGGCTTTCGACGTGCGCGGCCATCGCTTCCTGAAACTTGCTCGTCGGGAAATAACCGTCAATCAGCCCCCACTCTTTCGCGCGCTTGCCCTTCAACCCTTCGGCGAGCGTTGAGAAAACGTCGGCGCGGTCGCGTCGAATCTTGCGCTTGTCCACGAGGCGCGTGAGTCCCCCCGTGCCGGGCAGCACGCCGAGCAGGGGAACTTCGGGCAGCGAGACGGCAGAGTTGCCGTCGTCCACGAGATAGATTTCGTCGCAGGCGATGGCGAGTTCGTAGCCGCCGCCGGAAGCCGTGCCGTTCAGGGCGGCGACGTAGCGTTGGCCGGAGTTGCGTGAGGCGTCTTCGATGGAGCAGCGCGTCTCGTTGGTGAACTTGCAGAAGTTGACCTTGAAGGCGTGCGAAGATGTGCCGAGCATGTAGATGTTCGCACCCGCGCAAAATATGCGCGGCTTGAGGCTCGTCACCAACACGACCCGAACTTCCGGGTGCTCGAAGCGCAAACGACGCACTGCATCGGCGAGTTCGATGTCAACTCCGAGGTCATAGGAATTGAGTTTCAGTTTGTAGCCTTCCGCGAGCGTCTCGTCTTCCTGCACGTCCATCGAGAGGGTGGCAACCGCGCCGTCTATCGCGAGTTTCCAGTGCTTGTATGATTCGGGTGTGGTCTCAAAATTAATCATCGGATAACTGAACTCCAAACAGTTTGTTCGCGCGGCCGCACGCTCCGGGAGTCAAACATCGGTTTGAACCTTTCGCGCCGGCACGTCCGGCCGTAAAAGTTATTTTTGCGTTTTTCGAACGCTCGTTCGAAAAATTATGATACCGTCTCGCAGCCTGCCGGTCAAGGAGGGAAGAGGCGGCGGGCGGGAGGGGCGAACCGGCGGCGCGCGGGCGTTGCGCTTGAGCGTTTCCAGCGGGGCGATGATGAGAGGCGGTCGGAGGCTCGCGCTTGACAGCCGACGCCCCGCGCGCGTAGGGTTTCAGGCGATTTAAACCTCATGGAGGCGCATCTGTTCTGGTGAATGGCGCGGTCTTCAAAACCGTCTGTGAGACTGTGAGAACAGGCTCGGGTGGGTTCGATTCCCACACGCCTCCGCCAACAAATTAGAGGTCAGAGGATAGAGGTCAGAGGTCAGTTAAAGCTGTCTTCTCCCGGCCTCTAACCTCTAACCTCTGACCTCTATCCTCTGTTGTTATGAAAGAATGGATCGCTTTGAACATGACCCCGGGCGTCGGGCCGCGTGCGGCAGCGCGCTTGCTGGAACGTTTCGGGTCGGCTGAGGCCGTGTTCACGGCTCTGCGCTCGGAGTTGGAGCGTCTGCGTCTGCGGCCGGAGGCGGTGGAGAGCATCGTCCTGCGCGACCGACACGCCGAGGCGGAGGCGGAATTGGAGCGCGTGCGCGCGCTCGGGGCGGACGTGCTGGTGCTGGACGATGGGACTTACCCCGCGCTCCTCGGCGAGATCGCCGACCCGCCCCTCACGCTCTACGTGCGCGGCGAGTGGGAGGCGTGTCTAGACGCGCCGTGCGTGGCGATTGTCGGCTCGCGGCGTTGTTCGACCTACGGGCAGAACGTGGCCTTGATGCTGGCGCGCGATCTGGCTGCGCGCGGCGTGACCATCGTGTCGGGGCTGGCGCGAGGCATTGACGCGGCCGCGCACAGGGGCGCGTTAGAGGCGGGCGGGCGCACGGTCGGCGTATTGGGCACGGGCGTTGACGAGGTTTACCCGCGCGATCATAAAAAGTTGGCGGAAGAAATTTTATGTAAGGGCGGCGCGCTCGTCTCGCAGTTTCCATTGGGGACGCCGCCGATACCGGAGAACTTTCCGTACCGCAACCGGATCATCAGCGGGTTGAGTTTGGGCGTCGTGCTGGTGGAGGCGGCGGAGAACAGCGGCAGTCTGATCACGGCGCGGCTGGCGATGGAGCAGAACCGCGAGGTGTTCGCCGTGCCGGGCAACGTCACCTCGCGCAACTCGTTCGGGACGAACTATCTCATCAAAGGCGCGGGCGCGAAACTCGTGCAGCAGTGGCAGGACGTGGCCGCCGAACTCCCGCCCGACATCGCCGCGCGCCTCTTGCCGCCCGAACCGCAGAAGAAGAAGAGAGCGGCGGGCGCGGCCACGCAGCAGCCCACGCTTCCCGCAGACCTCTCGGACGGCGAACGCGCGTTGCTTGGCCTGCTGTCGGCGGACGAACCCATCCACATAGACGCGCTCGTCGGGGTGAGCAACCTGCCCGTTTCTGAGTTGACCGGCGTCCTGCTCGGCCTTGAGATGCGCGAGTTGATCCGTCAACTGCCGGGCAAGTGTTTCGTGCGGAAGTTGTAAGAGGGTCGGCGCGAGCGAAGTCCCGCTAAGGACGCCGACGATAAATCCCGCGCGCGGGCGACGGGAAGGCTGCGCCGGAGGCTTGCGGCAACTAGAAGGATAGATTGATGCGTCCGGTTCGAGCGCGCGGCGCACGAGCGCCTGCGCCTTCGGCATCATCTCGGCGGCGGTCTGCGGGCCGTAGATACCTGTGACGATAAACACCGGGCGCATAACTGCTACAGCGGGAGTTTCAAGCGACGCATCAACTCGGCGTAGCGCGGGTCGGAGCGGAGCGAATCGAAATAAGGATCAACTTTGATCAAATCCACGATGGGGTGGCGCACCCGCTCGGCCTCGTCAAGAGCGGCGAAGGCGCAATCTTTATCGCCCAGCCGCGCGCAACTCTCCACACGCCCCCCGACCCTGTGGTCGTGGTGCATCTCGGGCAGAGCGCATAGCTCAACCTGTCTACGCAAGTACCCTTCGCGCCCCCCCGCGCGGTAGGCCGCCAGCAGCGTCGCCTCGTAACGCGCGCGCCGCGCCTCGTCGCCTTGCGCGAGCAGGAGCGCACGCTCCTTAACCGACCGCTCGATGAGTCCCCGGTCGAAGTAAATGCGGCTCAGGAAAACGTGTGGGCGAAACATTCCCGAATGGAGTTCGAGCGCCTTACGCATCTGCGCCTCGGCGTCTTCGAGCCGCCCGGCGAAATAGAGCATGACGCCATGCTCGAAGGTGATGATGGGCGAGAGAGGGTCGAGGCGTTGCGCCAATGCGCCCTCGGCGACGGCCTCTTCGAGGCGGCCCGTCATGGCAAGCCACTCGCTGTACCACTGCCGCGCCGTCGCGTAGTTCGGATTCAACTCGATGGCGCGCCGGTAATCCGCGCCCGCCCCCGCCCAGTCGCGGTGGTGGTAAATCTTGACGCTGGCGAGCGCCGTGTAAGCCTCGGCGAGTCGCGGGTCGAGTTCGAGCGCGCGCATCGCGGCGCGCTCGGCCGCAGGATAGGCTTCATCCGGCGGGGTGTCCAACCAGTTGGGCAGCAGCACGTAGGTCTCGGCTAGTCCCGCGTGTGCGAGCGCGTAGTCGGGGTCGGCGGCGACGGCCTGCCGGTAGTAGTCGGCGGCGCGCTCGAAGCCCTGCGCCGTCCGTTTGTTCCAGAAGAAGCGGCCGAGCAGATAGAGGCGGTACGCCTCTGTGTTCTCCGTGTACTTGCGCGCGACGCGTCCCTCCTCCTCCTCGCTCAACTTGAGACGGAGCGCGCCGGTGACGCGGGCGGAGATGGCGTCCTGAACGGCGAAGATGTCTGTCAGCCGTTCGTCGAAGGTCTCTGCCCAGAGCGGCGAGCCGTCCGCGGCGCGCACGAGTTGGACGGTCACGCGCAACCGCTCGCCGGCGCGCTGGAAGCTCCCGTCGAGCACGGCGTCTACCTGCTGCTCGCGCGCCACGGCGACGAGGTCGGGGCGCGCCGCGCCGGGGACGCCATACTTCAGCACTGCGCTCGTCGGGCGGACGACGATCTGCCGGACGTTGCTCAGCTTGGTAATGAGGGCGTCGGCCAGCCCCTGCCCGAGATATTCGTCATCGCCGGAGAATGCGCCGAGTTGCCGTAGTGGCAGGACGGCGAGCGACCTGAACTGCTGCGTTCCCCCAGGGACGGGCGCGGGCGCACGCCTGAAGTAATAAGCGGCGGCGGCCAAGGCCGCGAGCGCGACGCAGGCGACACACGCTGCCGCGAACAGTCGTGAACGCCCGTTCACGCGGGCGGCTGGAAGGAGGGCGGTTGCCGCGTCGCCCCCCGTCTGCGTCGAGTCCTGCTTCGCCGCCGTGAAGTCAGGCACTTCCTCTTCGATAACGATTTGCGTGCGGGTGCTCCGTGCCGTTAGGACGACCTGCGCGGGCGGCGGCAGACCGAAGCCCTCTTCACCGCACCGGCGCACGTCGGCGAGAAAGCGGTAGCCGCGTCCCTGCACGGTCTTGATGTACTGCGGAGCCTTCGGGTCGTCGCCGAGCGCCTTGCGCAAGGTCGAGACGTTATCGGCCAGACGATTCTCTTCGACAATAGCGTCAGGCCAGACGCGCCCTATCAGTTCATCCTTCTCGACGAGTCGCCCACCACTCTCCACGAGCAGCGTCAGCACCTTGAGCGCCTTGTGCGTGAGCGGCACTTCCTCGCCACCCAGCCAGAGCTGCCCGTCCGACGCATCGAGGCGGAACTGACCGAACTCGTAGAAACGCTTCGGGTTATCGCTCATGGCACATCTCTCGGAGAACGATGGAGAAGTTTCGGAGAAAAAACGGAGAAGTTCCGGAGGACTTCCCGCGCGTGTCGGGAGTACCTTCCGCGTCGTGGCCGGCAGGGGGGCGAAAGTCGGAAGCGGATGCGCAACCGGCGCGGCGAATATTAACCCACCCGGATCGGACGAGGCAATTAAAACCGAAGGCCGCCACCGTCTTCCCCCAACCCGCACGAAAGGCGGTACGAACGATTGAAGAGAAGGATTGAGATCACAGTCGAGACGCAGCGCGTGACGCTCATTGGGCGGCGCAGCGTTGCCGTCACCGCCTGGTGCGAACCGTGCGGCGCGCGCTCGATTCACGCGACGCCGGAAGAGGCCGCGCGCCACGCGCGCACCACCCCGCGCGCCGTCTACCGCTGCCTCGAAGCCGGGTCAATTCACTTTACGGAAGATGCGGCCGGCGAGCCTCCGCTCGTCTGCCTCAAGTCGCTGTCCGACCTGTTCGGCGGCCAGCCGCGCGAGACGGCAGATGCCGCTCCAGATGGGGCGCGGGCAAAACTCTTCAGGCGCGAAGACGCCTGACACGGGAGGTCAATCATGCGTAGTACCGAGAGACGGCAACTTCTATTCACGGCCACCACATGTCTGATGATCGCGTCATTGGTCTACACGCCGCTCGCCGTTGTGAACGCGAGCAGCGCGACGCAGCAGGGCAACACCAACCGCCCGGCCGTGCGTATCGTGCGGCCGGCCACCGCGCCGACTCCCGCGCCGACGCCGAATCCACAGGCTAATTCCAACCGCCCCGTCGTGCGTATCGGCGGGGGCACGCTACGCCGCGAAGGCGGCGCGCCGGTCGCTTCAAACGCTAACCGGGGCGTCGTCCGCAACGCCAACGCGAGCGGCAACAGGAACGGCAACACGAACGCCAACGCCGGCGCGAACGCGAACGCAGCGTCGAACGCCAACCGCGATGCGGGTCGCCGCAACACCCCCTTCGTTATTGGCGGCAGGCGTGAGTCTCCGACGGCGAACGTGAACTCGCCGTCCCCGAACGCAGGGGGCGAGGCGGGCAAGTCCGAGAGAAAGGTCGCGGGCGGCGAGGTGGCCGGGCCGACGCGCCTGTTCAGCATGAAGGTGGAGACGGAACTCGCGAAGATGGGGCGGGCTTCGCCCGTCAAGCGCGCCAACTTCGTCGTGCCGCAGAGGCTCGCGCCACTCCCCGTCGTGACGCTGATGAACGACTCACGGGCGGCCGGGGTCTTCCAGTGCGTCGGCGGCGACAAGCGCGCCGAGCAGGTTACGGTCGAGGACGCGGGCGCGTACATGCTCGTCACCTTTCAGTGCCGCAGACCCGGCGCGCTGTCGGCCGGAGGCGCGGCGACCGACAAGTTCTCCCTCGCGTTCAAGAAGGAGGAGGCCGGCAACCTCTTCCAGCCGCGCGACAGGAGCGCGACGGGCGGCGGCATGGTCATGTCGAAGGCCGGCGCGAGGCGACCGCCGCCGGGCGTGACGCGCGACGACTACGAACTGTCGAGTTGCCTCGTCGAGTTCGGCAGGTACAAATCCGATCCGAGGATGAACCACTTCCGCGTCTTCTTCATCGCGCGCGCTTATCGTTGTGAGGCGCGGCCGAGCGGACTCGGCGACGTGGTGCGCGCGCAGCGAGAACTCGCCGCCCGCTTCGCGAAGGCAGGCCCGAAGCCGACAACTCAGGGCGCGCCGTGGGAACTCACGGCCAAGCTCGTCCGGCCGAAGCAGGCTTACGACCCCGACTTCAAAGGTCAGAAGGAGTACGTCAGCGCCTATGAAAAGGCCATCTCCCTACAGACCGGCGTGGAGGGCGAGCAGGAGTTGCGTTTCCTCACCGCCGCGAAAGACGCCGAGATGAAGGTCGCCGTCCAGCTTGCGACCTCGCAGCCGAAATTGGTCGCGGGCGCGTCGCGGACGTGCGACGACTGGGACGCCTCGGAGGCCATCGTGCGGCAGCGGTTCGTCGCGCCGACCTTCGCCGCGCCGCCCGCCGCCGCGCCCGCTTCGCCCTCCGGGCAGGCGGCGAGGCAGGCCGTCTCGGTTTCAGTCCCGCGAAGCTTCATCTGGGATGGACTGCCCTTCAAGTCGAACGTCTCGGCCTACGTGCGCGTCGTGCCGGTCGCGGCCTCCGGCACGAGCATCGTCAAAGGCGCGACGAGGTACAGGTGCGTCGGCGGCCCTTCGCCGTGGATCAAGTTCGACGTGACAAACGTGTCCGCCGCCATTCAGGAGGGCGTCGCCGAGAGGGCTGCAAAGGCCGCGGCGTATAAAAAGGCGAAGGACGAAGTGCTCGGTTCAGACCCCGCCGCTAAAAGTCCCATCAGCGTCGAGTTCCTCAGCTACCTGCCGCGCACGGATCACTACGGCGTCCTGTCTGAGGCGACCATGTATCAACTCCTCGCAGAGGAGCCGGTGGATAAGAATTACCTGAACTGCAACAAGAAGGTCGGCGGCCTATGCACGTTCTCCATCGGCGCGCCCGACGCGGATTTCGGCTGGCCTGATCCCATCTGGACGCGCGGCTGCGCCTTCGCGCCGGCCGATCTGCTGGACGGCTACAAGTACAGCAAAGACCCCGAGACGTTCTTCGAATATCTCGCCTTCACGCTCGACTTCGTCGCCAAAGTCTACGACCGGATTCAGCAGGTCATCGTTGATGCCGTCGCCGTCTGGATCACCTTCGGGCAGTGCCCGCCGGGCAAGAACGACGGCGCGTGCGGTTGGGTCAGGGGCGCGGTGCGCGTCGGCCTCAGCGTTGCGATGGCGGCTGCGGGACTGCCGCCGCACCTCCCGACCATCGCGCAACTCTCCGATCAGGGCGCGGCCTTCATCGCCGCCACGGCCGTGGATTACGCCATCGGCCAGATGCCTGCGGCCGGCGAGTTCGCCGACACGCTGCTCGCTTACCCGAAAGAGCAGTTGCGCAAGGAGCTCGTCGAGAGCGCGAAGACGGGACTGAAAGAACTGACGGGGCTGGGCAAGTGCGCCTTCCCCATCGCGCCGGGGAAGAACTGGCAGGAGATGGGTTACGACGGCGTCAACGCGCAGACGGGCTGCGGCGTCGTCCGCGGCAACCCCTTCGCGCTGGGGACGAAGAACCTCGCGCTCGCCGGACGCCCCGCCGTCGTCTACCTGCGCATCAAGCGCAACCCGAACGGCATCCGGCTCTCCGAGACGCAGACCGTCAGCGTCGGCGATGCCGAAAACTTCTTCGAGCCGCGGGCGGTGCGCGTGAATTTGGCCGACGTGCCGACCGGGACGGAGGGACTCGTCATCCCGGTCTTCCTGACGCCGAACTTCAACCGCTACGTCGGCAAGACCTGGAAGCACGATCCGACACGCGTCATAGGTGTCTGCGGCTCGGGCTGCACGGCCGACTACGAGTATGACGCCGCGTGGATCGAGGACATGCACGAAGGCGCGACATTCAACTTACGCGTCTCCTCCTCGTTCCGCTGGACGGACGACGCGAAGTTCAACGAGGCGTTCGGCTGCCAGGGATGCTCCGCGCTCGCCTCCGCCGTCTGGAGGAAACAGAGCATGCCGCTCGGAACGCGCATCGGCGACTACGGGTTCGTGCCGCCGCCCGCCTCGTGCCCCGGCTTCAAGTACGTCAACAATTCGCACCAGGAGCCGCTCGGCGTCTTTCCCGTCTATTACTGAGCGGGCGAGCAAGTCATAAACATTCAACCGAGGCCATCGAGGCCGTTTACAAAGCCCGCACGGGCGAAGGAGGAAAGTATGATGAGTGAAGTTAATTTTGGCAGGGCGACGGTGTTCGGCCGCGCGCGGGTGGCGCGGGCGATGATGGGCGTAGTCTTCGCGCTGGCGCTCTCGTCCGGGCCGGCTGCGGCGCAGGAGCCTTCGACGGATCGGAAGAACCCGACGCCGTTCGCCTCGACGAGCGCGGAGGGCGAATACGACGGCGACGCCACGACGCACTACTGGCGATTCACGGCGGGCAAGGGCGAGGTGAAACTGGCGGCGACGGCGAAGACGAAAGCCTACTCGACGCTGATGGATGTCGAACTATTGGACGAAGCCGGGAGAAGCCTTGAGAAGTTCAGCGTCGTCGCCAACGAGTCGGGGCGCACAGAGTCGCGCACGCGCAGCTTCGCCCGCCGCCAGCCCGTCATCGTCAAGGTCTTCATGCGCGAGGACAGGGACATCAAGCACCTCAAGTACGAACTCGAACTCGCCGGCGCGGTCGAAACCGACGGAGGCGCATCGGGCGCGCAGGCGACGCAGACTGTGGCCGCCGGCGAGCGGATGTGCCTGCCGGCCTCGGGCACGCTCACGCTGATGACCAGGAGCGGCGAGTCCTACGAGATCGATCTGACGCAGGTGACAAAGGCCACGGTCAAAAACTGAGGGCGGCGAACATCGTGGAGGAAAACTCGATCCCGGCGCGCGTTGCTTTCATTTAAGACCCGCGCCGGGATCGAGTTTGCGCGCCCCTGCAATTTTCGGATGTCGTTTGAGCTTATCTATTTCTCGTCGTCGTTGCGGCGGGCGTCGCGTTCGGCCGCGCGGGCGTCGAAGAGTTTTTGTTGTTCGGGCGTGAGCAGGGCGCGGATGCGCGTGCGCGCGTTCTGGCGCACGGAGTCGTAGCGCGGGCGCACCTCGGCGCGCAGGGCGCGGTAATCGTTGCGCGTCTGGTCGAGGATGGCGCGTATCTCGGTCGCCTGCTGTTCGGTCAGAGTCAGGTCGCGGCGCAGGCTCTCGAAAATTTTGTCCTCCCGGCTACCGCCGCCTTTGCGCCCCTCGTGCCGTTCGGGGCCACCGCGCAGACGGTAGAAACTGGCGAGCGACGCCCCGGTCACGCCGCCGAGCAGGAAGACGCCGAGGAGCACCAGCAGGATTTTCAGCCGGGTCGAGCCGCGCCGGGGTGAGGTCGTCATCTGGAAACCTCCCGCTCGTCTTCGACAAGGATCGTCGCCAGCACGTCGTCGCTGGAGAGCGAACGGCGCTCTGCGAACACGACGCTCTCGATCCCGGCGTCGCGCGCGTCCATCAACGCCTCGTCGCTGAGGACGCCGGGCGAGATCGTCGTGCCGAGGCTCGTAGTCCAGAACAGGACGAAGGCGACCAGTGCGACGAGCGCCATCGCGGGCACGGAACGCCAGACGACGCCGAGCAGCGCGAGCCACGTCTCGCCGCCCGCGCGCCGTTCCTCTTCGGCGGCGATGCGCGTGCGCAGGCGCGCGTACAGGAAGGGAGATGCGGCGGCGGCTTCGGCTTCCGCGTCGTTCGCCGCCGCGGAGGCGCGCACGATAGCCTGCCCGAAACGTTCAAGCCGTTCGCCCGGTTCGCCCTTTTTGTGATTGCCGATCATGGTAGTTTTATCCGCCCTTCGGCCGCCGGCTCTCCAGCGGCGGCTTCGTTAATGAAAACGCGCGCGCGCGCGTTCGGGTTACACGAATCTCTCCAGCACGCGACGCAAGGCCGCCCGCGCACGGTGCGCGCGAACCTTGACCTTCGAGATCGTCCAACTGTTCGACTCGCCGATCTCGGCCACCGACATTCCTTCCACTTCGAGCATGACGAGCAGCAGGCGATCTTCGGGGCTGAGGCGCGCGAGCAGCTTGTCGGCCAGATCGCGCGCGATGGCCGCGGCCTCCACGTCCGCGCCCGCGCCCACGGCGCGCAGTTGCGATTTCAACCACGCCGCTTCCTCTTCCGAGATGTCGCCGGCCGCGCTCTCGGGTCGCCGCTTCTGTCGCCGCAACTCGTCGTAGCAGACGTTAAAAGCGATGCGTGCGATCCACGAGGCGAAAGAATTTTCCTGCCCGTTGGCGAAGTCGGGGAGCGCGAAGTAGGCTTTCATGAAGCACTCCTGCACGATCTCCTCGATCTGTTCGCGCTGGCGAAAGAAGCGACCGCCGATGAGCGAGACGCGACGCCGGTGGCGGTTGAAGAGTTCCTCGAAGGCGTCTGCGTCGCCCGCGCCCGCGCGCGCGACGAGTTCAACATCCGACACGTCGGCCGCCGTCGCCGTGCGCCCCGGCGAGTCGAGCGCGTCGCGGTCGGAGTTGTCTGCCTGCTCGTCCATAAAGTATCAACCGCCCGACCCGCCTCTGTCTCGCGCGTCGAAGCGAACCTGCGCGCCCCCTGTGTGAAAAGTGAAGGGACAGCCCCTCGCCCGAGAGCTGCCCCTTCACTATTGCACCGGCACATGCTCAGTGGTTCTTAGCGGCGATAGCGGCTGCGCCTGTCGTCGCGGTCGCGCAGCTTGTCAGTGTACAACGCCGATTACTACTTCACCCTTTCCTCGTCCTGACAGCTTAGCGATAAATTCTCCTGCCGTTCGGCAGGACGGTGACGAGCCTGCCGTCGCGCGTGCGATAAGTGCGCCCGCGGCTGACTTGCGGGTACGACTGGCGGCTGCGCGAACTGCGCACGACGCGCCTGCCGTTCGGTAAGACGACCACGCTGCGCCCGTTCTGACGATGCACGACCGTGCGACCGTTTGCGCCGCGCACGATGGTGCGGCCGTTCTGCGTGCGCACGACGCGGCGGTTGTTCGGGTAGACCGTCACCGTGCGGCCGTTGCGCGTCCGGTAAGTTGTCTGCGCCGCGGCCGTCAACGCCGTGCCGACCAGCAGCGCGCACATCATCAGAATTACTTTCAGTTTATTTTTCATCATTGTCCCTTCGTTGAAATTTGAAGGGGAGAGTTTGGTTT